>JBLJBS010000242.1:0-14096 GCA_047637695.1 Aquamicrobium sp. | reverse complement strand
CAGGGAGCGCGACAGGGCAGGAACCGGATCACGCCGCCGCTTCACCGGAGCGGCGGCGTGATCCGGCGGCTGCCAATGCCTGTCACCTTTTACCCACAATGCCTTGGTAAGGGCCAACCCCAAGTGACGTCGCCGGCGTCCGACCGAGTTAGAGTGTGGGAAAAAGCATGGCAGACACCAACCACGTCCGACGCGACGATTACGCGGAGTTTTCCGAGAACGATCCGTTCGCGGAACTGACGCGTATCATGGGCCACGATCCGCGCGTGAGCGAGCCGGCGCAGCAGCCTGCGCCAGCTTCCGTTACGGCGACGGCCGCCGCCAGCGTGGCCGCGGATGATTTCACGATCGACCTCGAACGGGAACTGGCGGGCGATTTCGATTTTTTCGATTTCGACGATCAGCCGACCGAGGCAGTAGACGATCAGGCGCCGGTCGCCGACTGGCGCGAGGAGGCCGTTGCCGACGAGGAAACGGCCCCCGCCTCGCTGGACGATGCCTTCGACGATTTCTTCGCCAATGAGCTTGCGCCCGAGCCGGCCGTGGCCGCGCCCTCCGTGCAGCCTGCTGAACCATTTGCGGCTGATGCCGGCAGAGATGATGCCTATGCGCCGATAGATCTCGTCGACGATCTGGCGTTGGACCTCGCCGCAGATATCGATGACACCCTCGAACGCGAACTGCATGCCGGCGATGCCGAAGCCGTAAGGGCGGAACCTGAATCGGCAGCGGTTGCGACGCAATCCCGCTGGGACGATTACGGCGCCGGACCCGCAGCCCAACCGGGGCAGGCGACAGCCGATTTCACGGCGCCGGATTCGAGCGAAGCGGAAGAATACTGGACCGCAGACGCCGAATTCGACCTCGATCTTCTCGAAAAGGAGCTTGAAGCGAGTGCCGCGCAGGGTGCGATGAAGATCATGCCGCGCGCTTTTGAGCCGGAAGAAATTTCGGCTCCCGCATCGTTCCCTGATGTGCTGGAAGTCCGCGAAGAGCTTCATTCCGACCCCGTGCCGTCTGCGCCCGAGGAACCTTCCTCCCCGCAGGGCCTCAGCCTTGAAGAGGAGCTTGGCCTCCTGCTTGCCGACGATCCCGTCACACCGCCTCCCGCGCCTGTCGTCGCACCACACCAGACTGCCGCGTCTCCCTTCGGCAGCTATGGCCGCGCCAATTTCGCGTCGGGGCAATCCTCGGCTTCCTCCGCCATTGCCGCCTCGGCCGATAGTGTGGAACCCAAAGCCCCATCCCAGCCTGACTATGTGCCGTCATCCTACGCGCCGCCGCTCGCCTCCCAGTCCGGTTATTCGCCGCAGGAGGAGCCGTTTGTCGAGCCGACAGGCGTGGCCGCACCGGTCTCCTATGATGCCCAGGAGCCAACCGGCGATCACGATGAACTGACCGATCTTCTCGGCGACGAGTTCGATTTCGATCTGAGCTTCGAAGGTGAAACGGCCGCGCCGGCCCACCCTGCGACGGTGCGCGCAAGCGCCGTGCTGCCCGACATTGAGACCGTCGAGGTTTCCGAATCCGTTCAACCGGTGGTCGATGATCTCGATATACCGGAAATCCACTATGAGTCGGCGCAGACCGCTCCGGCCACTCCTTTCGACGATTTCGAAGCCGATTTCGCCGACGTTTTCGGCGACCTCGGCCGGGAGGAGCCGTCGCCGGCGATTGCTCCGGCCACTGCCGCCGCCGTGGTGGTTTCGGCGATGGCTTCGCGCCCCGCGCCGGCGCCCGACATGCAGCCCTATATGCTCGACGATGCCCAATGGCAGGCGGCGCAGGCTTTCCCGGATTCCGACCTCGACTATGAAAGCGATCTGGAGAAGGAAATTTCCAGTTCCGTTTACGACGACGAAGAGGCACGGCCCGCGCCGCGTCGCCGTGGCCTTATGGTTGCGGCCGCGATCGCCGGCGTTGCCGTTCTCGGCGGGCTTGGCGTGTTCGGCATGTCGATGTTCGGTGGCGGTTCCGATACGCCGGCGCTGGTGAAGGCCGACACCGATCCGATCAAGGTTCGCCCGGAAAACCCGGGCGGCACCACGGTTCCGAACCAGAACAACGAGGTTTACCAGCGTGTCGCCGGCGGATCGCCCAGCGCCGCGCCCGCGCAGGAAACGCTCATTTCTTCCACCGAGGAGCCTGTCGACGTCGCATCGCGCACCGCTCCCGTGCAGGAACCGGCCGCGCTGGCGCCCGGTATCGACGATGAGGCGGATGCCGGGCTGGTGAAGTCCGAAGACCGCATCGAGCCCGACAGTTCCGCGCCGCTTGCCGCTGAGGAAACCGCGATGGTCACCCCGCGCCGCGTCCGCACGATGGTTGTACGCCCCGACGGCACGATGGTGCCGCGCGAGGAAATCGAGCCTGCGCCGACGGCGGAAGCTATCCCGCCGGTTCAGGCGCCGGTGCAGACGCTTGATCAAACGCTTGTCGCCGCAGGGCCGCTGCAGCCGGTGCCACCGGCAGCGGAAATCGACGAGGGTCCGACCGTCGACACGCCGCAGACGGTTGCCGTTGTCCCGACCCAGCGCGCCGAACCCCAGGCTGCCGCACCGGCACGTCCGGCCGCACCGGCGGCCCAGCGGCCGGCCGCTCCGGCTCCCGCTCCGGCGGCGACGCCGGTTTCCGCGCCCGCAGCGGCCGCGCCGGCCGGCGCGACCAGCGAGTGGTCGATGCAGGTTGCGTCACAGCCGACCGCCGAGGGCGCGCAATCCACCTATCAGGACCTCGCCCGGCGCTATGGCAGCGTGCTCGAAGGCCGTGGCGTCAACATCGTCCGCGCTGACATCGAGGGCAGGGGCACCTATTACCGGGTGCGTATCCCGGCTTCGAGCCGCGACGAGGCCATCCAGCTTTGCACCCGCTACAAGGCGGCGGGCGGAAGCTGCTTCGTCTCGCGCTGAGGCCATCGAACCGAAAACCATGAAGCCGCTGCGTCCCGCACGCGGCGGCTTCGTCTTTTCGATCCCGGATGCGCAAAACCCGGCTTGCGGCTATGATTCCCGCCATGAGCGAATCAAAAGCAGTTATCCTCGGTGCATCGGGAACGGTGCTGACGCCTGACGAGAAAGCCTTTTTCCGCGACGAGCGGCCATGGGGGTTCATCGTCTTTGCCCGCAACATCGAGAGCGTGGCGCAGCTTCGCGATCTTGTCGCCGCGATGCGCGATTGCGCGGGCAGCGCGGATGCGCCGGTGTTCGTCGATCAGGAGGGTGGACGCGTGCAGCGCCTGCGCCCGCCGCTCGCGCCGAACTATCCGACGGGGGCCGCGCTCGGCGCGCTCTATCGCCATGATGCCGCGGCAGGCTTGCGCGCTGCCTGGCTGATGTCGCGGCTGCACGCCTTCGATCTCCTGCGCTGCGGTCTTAACGCCGATTGCCTGCCGGTACTCGACGTTCCGGTCGAGGGCGCGCACGACGTCATCGGCGACCGCGCCTATGGCAAGGAGCCGGGCATCGTTGCCGCGATGGGCCGGTCCGCCATGGAGGGCCTGCAGGCCGGCGGCGTCCTGCCGGTAATCAAGCACATTCCGGGCCATGGACGGGCCTGCGCCGACAGCCATCACCATCTGCCGGTGGTCGATGCGTCGCTTGATGAACTGCGCGCGCATGATTTTCCTCCCTTCAAGGCGCTCAACGATGCGCCGATGGCGATGACCGCTCATGTCGTCTACACGGCGGTCGACGCGGACCGGCCGGCGACGACCTCGCCCCGGGCGATCGAGGACGTCATTCGCGGCGAGATCGGTTTCGACGGCCTGCTGATGAGCGACGACGTCTCGATGAAGGCGCTTTCTGGGGATTTCGCCTCAAGGACGCAGGCAATCCTTGCGGCCGGCTGCGATGTCGTTCTTCACTGCAACGGCCTGATGGAGGAAATGCGCGCCGTTGCCGAGGTGGCGCCGGTTCTTTCCGGCGAGACGCTGCGGCGCGCGGAGCGGGCGGTCGTCGGCCTCGATGCCGATGACGGCGCGCGCGAGGACGATGTCCGGGCGGAATTCGCCGCCCTGTTCGAGGCGGTGGCCTGACGCATGTCCGCCAAAGCGGGGTCGGTTGCGGCATCAAGACATGCGTGGAATGAGTAATGGAAGCGTGGAGAGCGTATCTTTAGGATCGCGACGTTTCAGGAGACGAAAGCCGGTTGAACGCGAAGGGCAACTCAAAGGCTGCGCCGCTGGAAAAGCTCTGGTCCGAGGCGGACGAGGAACGGGGCGTTTCCGAGCCTGAGCTGGTGGTGGATGTCGGCGGGTTCGAGGGACCGCTCGACCTGCTGCTCCATCTCGCCCGCACGCAGAAGGTCGATCTCGCGCGCATTTCCGTTCTGGCGCTTGCCGAGCAATACATCGCGTTCATCGAGCGTGCGCGGCGGCTCCGGCTCGAACTCGCCGCCGACTATCTGGTCATGGCGGCGTGGCTGGCCTTCCTCAAGTCGAAGCTGCTCATACCGAAGCAGCCGGGCGACGAAGGCGAGACCGGCGAGGAACTGGCGGCGGTGCTGCAGTTCCGCCTGAAGCGGCTCGAGGCGATGCGCGATGCCGCCGCCCGCCTCGTCAACCGCAACCGGCTCGGTCGCGACGTGTTCGCGCGCGGCATGCCGGAAACCGTGATCGTCGAGCGCCACAGCGAGTTTTCGGCCACGCTCTATGATTTGCTCAGCGCTTATGCCGCGCAGCGCCAGCGCCAGGCGGTGACCAACGTGCAGATCGCCAAGCGCGGCGTCTGGTCGTTGAAGGAAGCGCGCGACATCCTGACGAGAATGGTGGGCGAACTGAGCGACTGGACCGCGCTCGACATGTTCCTGATCCGCTATCTCACCTCGCCGGCCGAGCGGGCGACGGCGATCGCGTCTTCCTTTGCCGCTAGTCTCGAACTGGTGCGCGAGGGGCAGCTCGAGGTCCGGCAGGACGCGGCATTCGCGCCGCTCTATCTTCGCGTGCGTTCGCGGGAAGGGGCCGCGTCATGAGTGGCGGCAAGGTCATTCCGTTCATGCTCGATGGCACGGAGGGAGAAGACCGCGAGCAATCGTCGGATCTCGCCGAGGCGATACGCATGGCTGAAGCGGTCGTCTTTGCCTCCGCCGAGCCGGTCTCGGCAAGGGCGCTCGCCGCGCGCCTGCCGGAGGGCACCGATGTGCCGGCGATGATGGAGGCGGTGCGCCGGCAATATGAACGGCGTGGCGTCAATCTCGTGCAGGTCGGCGGCGGCTGGGCGTTTCGCACGGCGAACGATCTCGCCTTCCTGATGAGCCGCGACGCCGTGCAGCAGAAGAAGCTGTCGCGGGCGGCACTCGAAGTGCTGGCGATCATTGCCTATCATCAGCCGGTGACGCGGGCGGAGATCGAGGAAATTCGTGGCGTCGAAACCTCGAAGGGCACACTCGACACATTGCTCGAAACCGGCTGGGTGCGGTTGCGCGGCCGCCGTCGAACGCCGGGCCGTCCTGTCACCTACGGCACCACCGACGCTTTCCTCGACCATTTCGGGCTGGAGGAGGTGCGCGATCTGCCGGGCATAGACGAACTGAAAGGCGCCGGGCTTCTTTCGCCACGCATGCCGAGCGGCTTTTCCGTGCCGCAACCGCCGGCCGATCCCGATCTCTTGACCGAAGACGAAGATCCGCTGACCGATATCGATCTCGAGGAACTCGGACTGCTGACGCCGCGCGTCACCGACGATTGAGACCGCGCGGCGCAAACGCTTTGTTGCGCCCGGCACGCCAGCAGGGATAAGGACGCTGGCGACAACGCAAGTTGGCATGGCAGGGCAAGCTGGCAGGGCAGGGAATGGTGACACAGGCGGCAGGACGGGTAACGGCGGGCGTTTCCTTTGCCGCGCGGCTGGCCTTCGAGCATGTAAGCCACGAATTCTCAGCCGGTGTGCCGACGCTCACCGACATTTCGCTGGTTGCCGAACCGGGCGAGGTGCTGTGCCTGCTCGGGCCGTCCGGCTCGGGCAAGACGACCCTGCTGCGCATCGCTGCCGGCATCGAGACCCAGACAAAGGGGCGGCTTCTTCTCAATGATCGCGAGATTGCCGGCCCCGGCATCTTCGTGCCGCCCGAAAAGCGCTCCGTCGGGCTGGTGTTTCAGGACTACGCCCTGTTTCCGCATCTCACCATTGCCGAAAACGTCCGCTTCGGTCTGACGGCGCTGTCGCGCGAGGAGGCGCGCAGGGAGGCGATGATCTCGCTCGCTCGCGTCGGCCTGGAGCGTTATGCCGATTCCTATCCGCAAAGCCTTTCGGGCGGCGAGCAGCAGCGTGTCGCGCTTGCGCGCGCCATCGCCCCGCGCCCGGCGGTGCTCCTGATGGACGAGCCGTTCTCCGGGCTCGATTCGCGGTTGAAGGACTCGGTGCGGGCCGAGACGCTGGCGATCCTGCGCCAGAGCCGGGTGACGGCGATCGTCGTCACCCACGATGCGGAGGAGGCGATGCGGATGGGGGATCGCATCGCCCTGCTGAAGGACGGCCGGCTGGTCCAGGTCGGCACAGGGCAGGAGCTTTACGGCCGGCCGGCCAGCCTGTTCGCCGCCGGCTTCTTTTCCGAGCTTAACGTCTTTGCCGGACGCGCAATCGGCGGACGCGTCGAAACGCCGCTGGGCAGCTTCGCCGCGCCCGGCATTGGCGACAATGCGCCGGCGACGGTGGCGGTGCGACTTTCCGGCTTCGACGTCTCACAAACGCATGGGCAAACGCCCGCGCGGGTGCTATCACGCCGGTTCCTTGGCGTGGTCGAGCTGCTGGAGCTTGCCGTTCCCGGCATGGAGCAGCCGGTCCGGGCGCGGGTCCGGTGCGGCGCTTTGTCCGGTACAGAGCACGAAATTTGGCTTACGGTGAGGGGAAGCGACGTGCTTGTGTTTGAAAGAACCGGCGAAAGCGCATAAATCAACATAAGGCCGCGCCGAAGCGGCTTGGACAACACGGAAAGAGATCACAATGGGTAGCTTCTCGATCTGGCACTGGCTCATCGTCCTCGTGGTGGTGCTGCTCCTGTTCGGGCGCGGCAAGATTCCCGAGCTGATGGGCGACATGGCCAAGGGCATCAAGAGCTTCAAGAAGGGCATGTCCGACGACGACGAACCGGCGAAGACGGTCGAGCACCGCGCCGACGAAACCGTTTCCGCGCCCAAGGAAAAGGCCGGCAAGACTTCCTGAGCCTCGCCCTGGGGCAGTCGGGAGTTGAGACGCCATGTTTGACATCGCCTGGACGGAGATGCTGGTGATCGCGATCGTGATGATCGTGGTTGTCGGTCCCAAGGAATTGCCCGGCATGCTTCGCACGATCGGCAAGACGACGTCGAAGCTGCGCACGATGGCGGGCGATTTCCGCAAGCAGTTCGACGAGGCGCTGAAGGAGGCGGATCTCGAAGACCTGAAGAAGATCGCCGAGGACGCCAGGAGTCTCAATCCCGCCGCCGACATCAAGAAGGCGCTGAATCCGCTTGAATCGGCCGGCAACGACGTGCGGGCCGGGCTTAAGGCCGCGTTCAACCCGCCGAAATTCGAGCCGCCCAAGCCGAAGCCCAAGGCCGACGCGCCGGCAGAACCCGTCGCAGCCGTGCCGGCGGCGGCGCCTGCGGCGACACCTGCGGTTGCAGTGAAGTCGGCTACGGTCGCGACCAAGTCTGCCGGAGCAAAAACCGCTACATCCAAGCCTGTGACGCCCAAGCCTGCGCCGAAGACGGCAGCCGCCAAGCCGGCCGCAGTCAAGCCGGCCGCAGTCAAGTCGGCCGCAGGCAAGGCTGCGCCCGCGAAGAAGCCGGCCGCACCAAATAAAAAGACTGGCGGAGCCACGTCGTGACCCAGAAAGACGACGAAATCGAGAAATCGGCGGCGCCGCTGCTCGATCACCTGGTCGAACTGCGCTCCCGGCTGATCTGGTCGCTCGGCGGTTTCTTCGTCGCGTTCCTGTTCTGCTTCTTCTTCGCCAAGCAGCTGTTCAACCTGCTGGTGCTGCCGTTCCAGTGGGCGACGGCGTGGGCCGGTCTCGATCCGACCAAGGTCGACCTGATCTACACTGCGCCGCAGGAATTCTTCTTCACGCAGATCAAGCTCGGCATGTTCGGCGGCATCTTGCTCGCCTTTCCGCTGATCGCCACACAGCTCTACAAGTTCGTGGCGCCTGGGCTCTACCGCAACGAGCGCGCCGCCTTCCTGCCGTTCCTGATCGCCTCGCCGGTTCTGTTCCTGCTCGGCGCTGCGCTGGTCTACTTCTTCTTCACGCCGATGGTGATGTGGTTCTTCCTCGCCATGCAGCAGGTCGGGCCGGATCAGGAAGTCCAGATCTCGCTGCTGCCGCGCGTGTCCGAATATCTCGGCCTGATCATGACGCTGATTCTGGCCTTCGGGCTGGTGTTCCAGCTGCCGGTGGTGACCACGCTTCTGGTACGGGTCGGGTTGCTGCGGGTCGAGACGCTGGTTTCCAAGCGCCGCTGGGCGATCGTGTTGGCCTTCGTCGCCGCCGCCGTGCTGACGCCGCCAGATCCGGTCAGCCAGATAGGCCTCGCGCTGCCGACGATCCTGCTCTACGAGGCGTCGATCTGGATCGGCCGGATGATCGAGAAGAAGCGGGTGGCGGAAGAGGCGGCACGCGATGCCGAACTGTCGGGCGCACCGGCGCCTGAACCGTCCGCATCCGAGACAGGCTCGCCGGACGCAAGCCCGTCAGGCTCTTCTCCGGCGGCCTGATCGCTTATCCGGCTCGGTCGTTCCGAGCCGGAAAGACGTGACGGCGGGCTTGCGGCGCTTGCGTCTAGCCCGATTGCGGGCTACCCCCTCGACGCATTCTCCTGCTCATCTGGCTCCTGTTTATCTGGGACGGTTGCACCATGCTCGACATCAAATGGATCCGTGAAAACCGCCAGGCTCTCGCTGATGCGCTCGTCTCGCGCGGCCAGTCGATCGATGCGGCCGGCGCCGTCGTCGACGAGGTGATCGCGAAGGACGAGGCGCGGCGCGCCCATCTCGTCGCCCTGCAGGAGAAGCAGGAGCGTCGCAACGCCGCTTCCAGGGAAATCGGCAATGCGATGCGCGCCGGCGATTCCGCCCGCGCCGAGGAACTGAAGCTGGAAGTCACCGGCATCAAGGATTTCATCCAGTCGGGCGAGGCGACGGAACGTGCGCTCGACAAGTCGTTCTACGATGCGCTCGCCGTCATTCCCAATCTGCCGCTGGCCGACGTTCCGGTCGGCCGGGATGAAAAAGACAATGTCGAGCTGCGGCGCGTCGGCGAGCCGAAGCGGCCAAGCTGGGCGAAGGAGCATTTCGAGCTCGGCGAGGCGCTGGGTCAGATGGATTTCGAGCGCGCGGCGCGGCTGTCGGGTGCGCGGTTCACCGTGCTTTCGGGTCAGATCGCGCGGCTGGAACGCGCGCTTGGCCAGTTCATGCTCGACCTGCACACCACGGAACATGGCTACACCGAGGTGATCCCGCCGCTGCTGGTGCGCGACGATGCGCTCTACGGCACCGGGCAGCTGCCGAAATTCGAGGAAGACCTGTTCTTCGTCCCGCATGGCGAGACGCGGCTCGGCCTGATCCCGACATCGGAAGTGCCGCTGACCAATCTGGTCCGAGAGGAAATCCTTGCCGGCGAGAAGCTGCCGCTGCGCTTCACGGCGCTGACGCCCTGCTTCCGTTCTGAGGCCGGCTCGGCCGGGCGCGACACGCGCGGCATGCTGCGCCAGCACCAGTTCAACAAGGTCGAGATGGTGTCGATCACCGATGCCGAATCGTCGCTCGCCGAGCATGAGCGCATGACCGCATGCGCCGAGGAGGTGCTGAAGCGTCTCGGCCTGCCGTTCCGCACCATGGTCCTGTGCACCGGCGACATGGGCTTCGGCGCGCGCAAGACCTGCGACATCGAGGTCTGGCTGCCGGGGCAGAACGCCTATCGCGAGATTTCGTCCTGCTCGGTGTGCGGCGACTTCCAGGCGCGGCGCATGAACGCGCGCTATCGCGGCGGCGACGGCAAGCCGCAATTCGTCCACACGCTGAACGGGTCGGGCGTCGCGGTCGGCCGGGCGTTGATCGCGGTGATGGAGAACTACCAGAACGAGGATGGCTCGATCACCGTGCCGGATGCGCTGAAGCCCTATATGGGCGGCGTCGAGAAGATCGGAGCAGCCTGACCATGCGCATCCTTCTGACCAATGACGATGGCGTCCACGCCGAGGGGCTGCAGGTCCTGGAGCGCATCGCGCGTTCCTTCACCGACGAGGTGTGGGTGGTGGCGCCGGAGACCGATCAGTCCGGCTTCGCGCATTCGCTGTCGCTGTCGGAACCGCTGCGCATGCGCAAGGTCCGCGAGCGCCACTATGCCGTGCGCGGCACGCCGACGGACTGCGTCATCATGGGCGTGCGCCATTTGATGCCGGAGCCGCCGGACCTGATCCTTTCCGGCGTCAATGCCGGCTCCAACGTCGCCGACGACGTCACCTATTCCGGCACCATTGCCGGTGCGATGGAGGGCACTTTGCTCGGCATTCGTTCCATCGCGCTCAGCCAGGGCTACTCGGTGAGCGAGGACGGGCGAAGCGTGGACTGGCGCACCGCGGAGCGCCACGCTCCCGAGGTGCTGCAGAAGCTGATCGGCCTGTCGCTGCCGGAGAACGTCTTCCTCAACCTGAATTTCCCCAATTGCGCGCCGGACGAGGTCAGGGGCGTGGCCGTCACCAACCAAGGCAAGCTGAGCCACGGCCTCTGGCTCGACGAGCGCAAGGACGGGCGCGGGTTTCCCTATTTCTGGCTGCGTTTCGGGCGCGAGCCGGTCGATGTGCGCGATGGCACGGATCTGGCCGCGCTGCGCTCGGCGATGATCTCCGTGACGCCGCTGCACATGGACCTGACCGCCTATGCGGTGAAGGACCAGATCGCCAAGGCGCTGAGCTGACGATGGAAGCGGCCGAGCGCGAAAGGTTCGCCGCCTTTCTCCTGCGCATGCGCGGCGCTCGCCTCGACCGGCGCGAGCTGATCGCGGCGGTCGAGGCGACGCCGCGTTCGGGCTTCGTGCCGCCGCAATGGAGCGCCGATGCCTGGGACGAACGCAGCATTCCGATCGAATGCGGCGAGGTGATCGAGGGGCTGGACCTGCAGATGCGGGTTCTCGCCGCGCTCGACCTCCAGCCGGACAGCCGGGTGCTCGAGATCGGCGCCGGCTCCGGGTTCACCGCGGCGGTGATGTCGCGGCTCACCGCGCGCGTTCTGACTCTGGAGCGCTTCAGGACGTTGACGCAACAGGCGACGCAGCGCTTCGGGTCGCTCGGCCTCGGCAATGTCCTGGCGCGGCAGGCCGACGGGGCGCAGGGGCTTCCGGGCGAGGGACCCTTCGACCGCATCGTCGCCTGGGCCGCCTACGAAACGCTGCCGCGCGGCTTCGTCGACCAGCTTTCCTCCGGCGGGATCATGGTTGCGGCGATTGGCCCTGCGGAAGGGGTGCAGGCGATGGAAAAGCTGACCAAGGTCGGCTCCCGCTTCGAGCGGGAACCGGTGGCGCAGGTTCGCTTGCAGCCGATGGCGAGCGGGCTGCCCCAGAAGCTGTGATCGGCTCACGCGATCGCCTGATTGCGAAACGTCAAACAACATCTGCCGGCTTAACCCGACGGTAACATTAACGCGCTTTAATCATGCCTGTCTCAGGTATCGAGTATTGCGGGTATTGTGATGCGTTCTGGAATCTCTGGCAAATACCGGCGCAGTCTTGCGCATGGCGCGGCCATTGTGGTGGCCGGCGGTCTGTTGGCCGGGTGCAGTTCCGATGTGATGCGCTTCCAGGATTCGATCCTGACGGGCGATTCCCGCGCGGTGCAGCCGGCCCCGGCCTCCCAGGCATATCCGGGCGACTACGCCCAGCGTCAGGTCGACACGATGAGCACCGGCTCGATCGCCTCGGCCCCGCGTCGCGGCGGTATCCTCCAGCGCGCAGGTCTGGTCCCGCGTCCGCAGGGCAACGTCAACGTGGGAGTGCCGGTTTATTCCGGGGCGCCAGTGCAGCAGCCGGTCTACAATTCCTATCCGGTCGTGGCGCAGCCGAGCCTGCCGCCGGTTTCCAGCGGCAGGGTGGCCAGCGGCCCGGCTCTTGCGCCGGTCCAGCGTGCATCTCTCGACACCACCGTCACCGGCTCGACCCAGCCACGCACGCCGGCGGCGTCGGCCGTGCAGCCGGTGCAGGTCACTACCCCGGCCGCGCCCAGGGCATCGACGCCTGCTCCTTCTCTCGTCCGGCCCGCCGCCATTCTCGCCGCCGACGGCGAAGGCGGCTGGATGCGTGCCGGCGGCACGCAGATCACGGTCAAGCCGGGCGAAACCGTCTACAATCTGTCGCGCCGCTTCGGCGTGCCGACCGACGCCATCCTGAAGGCCAACGGCCTGTCCAGCGCCAGCGCGCTGGCGGCGGGTCAGCAGATCGTGATCCCGACTTACGTCCATTCGGCCCGCGCGCCGGTCAGTGCCCCCGACGCCAACCCGAATGTCGCGGATGCCCGCTCCTCCACCGGTTCCCGCTACGACGTGCCGAACAACCGCACGCCCACCCCGTCACAGGCTCCGGCCGAGCGGGTGGCGGTGCTGCCGCAGCAGCCTGCGCCCAAGAGCAACGCGAGCGCTGCGCCGGCCGCACCGAACACGGCGGCGCCCGCCGCTGCCGGCGGAGCCTACACCGTGGTGGCCGGCGACACGTTGCACGGCATCGCCCGCAAGACCGGGACGAGCGCGGAAGCGCTCAAGCAGGCCAACGGCCTGTCGAACGGGCTGATCCGCATCGGCCAGAAGCTCGTCGTCCCGGCCGCGGGCGCCGCGCCTGCCCAGACGGTCGCTGCCGCGAAGACGGACCAGACCACGACCGCGGCGGTCAACAAGCCGGCGAATGTCTATACGCCGCCGAAGAAGACCGAAACCGCGATCCAGCAGGCGGCGGCCGACACCTCGGCGCCGGCTCCCAACGCCAGCGGCATTTCGAAGATGCGCTGGCCGGTGCGGGGCCGGGTGACGTCGGGCTTCGGCAAAGGTTCCGGCAAGGCCAATGACGGCATCGACATCGCCGTTCCGGCGGGAACCCCTGTCAAGGCGGCGGAAAACGGCGTCGTCATCTATGCCGGCGACGGGCTGAAGGAGTTCGGTAACACCGTGCTGGTGCGCCACGAGAACGGTCTGGTCACCGTCTACGGCCATGCCAGCGAACTGAAGGTGCAGCGCGGCCAGAAGGTGCGGCGCGGCGAGGACATCGCTCTTGCCGGCATGAGCGGCTCGGCCGACACGCCCAGGCTTCACTTCGAGGTGCGCAAGGATTCCACGCCGGTCGATCCCTCGACCTATCTCGAATAGGCCGGTTTCAACCAAGAAAAGCCGGCGTTCGCCGTACCTCCAGTCCGGGTCGCCTTCCTCGCCCGCCGTCAAGGCGGGCGATTTTTATTGCGCATCCAGCCGCCGGCCCATGCGGCCGGCCAGATCCTGCACGAATTGCCAGGCGACGCGGCCCGAGCGGCTGCCGCGCGTCGTCGCCCATTCGAGCGCCTCGCGGCGCGTTTCCTGCGGATCAGTGTCCAGCCCGTAATGGCGGACATAGCCGTCGATCATCTCGAGATATTCGTCCTGCGAGCATTTGTGGAAGCCGAGCCACAGGCCGAAGCGGTCAGACAGCGAGACCTTCTCCTCGACGGCCTCGCCGGGATTGATCGCGGTCGAGCGCTCATTGTCGATCATGTCGCGCGGCAGCAGGTGCCGCCGGTTCGAGGTGGCATAGAAGATGACGTTGTCGGGGCGGCCCTCGACGCCGCCTTCCAGAGCCGCCTTCAGCGATTTGTACGAGGTGTCGTCATGATCGAAGGAAAGGTCGTCGCAGAACAGGATGAAGCGGAACGGCGACGATTTGAGGATCGTCAGCAGCTTCGGCAGCGTTCCGATGTCCTCGCGATGGATTTCGACCAGCTTCAGCGGCTGCTCGCCGTCGCGTAGGTCGCTGTTGATGGCGGCCTGAACCGCCTTGACCAGCGACGACTTGCCCATGCCGCGCGCGCCCCACAGCAGCGCGTTGTTCGCGGGCAGGCCGGCGGCGAAGCGGCGGGTGTTGTCGTCGAGGATGTCGCGCACCCGGTCGACGCC
>JBLJBS010000241.1:0-30469 GCA_047637695.1 Aquamicrobium sp. | reverse complement strand
CCGGCGACTTCGTGCCCGGCAACATGTATTTCACCACCACCCGCGCTCATCAGGAACGCAACGGCGCCACCTTCGTCGACATCATCGTCGACGAGGCGCACGATTCCCAGATCGAGGTTCCGTTCAAGGGCAATGTCGATCTGGCCAAGCTCGAACGGCTGATCGCCGAGGTCGGCGCGGAGCGTATCCCCTACGTCTGCCTCGCCGTCACGGTGAACCTTGCCGGCGGCCAGCCGGTCAGCATGGAGAACATGCGCGCCGTCGCCGGGTTATGCCGCCACCACGGCATCAAGGTGATGTACGACGCCACGCGCTGCGTCGAGAACGCCTATTTCATCAAGACCCGCGAGGCCGGCTACGCCGACGTCTCGATCGCCGACATCCTGAAAGAGATGATGTCCTATGCCGACGGCTGCACCATGAGCGGCAAGAAGGACTGCCTGGTCAACATCGGCGGCTTCCTGTGCATGAACGACGACGAGCTCTACCAGAAGGCGAGCGAGCTGGTGGTGCTGTTCGAGGGCATGCCGTCCTATGGCGGGCTCGCGGGGCGCGACATGGAGGCGATGGCACGCGGCATCGTCGAGTCGGTCGACTACGCCTATATCCATCACCGGGTCTCGCAGTGCCGCTACCTCGCCGACAGGCTTGCGGCAGCGGGCGTTCCGGTGGTCAGGCCGACCGGCGGCCATGCCGTCTTCATCGATGCCGGCGCATTCCTGCCGCACATTCCTCAGGATCTGTTTCCGGCCCAGGCGCTGGCCGCGGCGCTGTTCGTCGAGGGCGGCGTTCGGTCGATGGAGCGCGGCATCGTCTCGGCCGGGCGCAATCGCGAAACCGGCGACCATCATCGGCCGAAGCTGGAGCTCGTCCGGCTGACCATCCCGCGCCGGGTCTACACCTACACCCATCTCGACGCGGTGGCCGATGCCTGCATCCGCCTTTATGAGCGGCGCGACGGGATTGGCGGCATGGAGATGGTCTACGAGCCGAAGGTGCTGCGCTTCTTCACCGCGCGCTTCCGGCCGCTGGCGCCCTGAGCCCGAAACGCAACGCCGCGGAAAGGCTTGGGGGCCCCGCGGCGTCGTTGCCTGAAAGATCGGCCGCTACCAGAGGTCGTAGCGCAGGCCGAGCTTGACCAGGTGCTGCTTGGAGCCTTCGCTTAACGCAAGAGTGCGCGGATCCATATAGTGCGCGTCCGGCGTGTGCAGAAACTGATAGCCGAGATCGACCGACACATTGTCGGAGACCTTGTAGCTGGCGCCCGCCATCAGCGTATAGGCGAAATCATAGCTGCGGTCGTTGAAGGTCTTGGGGCTGTCGGGATGCCCGACGAGCGAGGCAGCGACCTCGCTCCGCGAATAGACGACGCCGAGGCCGGCACCGACGTAAGGCGTGATCCCGACCACGGTGGCGATGTCGAAATAGCCGCTGACCAATCCGCTCCATGCGGAGTGCGAACCAATGGCTGCGTTGGTCGGGGTGGTGTAGCCGAACTCGTCCTTGCCGAGATAGTTGACGGTCAGGTCGGCGCGGAAATTGTCGGTGAAGTGATAACCGAAGCCGATGCCGCCGCCGAAGCGGTTGTGGTCGACGCCGGCAAAGGGCAGGTCATAGGCCGGCTTGCCAGCATTGTAGTTGATGTCGCCGCGCAGATACCAGCCGGAGCCGACCTCGACCGGGACGAACTCCGGCGCTTCCTCGACATAGATCGGCGGGTCGTAATCGGCGGCCATCGCGGTGCCAAGCGGCATGGCGACCAGGACGGTGCAGGCGGCGAATGCGCGGAAATTCGGGCTCATGGTTACGCTCTCCAGAGGGCTACGGCTTTCCTGCCGCCTCTATCACTGCGGGCATTGTTAACCATGATGGTTAAGTTGCGGTTAAGCATAACCATCTTCTTCGCCGGAGCTGCCGCAAAGCAGAAAGCCCGGCGCGAAGGCCGGGCTTTCGGGCAGATGTGACTGGCTATTCTTCTAGTTGAGCGAGTAGCGAACCCCGAGCTTGAAGTCGTGCGAGGTGATGTTCTTGAAAGTGTAGGGACCGACATTGTCCGATCCGTCATAGGCGATGACGTCGTTGGTCATCCCGTCGCCGAGGTCGACGTAGCTGTAGCCCAAGTCGATGGTGACGCGATCGCTCGCCTTGATGCCGACACCGGCATGGAGCGCCCAGGCCAATTCCCATTCCGAACGGGTTCCGCCATAGGCGACGCCGCCGGTCGGGGTGTTGGTGTCGGTGAAACCGTGGATCGTGTTACGCGAGACGCCGATGCCGGCGCCGATATAGGGCGTGATGCCATAGAAATCGCCGAGATCGGCATAGGCGTTGGCCATCAGCAGCAGCTCGGACTTCTTGGCATTGTATTCGTTGGTGCCGTCCCAGACGCCATCGCCATCCGAGTCGTAGCGATCGAGCGCCCTGAACGACGACTTGCCCCGGTACTCGACGATGCCGTCGAGGCGCAGATAGTCGTTGACCTTGTAGCCGATACCGCCGCCGACGACCGGTGCGCTGGCGAAATCGCCCTCGTTGAGGAACTGATGGAAGGCTGCCCGCGAATAGTTCGGGTTGTCCAGGCTGCCCAGGCGTTGGTTGCTCATGCCGATATGGCCGCGCAAATACCAGCCGCCATAGACCGGGGCCGGCTCGACATATTCGATGACCGGGGGTTCGGGAATGTAGTCGGCGGCGGCGGCCGGCAGGACCATGGCCAGCCCGGCGGCCAGGACGAGAGGAGCATGCAGTTTCAACATCGGGTCCACCCTTGCTGTGACCGGCATCATGCGAGGAGAGGCCGGCGTAGGATTCAACTCGGGATGGATAATGAAAGGGAAAGGTTAAACCCCGATTAACTGTGTTTGCTAACCTTGTCGGGCTGGCGCGGGCGAAAACAACTTTTCGCGAAAGCAACGCGAACGCTTCTCTTCGAGCCAAGGAGACAGGGCGGCAAGCCTGCTCGCAGGAGCAGTGCCGACCCGGTGGAATCCGGGATGATGCGACAGTCGCTCAGGCCGCCTCGAAATTCGCCGCCGGCACTTCCAGGCGATAGTCCAGCCGCTCGTCGCTGACATCGAAGCGCGCCGAGCCGTCGAGCGACATCGGCACCACCCGCTCCAGCGCCACGCTGGCGAAATCCTTGCGCTCCGGCAGCCCCGACGCGCCGGTCGGTTCGCTCCAGGTAAGGACGAGGGCCGGATCGCCATCGCCCGTCGAACGGTCGAGAGTAGCCGTCAGGCATGCCTGTCCGCCCGGGCGGGACAAGGCGCCATGGCTCATCGAGTTGACGACCAGTTCATGAAGGGCGAGCCCGATGTGAAGCGCCGCATTGGGATTGAGATGGACGTCGACGCCGTTGAAATGCACACCTTCGTCGCCCTCGTCGCGGTAGCGGGCGATTTGCCCCTCGATCAGTTCGCTCAGCATCGCGCCACGCCAGTTGGACGAGGTGACGAGGTCCTGCGAGGACGCGAGCGAATGCAGCCGGCCGCGAAAGCGATCGAGAAAACTGTCGATGCCCGACGCATGGCGCCCGGTCTGGGTGGCGATACTCTGGATGATGGCGAGCAGATTCTTGGAACGATGGCTCACCTCGCGAAGCAGCGTCCGCAACGTCTGCTCGCGACGCTTGCGGTCGGTGATCTCGACCATCGTGGTGACGACGCCGGCAATCGCGTCGGTGTCTTCCTCGCGGTCGGCGTCGATCCACATCTCATACCAGCGGTCGCCGCTTTCGATGCCTTCATGGAATTCGAGCTTTTCGGGCTGGCCGGTGGCCAGCACGCCGCGCTTCATCTCGGCGATCCGCGTCACCATGGGTCCGGGGAGGAATTCGTCATCGGCCTTGCCGAGAATGTCGCCGGGCGACCATTCGTCGGGCACGTTCTGGCCCCAGAGCACGTGCATGTCCGGCGTCTGGTAGATGACGATGATCCCTGTGTTGCGCAAAGCGCGCAGCAAACCCCGTCTCAGCTGCACAATCCCACCCCATGTCGTGCCGCTTCCGTTCCTCTGTCTGCCCGACGGCACAAGCCGGGAATTCCGCAGACACCCTCCATCCGGGCCGACGCCCGATTCCGCCAGCCTAACCGCAAAACCATGAACGAAGATTGACCCGTCATTCCGGTTCCACCGATCCTGGCGTAACGACCGCGCCGGACAGCCAGGCACGAATGCCCGGTTGTCCGGCTGGAGGCGGAACCAGGAGTGAGGGGCTACGAGGTTCCGACTTTCGAAAAAACCTCCGGCCGCGCCGGAGATCGTAATGAAAACTCTATCCCGCCCGACGCACCAGCCCGGCCACGAGCGAGATGACGAGGAAAGCGAGGAAGATGAAGAACAGAATCTGGGCGATCCCGGCCGACGCGCCCGCGATGCCGCCGAAGCCGAGCGCGCCGGCTATGATCGCGACGACAAGGAACACAAGCGTCCAGTAAAGCATGATCAGTCTCCTTTCGATCGGCAGTGAACTGAAACGATGCTTTTCAACGCTGTATCGGGGGCATGGTTCCATGACGCTACGTCAATTCACAACTCGTTTTGCACGGGTCCAAAAGCCAGCGGGCCGCCCCGGAAGGGAGCGGCCCGCAAAGGCAGAATTTCTTTGAACTTCACGCGCCGGTCAGGCGGCGACCTGAGCCTGACGATCGAAGAACAGCGCCTGGCTGATCAGAGCCTTGACCATCTCCGGATTGAACGGCTTGGTGACGAGGAAAGCAGGTTCGGGCCGCTCGCCGGTCAGAAGCCGCTCCGGGAAGGCGGTGATAAAAATCACCGGAACCGGGGTTCCCGCCAAAATCTCGTTGACCGCGTCGATGCCCGAGGACCCGTCGGCGAGCTGGATATCGGCCAGCACCATCTTCGGATTGGTGCGGGCGAACATCGCCACAGCTTCCTTGTGGGTGCGCGCGGTGCCGACGACGCGGTGGCCGAGGCTTTCCACCAGCTGTTCGATGTCCATGGCGATCAGTGGTTCGTCCTCGATGATCAGAATGTCGGTCGCCACCTGCCGCGAAATCTCGTCGCTCGCCTCGGACAGTTGCCGGGAGAACTCCTTGGCGTCGATGTCGAGGATTTCGGCCGCCTCGGTTTCGGAAAAACCCTCGACGGCCACCAGCAGGAACGCCTGGCGCGGCAGGGGCGACAGCGCAGACAGGTTGGCCGAAGCTCTCGCCTCCCATGCCGGCCGCGCTTCCGGCTCCGGAACCCGAATGCCGACCGAGGTGAAAAGCTTGGTGAAAACCCGATAGAGTCCGATGCGGTCGCTGGAAAGGCTTGGAAACACGCTAATATCGGCGATGATCGCCTCGAGCGTCGCCGCCACCAGCGCGTCGCCGCTGGCTTGCGAACCGGTGAGGGCCCGGGAAAAGCGCCGCAGATACGGCAAATGCGGCGCGATCCGTGTGGATAGGGTCATGATATGGCGTCTCCCTCAATGACGATGCACGAAAACCGGCCTGTAGCCGGCATGCAACAACTGTTCAAACGCGACCGGCAAAAAAAAGTTCCGCCACCTCGGAACAAAGCCGCGACACGCGACGTTACCACCTTTGTCCGGCCCTGGACGGGTTGCCGGAAGACGGAAATGCGCATTGACGATGCCTGCGCCCATCGCGAGGGAGCAGGCCAACGGGGGCCGTGAGAAGCAGCATGAAAACAGCCAGAGCGACCGCCACGAGCGGTCTGAAGCGAGCGGGCACCCGCTCGGAGCCTCTCGGGACGAATTCCGAGATTGGGCGCAAACTCAAGCAATATTATGACGATCTCATTTCCGAGACCGTTCCGGACAAGTTCAACGATCTGCTCAAGCAGTTGGAAGAACGCGAGCGGACGCCCGCCCAAGCGAGCGTCGCAGAGCACGAATGACAAGTCGGATGCAGGGCGGGAAACAGGGAGTGCAGATGGACGACCGTTCGATCTTCCGGCAGGATTTGCTTGCCGCAATCCCCAGCTTGCGCGCATTCGCCATCTCGCTGTCGCAGAACGCCGACCGCGCCGATGATCTGGTGCAGGAAACGCTGGTCAAGGCATGGGACAAGCAGGCGTCGTTCCAGCCCGGCACCAACCTGAAAGCCTGGGTTTTCACGATCCTGCGCAATGAGTTCTACTCGCAGATGCGCAAGCGCGGCCGCGAGGTGCAGGACAGCGACGGCGCCATCACCGGCCGCGTTGCCGTTCACCCCGGACAGCATGGCGCCCTCGACCTCGGCGATTTCCGCGCCGCGCTCGAGACTCTGCCCGAAGACCAGCGCGAGGCGATCATCTTGATCGGCGCGTCGGGCTTCTCCTATGAGGAAGCGGCGGAAATCTGCAACTGCGCCGTCGGCACCATCAAGAGCCGCATCAGCCGTGCCCGGACGCGGCTTCAGGAAATATTGCAGATTTCGGGCGATGCCGATTACGGCCCCGACGCCATTTCCTCGCAGGTGATGGGCTCAAACGCCGCCTGAGGAAAGGCCGGACCGGCCAAGCGAGGCTGCGAGCGCCTCGATCAGCCTGCTCCCGGTATAGGGCTTGCCGATAACCGCGATCTCGGGGAAGTCGGAGAAAAGCCCGTTCTCGTCAGCGTGGCCGGTGGCGAAGACGAACGGTATGCCGCGGGCGGCCAGTTCGCGGGCAAAGCCGAAGGTGGATTCACCGGCCAGCGCAACGTCGAGGATTCCTGCATCCGGCGCCGGGGCGAGCGCCTTCTCAGCCTTGTCGAGCGCATGAACGAGGACGATGTCAGACGCGCCGTGCTCGCGGCACAGCTGTTCGACGTCCATGGCGATCAGGTGCTCGTCTTCCATGACGAGAATACGCAACCCGGCCAGCGGAAGATCGCCGCGCATTTCAACCCCTCCCAGAAAAGCGGCCTTGTGGCCCGGCTTCTGCGGCCTGTCATCTCACTTGATATGTACGCTTCTTACAATGAATAATGGCCGCTATCTTTCGCGGGGCAGGCCCGGCAACCAATCGCGGAGCATGTTGCTGAAAGGTGGAACCGCCGGCACCGACGCGCGTTGACTTGAGAACATCAACCTCGACACTCACAGGAGCTTGAAATCATGGCAACAGCACCCGGTGGCAAGACTGCCAAGGACGACGCGAAGACGATCCCTGCCGATCTCGAGGCGGAACTGGCTCAGCTTCGGGAAGACGTCGCGCGTCTTACGGAGCAGCTTTCGAAAACCGGAGAGCAGCTTGGCAGGACCGGCGAGCATACGCTTTCGGCGGCGAAGCGCGCGGCCAGCCACGGCGCGGAGCAGCTGCGCGTCAAGGGCGAGGAAGCCATGGACGCCCTGAAATCCAACGCCGGCGACTTTGAGCGCCAGATCACCGACACTGTGCGCGAGAAACCGATTACCTCGCTCGCCATCGCGGCCGGCATCGGCTTTTTCTTCGCGCTTCTGTCGCGCCGCTAGCATCGTGCCGGCCCTGATCTCCCTCATCACCGCGATCGTTTCCGGGGAAGCCTCGGAAGCGGTCGCGAAAGCGCGCCGCGCCGCGCTCGTCTATGCGCTGGCCGGGCTTCTGCTTCTCCTCGGCGCCGGCTTTCTTCTCGCGGCCGGTTTCATCGCCGTGGCGGATGAGATCGGCACCCTCCCCGCAACGCTCTGGTTCGGCGGCGGCTTCATTCTCGTGGCTCTGCTCCTCGTTGCCATCGACCGCCTCGCTGCGCGCTCGCGCGCCAAACGCGAAGCCCAGCGCCGACGCGAAGAGGCAAGAGCCATCGCCAGCGCCGCGGCCGTCGCGCTGCTGCCGACGCTCCTAGCTTCCCGCGCCCGCGGGCTGGCGCTGATCTTCCCGGTTGCGGCGGCGCTTGCCTATGGCGTCTGGCGCGAGAACGCCCCGCGCGGCAATGCCGGGGACGAAAACCGCGGCGGCTGACCGTTCAGGCAGCCGCCGCCTCCTTTTATCGATTTCCTTCCTCCGCAGGCACCCATGCCTTCAGCGCGCCGGGCAGGACGCGCAGCTGCGTCATCGTCCCGAGATCGGCGAGCTCGCCGTCGATCGAGCAACCGAAGCGGCGGTGATGCGCCACCAGCCGCAACCCCACCTCGCGGGCCGGATAGACATCGACCTGCGCGTTGCTTTCCCATCGCCCGAACAACGCCCCGAGAGCGAAACGCGCCAGATCGCGCCGGCGGCGCGCCCGCGTCACATAGACCCCGAGTAAACCGCCGTCGGGGTGTTCGGCATAGGGAAGGCGATAGCCCTCGCCCAGCAGATTGTTGGTGACGCTGACCCCCGAAGCGCGCACGATGGTTTCCCGGCCGTCGATGGCAAGCGCCGCCGCCAGGCGCGGCGGCCGCAGGAATGCGGCAAGCCCGGCCTGCAGAGAAGCCAGCATCTTGCCGTAGCGCGAGGTGAATTTCTTGCGGGCCCGCAGACGGATCAGCTTGGTGTGCAGGCCGACGGAAAACTGGTGGACGAAGATGCGCCCGTCGACTTCGGCGACATCGACATGCCGCTGCGTGCCATGCGCCAGGGCGGCGATCGCACGGTCCAGATCGGGCGGTGTGCCGAGGCTGCGGGCAAACAGGTTCATGGTGCCAGCCGGCAGCACCGCCAGCGCCTTGTCGGTTCCGGCGAGCCGCGCTGCCGCGGCCGAGATCGTCCCGTCGCCGCCGCCGGCCATCACGACATCGCAATCGCCCGCCGCCGCCCGCTCGAGCGCGGCTTCGACGCCGTCGCCGGCGACCAGCGCGATCTCGATTTCGTGGCCGGCGCTTTCGAAGGCGTCGCGCAGCGTATTTTGAAGAAGATCGAGATCGCGGCTGCGCAGCGTGCCGCCGTCCCTGTTCAAAACGACATCGAAGCGCATCCGGAACATCTCTCCGCAAGATTTCGGAATCCGCGCGGGCGTCGCCTTCGGGTCATTGCGCGCGGGTCATTGCGCAATGCGCGCCGGCCTCCGCGGTTCCAGCCGAACAGAGAAACTTTTCCCGGAACCATAGCCACGCGGTCACGTTGACCCGGCGTGAGATGGCGCGCGCCAGCCTCGCCTCGCTAAAAGTTCGGCAGGCGCGCGCCGTGCAAATGAACATGCACAAGGAGAGACTATCATGATCCGCAAGCTTATGGCCACCACCGCCATCGCTACCCTCGTCGCCACGGGGGCCTCGTTCGCGCAGACCGCGCCTGCACCCACCGCTCCTGTCGAACAGGCGGCGCCGCAGGTGATCCACGCCGACGGCCATCTCGCCTCGGACGTCATCGGCCAGACCGTCTATTCGAGCGCCGGTGACGACGGCCAGAACATCGGCAGCATCAGCGACATCGTGCTGTCGCCCGACGGCGTCGCCGAAGCCGTGGTGATCGGCGTCGGCGGCTTCCTCGGCATCGGCAAGAAGGACGTCGCCATCGAATACAACCTCGTCAACTGGACCGAGCGCGACGGCAACCGTTATCTCGTGGTCGAAACCACACCGGAAGCCCTGAAGGCGCTGCCGACCTTCGATGTCGCCGCCTATCGTCCGATGGCCGCCGACGCGCAGGTTGGCAACACCACGCCGGCGACCGCGGCCGAGCTCGATGCCGCCAAGCAGGCGGCCGACGCCGACGCGGCGGTGAACGAGGCGGCTGATGAAACCGCCCAGAACGATGCGACGCCTCCGGCCGCGACCGGAACCGACGAGACCCGCACTTCGGCCATCGACCGTTCGACCATGAACGAGGTCCCCGTCGGCGAAATCCGGGCCGAGGATCTGATCGGCACCACCGTCTACGGCGCGGCCGACGAGAATGTCGGCGTGATCGGCGACGTCATCCTTTCGCCCGACGGGCAGGTCGATGCGGTGACCGTGGATGTCGGCGGCTTCCTCGGCCTCGGCGCCAAGGAAGTGGCGCTCGACTTCGACAATCTCGCCTTCATGCGCGACGCCGAGGGCCGGATGCACCTCTATACCCCGCTGACCAAGGAGCAGCTCGAGGCGCAGCCGGAATACGACAAGGCGACCTTTGCCGACAGCCGCGACCAGCAGCTCATCATCATCACCCGCTAAGCGGCAAGACGATCCCGAGGCCCGCGCTCCCCGCGCGGGCCTTCCCCATTGAACGATAAAGGGCTTATTGTTCACTCATAGAGAACGATCTATTGCGTGGCCGCGATCTTCCGCCAGCACCGGCTTTGCCCGACATTGAAGCCGAACGCCGTGATGCACGGCAACAGCGACAGGGAGCGTCAGTCATGCTCGACCAGATCAACGGACTTCATCACGTCACCTCGCTTGCCCGCGACGCCAACGAAAACAATGCCTTCTTCACCCGCACGCTTGGCCTGCGGCGCATCAAGAAGACGGTCAATTTCGATGCGCCCGACGTCTATCACCTCTATTATGCCGACGAGGCCGGCACGCCCGGCACGGTCATGACCTATTTTCCGTTTCCCGGCGCCGCGCCGGGCCGCACGGGAAGCGGCGAAGTCGGCACCACCGCCTTTTCCGTGCCGCAAGGAGCGCTCGCCTTCTGGGAGCGGCACCTGGCCTCTCATGGCGTCTCCGGCATCGAGCGCTCCGAACTGTTCGGCGAGAAGCGGCTTGCCTTTGCCGGACCGGACGGCGACGGCTTCGCGCTCGTCGAGACGCGAGCAGACGATCGCGCCCCGTGGACCGGCAACGGCATCGGCGAGGACGCCGCCATCCGCGGCTTCCACTCGGTTTCCATGCGGCTCGCCGACGCCGGCGCGACGGCGGAACTTCTCGGCTTCATGAACCATGAGGAAATCGACCGCGCGGGTTCGGTGCGGCGCTTCCGGGTCAAGGGTGGCGGCAACGGCGCCGGCATCGTCGATGTCGAAACCCTGCCGGCGGCATCGCATGCGCGCCAGGGCGCGGGGTCGGTGCATCACGTCGCCTTCTCCGTCGATGATCGCCAGAAGCATCTGGAGGTGCGCAAGGCGCTGATGGACACCGGCTATCAGGTGACGCCGGTGATCGACCGCGATTATTTCTACGCGATCTATTTCCGCACGCCGGGCGGCGTCCTGTTCGAGGTTTCGACCAACGAGCCGGGCTTCGACCGCGACGAGGACACCGCTCATCTCGGCGAAGCGCTGAAGCTGCCGCAGCAGCACGAGCATCTGCGCCCGTTCATCGAGCAGCACCTCGAACCGATCCGGGACTGAATCCATGGTGAAAGACAGCTACATCCACCGTATCGAACCGGGCGCGCCGGGCGAACCGCTGCTGTTCGTGTTCCACGGCACCGGGGCGGACGAGACGCAGTTTCTCGAACTCGGCCGCCATCTCATGCCGGCGGCAACCGTGATCGCGCCGCGCGGAGACGTCTCCGAGCATGGCGCGGCGCGGTTCTTTCGCCGCACCGGCGAAGGCGTCTACGACATGGCCGATCTGGCGCGCGCGACGGCGAAGATGGCGGCCTTCATCGCCGCCCATCGCGAGGCGGCAAAGCCTTCCCATGTCGTCGGGCTGGGTTATTCGAACGGCGCCAACATCCTGGCAAGCGCGCTGTTTGCGACACCCGGCCTGTTCGACGCCGCCGTGCTGATGCATCCGCTGATCCCGTTCGAACCGCACGACAACGGCCCGCTCGGCGGCATGCGGGCGCTGGTAACCGCCGGCCGGAACGATCCGATCTGCCCGCCCGAACGGACGGAAAGCCTCGTCGCGACGCTGCGCGCGCGTCATGCGCAAACGCAACTTTTCTGGCACGATGGCGGCCATGAAATCCGGCCGGGCGAGATCGCGGCCGCCGAAGCCTTCCTGTCCGGGTTGCCGGGCAGCAATGATTGAAGCCAACCTATGGAGACTGCGATGAACGACAACTTCCAGATCGAGTTCGAGGACAATGGTCACAAGGGCCGCTATGTCGTGAAGGGTGCCGACGGGGCCGAGGCCGAGATGACCTTCACCCGCGTCGGCGACAGCCGCATCATCATCGATCATACCGGCGTCCCCGACGCGTTTCGCGGCCAGGGCATCGGCGCGAAACTGGTGACGCGCGCGGTCGAGGACGCACGCGCTGCGGGCAAGACCATTCTGCCGCTCTGCCCTTTCGCAGCCGCCCAGTTCAAGCGCCACCCGGAATGGGCCGACGTGCTGGCGAAATAGATCCGGCACATCATCAAAAAAAGGACCATGGCGGCGGGCTGTTTCGCCATGGCCGAGAAGCCGGCTGGCACAGCCAGCCGGTTTAAACGGCTTAATGGATCTGCCGCGACCCGGAATTGTAGCGCGCCCATGAAACCGTGGTCGATTTGCCGCCGGCCTCGACCGTCAGCTGGTAATGCGAGTTCAGACGGCCGGCGGTCGTGTTGCACGGCGGCAGGAATCGGTGGCTGATCGTGGTCGTGCCTGAGCCGTCCGACGAGACGCGCGTGCTGAAATGATTGAACGTGCTGCCGTCGCTCAGTCTGTCCTGCATGTGTAGGCGGATCGGAACGCCGGCCGTCGCGCTGTGGCGGATGGTGACGGCCGGGGCCTGGCCCTGCCCGCCGAGCGCGGCACACAGATTTGCCTGCGTCATCGGGGTGATGCTGACGCTCTCGATGGCGAAGGGGGTTTCTGACCCTGCGGCAGGGGCGGGGGCCGGCCCCGTGCCGTCCCCGACAGTCGAGCAGGCCGCGAGAACCGCGATCATAGCCGCCGATCCGGCAAGCTTCGTGATTTGCATGGAGATTTCCTTCCGTCGACGACGATCCTGAGAGAGCGGGGGGAGCGGCTTGCCCGCCGCAACCTGTTGCCCGCCACTTCCGCGCATTGGCAACGCCCCCATAGCCGCGACATCGGCAAGGATCAGCCGGTGCCGGCGGAAGAAATCGAAACAACGGAAAAAATTTCCGTATTACCTAACAATTTCAATTATATGCCCTATGCTCCCGCCCGGAATCAAACCGGTGAATCAAAACTGTGCTGGAAGCATCGATGGCGGATGACGGCGATTTGGCGGCTTGCCGGGAATGGCACGAACTTCTGGATCTGCTCTGCATCCGGCAGGGACATCTCGACAATATGGCGCTGGCCGGACATCTGTGCGCAGCACAGGGCAACAGGACGCAGGCGGCATTCGAAACGGCGATGAAAAGCCTGCGCAACTGGCGACAGGGAATCCACCTGCCGCAGCGCCGGAATTTCCTCTTGCTGACGGCAATCCTTGAGATCGATCGCCACGACGGCCTGCGAACGCGATGGAACCAGCTTTATGCCGAGGCAAAAGCTGGCCAGGCAACGGGATCGCCGCCGGAAAGCAAGGCCGGGCCTGCGAGTTACGCACCCGCACCCTCTGCGAGATCGGTGCGCAAGCCGGCGATCGCCCTCGTCGCCCTGCTGCTCGTTGCAGCTGCAGCGATTGTCCATCAGGGAGGAATAGGGCCGCAAGCCATTCCCGACGCGGCGGCAAGCATGGAAACGGTTCAGGCGCAGTATGTCCGCAACGTCACCGTGCAGGTGGGCGATGCCGTAATCATCCATGGTGCGCGCGGCAATGAATGCGGTGAAGCGCCGTCCTGGGAAAGCGCAAGCATGCTGCTGCCGGAACTGGTGACGGGCACATTGTCGGATGGCGGCGTCGGCACCCGCTACAGCCGGCAATGCGGTGGCCGCATCCCTGCCCGCGCGATCCTATTCACGGCGACGGCTCCCGGCATCGAGCAGACCAGCCTCTATGGCGACGAGATCCATATCCGCGTGGCAAATTAGAGCATTTTGCAGTCAGACGGTTACGTCTGACGTCGCATAAATACGGCTCAAGAAACAAAGCGAGAGCGACGGAACTCCATTCGTCAGAATGCCCGTTGCTCTAGGACCAATCGACGTTCGTAAGACCAGCTTGAAGCGTAGGGAGCGAATCCGAAGGATCGCGGCGCGCTTCAGGTCCGCTGCCGGGGAAAGCGCCAGCCGGGCGGACGGCCGATGCCCATTCGACACCGGCCCTCGCGCCGGTCTATGATCGGCCGTCAAGCAAGCGCAACGGACAGATGAAACGGCTCTGGCGTCGACATTCGATCATTCTTGCCGTCGTGGCGGTGGCGTTGTGCCTGCTGATCGCCAGCTTCGGCAACCGTTACGCGACCGCGGTCTATCTCGACCAGGCGACCGTGCGCGGCACCAACACGCTCGGCCTTGCGGTGACGGCGCTGCGCGGCCAGCTTGCCCGCTATGAGAAGCTGCCCGAGCTGATCGCCGACCACAAGGACGTCAAGGAACTTGTCTCCCATCCCGGCGACACGGCGCGCGTCGATGCGATGAACCGCTATCTGAAAGCGGTCAACGCGCTGCTCGAATCCTCCGATATCTACGTCATGCTGCCGGACGGGCTGACGCTCGCGGCCTCGAATTACGACCAGACGCCGACCTTCATCGGCGAGAATTTCAGCTACCGGCCCTATTTCTTCGATGCGCTGGCCGGGGGCGCCGGGCGTTTCTTCGCGCTGGGCACCACCTCGCTAAAGCGCGGCTACTATTTCGGCGCGCCGATCCGCGCCAATGGCGCCGACGGGGAAGCGATCCTCGGCGTCGTCGTCGTCAAGATCGACGTCGACGCCATCGAAAGCTCGTGGCGCGGCGGCGAATACGAGATCATAGTCACCGACCCCGAGGGCATCGTCTTCATGACCGGCCGTCAGGACTGGCTGTTCTCGGCCATCCAGCCGCTGACGGCGGATCGGCTGGCCCGCACCGCCGCCACCAGACGCTATGCCGATGCGCCCCTCGCCGAACTGCCGGCGACGCGCCTGCGCACCTCGTTCGGCCATGATCTGATCTCGATCTCGGAAAAGCACGGCACGCGCCAGTATCTGACCGTCACCGAAGCCATGCCCGAGGCCGACTGGACGGTGAAGGTGCTGCTCGACACTGCATCCGTGCGCGCGCAGGTGCTGACCACGATCACCGCCCTTGTGCTGTTCGTCGCGCTGGCCGCGATGGGGGCGGCCGTCTGGCTGCAGCGGCGCGCGCGCCTCGCCGAGCGGCTTCAGGTCCAGCGCGAGGCGCAAGGCGAGCTCGAACGCCGCGTCGTCGAACGCACCGCCGACCTTGCCGAGGTCAATCGCCTGCTGAAGGAGGAGGTGGCCGAGCGCCGCGCCACCGAGCGGGTGCTGCGCAAGACCCAGTCCGACCTCGTCCAGGCCGGCAAGCTCGCCGCGCTCGGCCAGATGTCGGCGGCGCTGTCGCACGAGTTCAATCAGCCGCTGGCGGCGGCCCGGACCTATGCCGACAATGCGGGCATCCTGATCGAGCGCGGCCGCATCGACGAGGCGCGGGAGACGGTGGGGCGCATTGCCAGCCTGATCGACCGGATGACCTCGATCAGCCGGCACCTGCGCAATTTCGCCCGCAAGCCGAACCAGAAGCTCGGTCCGATCGCGCTCGACGAGGTCGTGCGCGACACGCTGGAGATCGTCGCATGGCGGCTTAAGGCGGCCGGAGCGGAGCTCGCCGTCGATCTCGGGAGCGAGCCGCCGGTCGTCCACGCCGGTTCGGTTCGCCTGCAGCAGGTTCTGGTCAACATCATTTCCAACGCCGCCGACGCGGTCGAAGGATTGCCCGACCGCAGGATCGAGCTTGAGGCAAGGCGGGACGGCAAGCAGGTCGAGATAACGGTCGCCGACCGCGGACCCGGCGTGCCGGAGGCCATCGCCGGCCGCATCTTCGATCCGTTCTTCTCGACCAAGGGCGTCGGCAAGGGGCTGGGGCTCGGCCTCTCGATCTCCTACAACATCGTCAAGGATTTCGGCGGCACGCTGACCGTGGCGCGCCGGCCCGGCGGCGGCACGATCGTCACCATCGCTCTCGATGCCGCCACCGCCGAGCCGCAGGCAGGTCGTCGGACGGCCCGGAAGGCAACCCGCGAGGCCGCCGAATGAAGCAGGGCGTCGTCCTTCTCGTCGACGACGAGGAAGAAATCCGCCGCTCGACGGCACAGTCGCTCCAGCTGGCGGGCTTCGCGGTGCGCGACTTCGCCGCCGCCGAATCCGTCCTCGACTATGTCACTCCCGGTTTCAACGGCGTCATCGTCAGCGACATCCGCATGCCGGGCATGGACGGGATGACGCTGCTGGGGAAGGTCCACGAAATCGATTCCGACATGCCGGTCATCCTCGTCACCGGCCATGGCGACGTGCAGCTCGCCGTGCGCGCTATGCGCGAGGGTGCCTATGATTTCATCGAAAAGCCCTTCGACGCCCAGCATCTCGCCGATGTCGCGGCACGGGCGCTCGACCGGCGCGGTCTGGTGCTGGAAAACCGGCTCCTGCGTGCCGCCGCCGGCAAGAGCGACGATCTCGAGGCGAGGCTGCCGGGACGCTCGCCGGCGATGATCGACCTGCGCTACCGACTGCGCGCGCTGGCCGGCACCGACGCCGACGTGCTGATCGTCGGCGACACCGGTGTCGGCAAGGAGGTGACGGCCCGTGCCCTGCACGACATCAGCGGCCGCGCCATCCGTCCCTTCGTCGCGATCAACTGCGCCGCCCTTCCCGCCAGCCTGATCGAAAGCGAGCTGTTCGGCCACGAGGCCGGCGCTTTCCCCGGCGCGCTGCGGCCGCGCTACGGCAAGTTCGAGCATGCGCGCGGCGGCACCCTGCTGCTCGACGAGATCGGCTCGATGCCGGCCGACACGCAGGCACGATTGCTGCGCGTGCTCGAAGAGCGGATGATCGTGCGCCTGGGTTCCAACGAGCCGATCCCGCTCGACATCCGCTTCATCGCCACCAGCAAGGCCGGACTCGCCGACGAGGTCGCCACCGGCCGGTTTCGTGCCGACCTGTTCTATCGCCTGAACGTCGTGACCTTGCGCATTCCGCCGCTGGTCGACCGGCGCGAGGACGTCGCGCTGCTGTTCCTCCAGCTGGTGCGCGAAGCCGCCGGCCGCTATCGGCGCGACTTCGTCGAGCCGCCACCGCATGTGGTGGCCGAGATCGCCCAGCGCGACTGGCCGGGCAACGTCCGCGAGCTGCGCAACGCCGCCGACCGCTACGTGCTCGGGCTGGGAACGGAAGGCGACGATGCCTCGACGGCGGAAAGCGGCCCGGTGGGGCTGGCCGAGCGCGTGTCGCGCTTCGAGCGGGCGCTGATCGCGGCCGCGCTGCGCCGCCACGGCGGCAGCCTGAAGCCCGTCTATGAGGAGCTCGGCATCTCGCGCAAGACGCTCTACGAAAAGATGCAGCGTTACCGTCTCGACCGGCATGACCAGGCCACGGCCCGGCAGGGGGACGACTGAGACACCCTCCGCCCAGCCGATCGTTTGGCCTCGCGCAAAGGGCGGCAGAGGAAAGGCGGCGCATGCGGCGTCCTTCGCAATGCCTGCGGGCGCGGCATCTGCCTGGCGCGATGAAAATCCATAAAAGTCCAAGCGGCCAATGTTACGCTTTTCACCCATTGCAAACCGCCGATGTTACGGATTCCACCCATCACGACGGCAGAAGCACACCCGTGAGAGTTAAGGCTTTATGACCGGCGTTGCTTTTGCCGGCTGGGCGACGCCTAGTCGGCATCCACGAACGGCGCTGGAGGAGACCGCGCGCCGTGTGGCCTGATTTCGGTCTCCGGGAGGATCGTTCCATGAAGAAACTCGTTGCATCGCTGGCGCTCGCCGCCGCCTGCTCGCTCGCGGCGTTCTCGGCCAGCGCCCAGAACTGGCCCGAGCGCACCGTGACCATGATCGTGCCGTTCTCGGCCGGCGGCCCGACCGACACGGTCGCGCGCCTCGTCGCCGAGGCCATGAGCCGCGATCTCGGCCAGCAGGTCATCGTCGAGAATGTCGGCGGCGCCGGCGGCACCGTCGGCGCGGGCCGTGTCGCTGCCGCCGACAATGACGGCTACACCCTGCTGCTGCATCACATCGGCATGGCCACCAGCGCCACGCTTTACCGCAAGCTTTCCTACAACCCGCTCGAATCGTTCGAATATGTCGGCCTCGTCACCGAGGTCCCGATGACCATCATCGCCAAGCCGGCCTTTCCGGCCGACGACCTTCCCGGCCTGATTACCTATGTCAAGGAGAATGCCGACGACGTCACCTACGCCAATGCCGGCATTGGCGCCGCCTCGCATCTGTGCGGCATGCTGTTCATGAGCGAGATCGGCACCCAGCTGACCACCGTGCCCTATCAGGGCACCGGCCCGGCGATGACCGACCTGCTCGGCGGCCAGGTCGACTTCATGTGCGACCAGACCACCAACACGACGAGCCAGATCAAGGCTGGCGCGGTCAAGGCCTACGCCGTGACCAGTGCCGAGCGTCTTTCCCAGCTGCCCGACCTGCCGACCACCGCCGAGGGCGGCCTGGCTTCGATGCAGTTCGGCATCTGGCACGGCCTGTACGCGCCCAAGGGCACCGACGCGGCGATCGTCGATCGCCTGAGCAAGTCGCTCCAGGTCGCTCTCAAGGACCAGAACGTCATCGACCGCTTCGCCTCGCTGGCCACCACTCCCGAGCCGGAGGAGAACGCCACCCCGGCCGCGCTCAAGGCCAAGGTCGAGTCGGAAATCGCGCGCTGGAAGCCGCTGATCGAAGCAGCCGGCGTCTACGCCGACTGATCCGCGCAGGCATCGTCCCTTCTCTCCGCCGGGACACAGTCAACCCGGAGGGGGAAGAAGGGGCGTTGCTGCGGCCGTCTCGCCTCTTCCCGTGCGCGGGGAGAGGCCGAGGACAACGCAAGGCGAGGGCGGCGCGACTGTCGCAATCCCATCTTGACACAAGGAAGGGCAATGACCCTCAACCGCAGCGATCTCGGCGCAGGGGCGATCTTCATCGCCATCGGCCTTTTCTTCGGCATCACGACGCTGATGGACCTCGATGTCGGCACGGCGCGCCGCATGGGCGCCGGGTTCTTTCCGATCATGCTGTCCGGCATTCTGATCGTGCTCGGCTTCGCCATCGCGCTGAAGTCGATCGGCCACGGCGATGAGCCTCGCGGCCCGCTGCCCTGGCGCGGCCTCGTCGTCCTGCTGTCGGTGCCGGTGATCTTCGGCGTGCTGATCCGTCCGCTAGGGATGGCGCCGGTGCTGCTCCTCACGACCTTCATCACCTCGTTTGCCAGCACGCGCATGAGCCTCAGGGCGGCGGTGCTTCTCTCCGTCGGCCTCACGATCTTCTGCATCGTCGTGTTCAATTTCGGCCTCGGCCTGCCGCTCAGGCTGTTCGGGCCGGTCGTGGAGCCGTGGACGCGGCCGCTCTTCGGAGTCCGCTGATGGACCTTCTTGCAAATCTCGGCCTCGGCCTTTCCGTCGCGCTCCAGCCGCACAACCTGATGTTCGCCTTTCTCGGCTGCCTGCTCGGCACCTTGATCGGCGTGCTGCCCGGCATCGGCCCGACCGCCACCATCGCCATGCTCTTGCCGATCACCATGGGCCTCGACCCCGCGACATCGCTGATCATGCTGGCCGGCATCTATTACGGCGCGCAGTATGGCGGCTCGACCACCGCCATCCTGATCAACCTGCCGGGCGAATCGTCGTCGGCGGTCACCGCCATCGACGGCTACCAGATGGCCAAGCGCGGCCGCGCCGGCGTCGCGCTCGCCACCGCCGCGCTCGGCTCGTTCTTCGCCGGCACGGTCGCCACCGTCATCCTCGTCCTGTTCGCGCCGCCGCTGGCCAAGGCCGCGCTGAATTTCGGCTCGGCCGAATATTTCTCGCTGATGGTGCTCGGCCTCATCATGGCGGTGGCGCTGGCCCACGGCTCGATCCTCAAGGCGACGGCGATGATCGTCGTCGGCCTGCTGTTCGGCCTCGTCGGCGCCGATCTCTACTCCGGCGCGCAGCGCTTTTCCTTCGGCATACCCGAGCTGGCTGATGAACTGAACTTCGTCGCCGTCGCCGTCGGCGTGTTCGGCATCGCCGAGATCCTGCGCAACCTCGAGAACGAGACCGACCGCGACGTGATGGTCAAGAAGGTCACCAATCTGTGGCCCTCGCGCGAGGACTTCCGCCGCATGGCGGCGCCGGTCGTTCGCGGCACCGCTCTCGGCTCGATCCTCGGCGTCCTTCCCGGCGGCGGCGCGATCCTCGCCTCCTTCGCCTCCTATTCGGTCGAGAAGAAGCTCTCGAAGACGCCGGAGGAATTCGGCAAGGGAGCGATCGAGGGTGTCGCCGGCCCGGAAAGCGCCAACAATGCCGGCGCGCAGACCTCCTTCATCCCGATGCTGACGCTGGGCATTCCGGCCAACCCCGTGATGGCGCTGATGATCGGCGCGATGATCATCCAGGGCATCGTGCCGGGTCCGAACGTCGTCAACCAGAATCCCAACCTGTTCTGGGGCCTGATCGCTTCGATGTGGACCGGAAACCTGATGCTGGTGCTGCTCAACCTGCCGCTGATCGGCCTGTGGGTGCGCCTGCTGACCATCCCCTATTATCTGCTGTTCCCCGCGATCATGGCGTTCGCCGCCATCGGCATCTATTCGATCAATTCCAACGCCTGGGACCTCTACGCGCTCGCGCTGTTCGGGGCGCTCGGCTACACGCTGGTCCGGTTCGGCTGCGAGCCGGCGCCGCTGCTTCTCGGCTTCATCCTCGGACCGATGCTGGAGGAGCATCTGCGCCGCGCGATGATCATCTCCCGCGGCGATCCGACGGTGTTTCTCACCCGGCCGATCAGCGCATCCCTGCTCGCGCTGTCGGTCATCGTGCTGGTGATCGTGCTGCTGCCGTCCGTGCGCAAGAAGCGCGAGGAAGTCTTCGTCGAGGAAGACTGACCGGCATCGGCAAAACCGAACGAGGGCCTGCGCCGCGCCACACCGGCGTCCCGGCAGGCCCCGCCGGCGGAAGGTTCGAGGGGAACCTTCCGCCGGCCTCGCCGTTTCCTTGCCGAGTTCACGCAAAGGAGAATTACGATGGCGCTGTTTTCAGGCCGCAGCAATGGTCACGACATTCACCGCGACGTAGAGGCGCTGCGCCGCGAAGTCGCGGCTCTCAGCCGCGTGGCGGCAAAGCGCGGCACCGCCGCATGGCGCGGAGCCAGCGAGGAGGCATCGGGGCTTTATGACGATGTCGCCGAGCGTGTGCACAATGCGCTGCCGGTCATTCGCCGCCACGCCCGCGATATCGAGGAAACCATCCGTGACAATCCGGCAAGGGCCGCAGCCACGGTCGGTCTTGCCGCGCTCGCCGTCGCCGCCGTCGCGCTTCTGCTCGGCAACCGCCGCTGAAGCCGTAACATCGGGCAAAGCACGGGAAGCGGCCGGACTGAGTCGGCCGCTGGAGCGCGTCGCGATCTTTCAGATTCGCTCCGTACGCTTTACGCTCTTGTTTTTACGCATGTCGTTGTCCCCAAACCGGTTCCCGCTTCCGGGCGACATGTTCCATCCTAAAAATGAAACGGGCGGCCCGAGCCGTCCGTTTTCAGTTTGGTTCACAACGTGGCGGCGCCCCCGTTGCCCCCGCAACCTTGCGCCGCCCTGCGTGCCGGCAAAGCGCCGTTGTCAGGCCTGCTTCACCAGACGGAGAAGGACCAGCAGAATCACCGCGCCGATGGTGGCGTGGATGATGGCCGCGACGATGCCGCTGCCGATGCTGATGCCGATGGCGGGAAAGAGCCAGCCGGCAATGAACGCGCCGACGATGCCGACGACGATATTGCCGATCAGACCGAAACCGTAGCCCTTGACGAGCTGACCGGCGAGCCAGCCGGCGATCGCGCCAACGATAAGAAAGACAACCAGACTTTCGATGCCCATATGAGACGCCTCCTGTTGGGGGTGCTGCGATCATGAACGGCGATTGGCGCGCTGTCCAGCCGCCGCCGCGCGATTTTGTCGCAGGCGTCGAGCCGGCTCAGAATTCCTGCCACGATTCGTCGGCAGACGCTTCTTGCCGCAGTGCGGCCGCCTGTGCGCCGCGGCCACGCGGGATTGCCTGTACATGCGGCATCGTCGTAGCGAACGACCGGTCGCCCAAGGCGGCGGGCCGCGCCCGCATCCGGGCCTGAGGCTCGGCCCGCTCGCCGATCTGAAACCGCTCCAGCTTGGCGGCGAGGTCGACGGCCTCCTCCTTGAGACGCTGCGTCTCGGCCGAGGTTTCCTCGACCATGGCAGCGTTCTTCTGGGTGATCTGATCCATCTGGCTGACGGCGGTGTTGACCTCGGCGATCCCGCGCGACTGCTCCGCCGCGGCCGAGGCGATGTCGGTCATCAGATGATTGATCTCGTTGATCCGGCCGATCATCCGACCCAGCGCCTCGCCGGCCGCGCCGACCAGCGATACGCCGGTCGTGACATGGTCCGCGCTTGTCGAGATCAGTTCCTTGATCTCCTTGGCCGAGCTCGCGCAGCGCTGGGCGAGGCTGCGCACCTCCTGCGCCACGACGGCGAAGCCGCGCCCGGCATCGCCGGCCCGGGCTGCCTCGACGCCGGCATTGAGCGCCAGCAGGTTGGTCTGGAAGGCGATCTCGTCGATCACGCCGATGATGGCGGCGATCTCCTCCGACGACGACTTGATCTTGCCCATCGCCGCCACGGCGTCGGCAACCACCTTTTCCGACTGGCTCGCCTCGGTCTGCGTCGCGCCGACGACACCGGAAGCCTTGCCGGCATTGTCGGCGGTCAGGCGAACGCTTTCGGAAAGCTGGTGCAGCGCCGCCGAGCTTTCCTCCAGGCTCGCTGCTTGTTGTTCCGTGCGCCGCGACAGGTCGTCGGAGGCATTGGCGATGCCTTCCGTGCCGGTGACAATCGCGGTCGAGGTGGCATGAACATCGGCGATCGCCGCATGCAGCGAGCCGATCGCCGAGTTGAAGTTCCTCGCCATCGCCACGAATTCGTCCGGCATCTCGGCCGCCAGCCGGCTTTCGAGATTGCCCGACGCGAGGCCGTCGAGGGCATGGGCCAGCGCCTGCAGCGCCGCCTGCTGGTCGGCTTCGGCCTTCGCCTTCTCCTCCTCGGTCCGGCGCCGTGCCGCGGCCAGTTCCTCGAGATAGATCGAGATGCCGTAATCCATGTCGAGCATCGCGGCCTTGACCACGGTCGAGACGTCGCGGGCGAGCGTGGCCGAATGCCTGCGTCCGAAAGCCGAAGGCCAGCGGGCCGCCACCACCGCGCCGATGAGCTGTTCCAGAATCAGCGCATAGCCGCCGATATACCAGCGCGGTTCCAGCCCGAGGCGGGCATGGACCTGCCCGACGACCGAAACACCCTCGACATAGCGGGCGTCGAAATCCGCGTCGGTGATGATGTTCCAGTGCTTCTCCTGGCGTTTCTTGGCGCTGTCGAGATGCTTCTCGTTCGAGAACATGCTGGCGGTCTGCGGCGTCACCCGGACCTTGGCGTAGAACTGGTCGAGCGCGCCGTCGATCGACGCCGCGATCACGTCCTTGAGCCCGCGCAGCCTTTCCCGTGCCGCGTCGTCGATACCGATAAAATCGAGCCGCTCGTTAAGAGCAGCCCCGTCATGGGCCTGATTGGTCATCGGTTCTCCATCCTGCAAAAGGCGATGTCTGGTGCCGGTGACCCACCCTCACCGCGCGGCGTCATCTTTTCCGGCACGACTTGCCGGCATGCATCTGCACTTCGCATATATTGCATTATCATGGTTAACGCACGATTAACTTGCGTTAAAGTTGCATAAAAGAAACCAGTAATAAATTTAAAATTATGGGTTGGAATATATTTAATACCGATAAACACCACTAATTGTATCAAGTTGTATTTTCCGACACCCACAATCAGGCATTGATTGCCCCTTCATTTCGGGTCGCGCTCCAATATCCGTCGGCGCATGATGGTCGGACGACGCCGGTGCGACCGCCCCCAACGCCGTTCGGATTGCTGCCATGCACAATCCTGCAAGGCTGCCATGCACGACACATGGTTGCATCGGCGAGCCCCGGCTCCTATCTCAGCCCTGTCGGTGGTCCTCCTCCTCCCGGAGCACCGACACTGACGCGGCTTTCTCCTCCCCCTAGCCGCGTCCCAGAACAACCCGCCGGACCTCCTCCCCCGGCGGGTTTTCTTTTAGCCTCTCGCTTGTTCCGCTCTTTTTTCGCCGCGCAGCGTCCCCGCGCTGCCGCATGCCGGCGTCCATGGTTAACGCTTCCTTAAGCAGAAGCGAATATATATTGCCGTGAAAGATCTTCCAGGAGGGGCATTGCGCCATAGCGGATGCAGGAAGACCACAAGGCATCCCGGCCGGTGACGGCCGCAGCAGGAGATGGCGGGCACGCGCGCGACATGCCGGCCGGCACGGCTCCGCGCGCTGACGGGAAAGCCGCAGCCGGCCTCTATCGGGAAGACGATCTGGCGAAAGCCGAACTGCGGGCGGAAGTCCTGCTCCACGACCTTCAGCTCAGCCTCGACGCGATGAATCTGGGCGTGGTCATCCTCGACCCGCTTCTCAATACCGAACTCGTCAACAAGGCCTTCTTCGACATCTGGAACGTGACGCCGGGGGACGTGCCGATCGGCGGTCCTTTCCGGGCGCTGATGGACGTAAACCGGGAAAATGGCGTCTACGCCGTCTCCGACGACAAGTGGGAGGAATATGTCGCCGGGCGGCTGGCTGAGATCGGGCAAGGCGACGTCGTCCCGCGCGAGTTCGAGCGCGCAGACGGCCGCACCATGATCTATTCGGTGACATCACTTACGGGAGGAAAGCGTCTCGTCTCCTATTACGACATCACCGAACTGAAGCAGCGCGAGGACGATTTGCAGCAAGCCCGGCAGCGGGCGGTGCTTGCTGACCGGGCGAAGTCCGAATTCCTCGCCAATATGAGCCACGAGATCAGAACGCCAATGAACGGCATCCTCGGTATGGCCGAGCTGCTGGCGCGCTCCGAGCTCGATTCGCGGCAGAAGACCTTCACTGACATCATCGTCAAATCCGGCAACGCATTGCTGACCATCATCAACGACATCCTCGACTTCTCGAAGATCGACGCCGGTCAGCTCGTTCTCGACCCGGCGCCATTTGATCTTGCCGAAGCGATCGAGGACGTCGCGACCCTGGTCACCGCCCGCGCCAAGGAAAAGAACCTCGAACTGATCGTGCGCGTCGCGCCGGATCTGCCGCAGCACTTCATCGGCGATGTCGGCCGCATCCGCCAGATCATCACCAACCTGCTCGGCAACGCCGTCAAGTTCACCGATGCCGGCCACGTGCTCGCCGACGTCTCGGGCGAGGACGACGGCGATGGCACACTGCTGCGCATCTCGGTCAGCGACACGGGCATCGGCATCCCGCGGGAAAAGATCGCCCAGATATTCGACAAGTTCAGCCAGGTCGACGCCTCGTCGACGCGACGCCATGAAGGCACCGGCCTCGGCCTCGCCATCACCTCGCGGCTGGTGGCGCTGATGGGCGGGGAGATCGGTGTCGACAGCCGGGAAGGCAAAGGCTCGACCTTCTGGTTCACCGTCCGGCTGCCCCGCGCCTCGACGGCGCAGAAGGAAAGGGTCGTACCGCTCGACGTCACCGGCGCACGAATCCTCGTCGTCGACGACAATGCCGTCAACCGCGCCATCCTGATCGAGCAGATGGCGGGCTGGGGATTCGATGCCTGCGCCGCCGACAGCGGCAGGGAGGGCCTCGCAGTGCTTGAGGCAGCGTCTTGCCTCGGCATCGACGTCGACTGCCTGCTGCTCGATTACCAGATGCCGCACATGACCGGCGCCGACATGGCCCGCATCGTGCGTGAGACGCCGGCCATCGCCGACACCCCGATCGTCATGCTCACCTCGGTCGACCAGCAGCTCGGCCAGCCGGGCTATCGCGACCTGCGCATCGACCAGCACCTGATCAAGCCGGCGCGCTCGGCAGCACTTCTGGAAGCGCTGGTTTCAAGCATTCAGAAGCATCACGGCCGCACGGCAGAGGCCGCGCCGGCGGCTGCCGTCAGCGTCGCGCCGCCCGCCCCGTCAGGCGGCGGCTCCCGCGTCGAAATCCTCGTCGCGGAAGACAACGAGGTCAACCAGCTCGTCTTCTCGCAGATTCTGAACGAGAGCGGCTTGACCTACGAGATCGTCGGCAACGGCCGGCTGGCGCTCGAGGCATGGAAGACGATGAACCCGCGCCTGATCCTGATGGACGTGTCGATGCCGCAGATGAACGGGCTGGAGGCGGCAGCGGCAATCCGCGCCGCCGAGGCCCGGAGCGGTCACCACGTTCCCATCGTCGGCGTTACTGCCCATGCGCTCAAGGGCGACCGCGAACGCTGCATCGACGCCGGCATGGACGACTACCTTTCCAAGCCGATCAGCCCGCATGCGCTGACGCGCAAGATCGAGCGCTGGATCGGCGGCTCAGGGCCGGCCGCCAGCGTCGCCGGCACCCCGCGCCGCTGACACGCAGCCGTTATAAACCAGACACGAAACTGTCATCCAACTGTTACACTGGGCCGGTATTGCCGCTCTCGACGCAGCCGCGTCGACGGATTTTCCGAACAGGAGTAGGCTCCAATGAACAAGTTCTTCCTTACCGTGTCGGCGGCGACGATCGCCCTGGCTGTCCAGTCGGGCGCTTCCTTCGCCCAGTCGCGCGATACCATCCAGATCGCCGGCTCGTCCACCGTTCTCCCCTTCGCCTCGATCGTCGCCGAAGAGTTCGGCAACGCCTTCCCCGAGTTCAAGACCCCGGTCGTCGGCTCGGGCGGTTCGTCGGGCGGCCTGCGCCAGTTCTGCGGCGGCGTCGGCGAGAACACCATCGACATCGCCAATGCCTCGCGCCGTATCCGCGCTTCCGAGGTCGAGGCCTGCAACACCGCCGGCGTCAAGGACATCCGCGAAGTCCAGATCGGCTATGACGGCATCGTCTTCGCGACCAGCGCCACCAAGGGCGATTTCGCTCTCGAGCCGGTCCACGTCTTCAAGGCCATCGCCGCGCAGGTCGCCGTCGACGGCAAGCTGGTCGACAACCCCTACAAGACCTGGAACGAGATCGACGCCTCGCTGCCGAACCAGCCGATCGCGCTCGCCATCCCGGCTTCCAACCACGGCACCCGCGAAGTGTTCGAAGAGCGCGTGATCGCCACCGGCGCCAAGAATGCCGGCCTGCCGGAACTGGCCAAGGAAGACCTCGAGAAGGTCCTGAAGAACTTCCGTCAGGACGTCGTGGTCGAGATCGCCGGTGACTACACCGAGACGCTGGCCCGCCTCCAGGCCAACCCGGACACCATCGGCGTCTTCGGCCTGTCCTTCTACGACCAGAACCGCGACACCCTGAAGGTTGCCACCATCTCCGGCGTCACCCCCTCGCTCGAGACCATCGCCAAGGGTGAGTACCCGGTTTCGCGCCCGCTGTTCTTCTACGTCAAGGGCGAGCACATCGGCGTCGTTCCGGGCATCGCGGAATATGTCGAGTTCTTCCTCTCCGACCAGATGGCCGGCCTCGGCGGCACGCTGGAATCAGCTGGCCTGATCCCGGCCCCGGCCGAAGAGACCGCGTCGGTTCTGGCCGCCTTCCAGGAAGGCAAGGCTCTTACCGCCGCCGACCTGAAGTAAAGGTTTACCATCTCGATGGAGCGGGCCGGCAACAGCCGGTCCGCTCTCCTTTCTTCGCTGGGGACCGTCGCCCGTGAACACCACGATCGTTGCCGGATTGCTGCTCGTTCTTCTCGCCTTCGCCTACCAGGCAGGCTGGTCGCGCAGCACCCGCCTTGCGCCAGCGGATGGAGGGCGGCTGCATTCGCGCCCGATCTATCATGGGGCGCTGGTGGCCATCTGGGCGCTTGCGCCTGCTCTTCTCATTCTCGCACTCTGGGTTCTGTTATCCGAGACCGCCAGCCGGGCATGGATCATCTCCCAGCTTCCGCCCGAAGTCGCCGCGCTTCAGGGAACCGATCTTGAAACGGCCATCCGCCGTGTCCGCCAGATCGCATCTGGCTTCGGCGTCGCCGGCGAGACCGCACCTTACGAAAACAGCGCCGCCCAGGCGCTCGCCGAATTCAACACCCTCACCTTCGCGACCGTGATCGCGGCGGCGGCCGGAACCGGCGCGCTGGGGCTCTGGTTCGCGCGCGGCCGCATCACGACCCGGCTTCGTGCCCGCAACAAGGTCGAGAATGTCGTCCGCATCGCCATGATCGCCTGTTCCGTCGTCGCCATCCTGACGACCGCCGGCATCGTTGCCTCGCTTCTCGCCGAAGCGGTGCGCTTCTTCACCTTCGTCAGCCCGGTCGATTTCTTCTTCGGCACGGTGTGGCGCCCCGGCTTCTCCACCACCGGCCATGGCTCGGGCGGGGAATATGGCCTGCTGCCGCTGCTCTGGGGCACCCTGATGGTGGCCGGCATCGCCATGCTGGTCGCGCTGCCGGTCGGCCTGATGACCGCGATCTACCTGTCGCAATATGCCAGCCCGAAGGTTCGCAACACGGTCAAGCCGATCGTCGAGATCCTCGCCGGCATCCCGACCATCGTCTACGGCTTCTTCGCCCTCGTCACCGTCGGCCCCTTCCTGGCCTCGTTCGGCCAGGCGGTCGGCCTCGACATCCGCGCCACCAGCGCGCTGACCGCGGGCTCGGTCATGGGCATCATGATCATCCCGTTCATCTCGTCGCTCTCCGACGACATCATCCGCCAGGTGCCGAAAGGCCTGCGCGACGGCTCGCTCGGCCTCGGCGCCACCCAGTCGGAGACCATCCGCCGCGTCATCCTGCCGGCGGCGCTGCCCGGCATCGTCGGCGCCTTCCTGCTCGCCGTCAGCCGCGCCATCGGCGAGACGATGATCGTGGTGCTGGCCGCCGGCAACAGCCCGTTCCTGCGCTTCAACCCCGGCGAGCCGGTCTCGACCGTCACCGTCACCATCGTCAACCAGCTGACCGGCGACACCGACTTCGCCTCGCCGCAATCGCTGGTCGCCTTCGCGCTCGGCCTGACGCTCTTCGCGATGACCCTCGTCCTCAACGTCGCCGCCCTCTACATCGTGCGCCGCTACAGGGAGCAATACGAATGACCTCCGAAGAACGGCTCGCGCTTATCCGCTCCGGCCTCTCCTCACGCCACGCCCGCGAGAAGCGGTTCCGCTTCTACGGTCTCGCGGCGATCGCCTTCGCGCTCGCTGCCGTCGCCATGCTGTTCGGCATGATCCTGTCCAAGGGCGTGCCGGCCTTCACCCAGGCAGCGCTCACCCTCGACGTCGTCTTCGATCCCGCCGTGATCAAGATCGAGGACAAGCCGCAGCGGCAGGAGGGCCAGTCGCCCGCCGACCATCAGAAGGCGCTGCTCGATTGGGAGCGCAAGGCGACTCTTCTGAACTGGAACCGGATCGTCGAGCAGTCGGTGCGCGCCGCCGCCCCCGACACCGCGGCCGACACGCGCCAGCTGCTGTCGATCGTCGAGACCAACGCCCGCTTCCAGCTGCGCGACATGTTCGTCGCCGACCCCTCGCTGCTCGGCAAGACAGTCAAGGTCGAGATGCTGGCCTCGGCCAATGCCGACAACTGGCTGAAGGGCAACATCGACCGCTCGCTGCCCGACGCGCAGCAGCAACTTTCGGCGCCCGCCCGCGCGCTCGCCGATCAGTTGCACGAGAACGGCAACATCGACTTCGCTTTCGCCTGGCATATCTTCACCAACACCGATTCACGTTCCGCTCCGGCCTCGGCAGGTCTTGCCGGCGCCTTCGTCGGTTCGCTCTACATGATGCTGGTGGTGATCGTGCTTGCCGTGCCGATCGGCGTGATGAGCGCGGTCTATCTCGAGGAATTCGCGCCCAAGAACCGGTTCACCGACCTGATCGAGGTCAACATCAACAACCTCGCCGCCGTTCCCTCGATCGTCTTCGGCCTTCTCGGCGCGGCGGTGTTCATCAACTACTTCCACCTGCCGCTCTCCGCGCCGCTGGTCGGCGGCCTGGTGCTGACGCTGATGACGCTTCCCACCATCATCATCGCCACCCGCTCGGCGTTGCGGGCCGTTCCGCCGTCGCTGCGCCAGGCGGCGCTCGGCCTCGGCGCGTCGAAGACGCAGACCGTGTTCCACCACGTCCTGCCCGTCACCTATCCCGGCATCCTGACCGCGACCATCATCGGCGTGGCCCAGGCGCTCGGCGAGACCGCGCCGCTGCTGCTGATCGGCATGAACGCCTTCGTCGCGCAGATACCGGGAACGCCGCTCGAGCAGTCCACCGCCCTTCCTGTCCAGATCTATTTGTGGCAGGGCAACGAGAACCGCAATTTCTTCGAAGCGCGCACCTCTGCGGCGATCATCGTCCTTCTCGGCCTGATGCTGAGCCTGAACGCCATCGCCATCTTCCTGCGCACCCGACTGGAGAAGCGCGCATGACCACCAACACCGAAACGGAGGCTACGGACATGCACATGCCGGCCGAAAAGATCGTTCCGCAATCCGACCTCTACACCATGAAGTCGTCGACCATCCGCACGCCGGACCCCGAGGCGCGCCCTGCGCGCATCACCGCCCGCGACGTCGGCGTGTTCTATGGGCCGAAGCAGGCGCTGTTCGACGTGTCGATCGACATCGCGGAGAAGGCCGTCACTGCCTTCATCGGGCCGTCGGGCTGCGGCAAGTCGACCTTCCTGCGCTGCCTCAACCGCATGAACGACACCATCGAGGGCTGCCGCGTCACCGGCATGATCCGCCTCG
>JBLJBS010000240.1:0-20435 GCA_047637695.1 Aquamicrobium sp. | reverse complement strand
AATCGATCAGCGGGCAGTCGGTCGAGTCCTTCTCGAAGCACTCGGCCATGGCGAAATTCTCCTCGGTCACGCGCACCACGTCGAAAAGCGTGATCTCGGTGGCCGGCCGGCCAAGGCGCACGCCGCCGTTGCGTCCGCGCACGGTCTCGACCAGCTTGTGTTCGACCAGCGGCTGGAGAATCTTGAACAGAAACAACTCCGACACCGAATAGGCGGCGGCAATCTCCGGAATCCGGCTCAGCCGGCCGTCATTGGCCGCGCAATACATCAGGATGCGGATGGCGTAGTTGGTTTGACGAGTGAGCCGCATGGCGAGCCTTTCGTATTCCCTTGTGCTCCTTCAGCTGGGAGCGTCCCTGCAATATGGACGATAGATTAGAACAATTCCAGAGAAGAATGCAAGGAATCTTGAGTAGTCTTTTCAACTTATAATGCGGGCCATGGTTGCGCCATGCGCCATCGGGACGCGGCAAGCGTTGGCAATCGGCCTTGCATTTCATGTTGCAATGCACAATATAGCGCTCATGTCGGGTTGCGACGATCCGGCACGACGACTCGGGGAGGAACCCACGAGGAGTGCGACATGCAAAGAACAACAAGCGCCGCGGCCGTGCCTCTGAGGGGGAGGATAAGGCTGCTGAGACATTCGGAACTGCCACAATTCAGGGACCACCTGCTGCGGCTCGACGCCGACAGCCGGCGCGATCGTTTCAACGGCCCGACCAGCGACAGCTTCGTCGCTTCCTATGCCCAGCGCTGCTTCAATGACGGAACCATCGTTATCGGCTATGTCGATGACGGCGAGGTGCTGGGTGCTGCCGAACTGCACGAGCGCCCGGAAGACGCGGAGCCGACCGGCGAGATCGCCTTCAGCGTCGAGCGCCAGCTGCAACGCCGCGGGCTTGGCGGCATGCTGTTTTCCCGTCTCGTCGAAAGCGCCCGCGCCTTCGGCTATGAGCGTCTGCTCGTCACCACCCACCCCCAGAACGAACCGATGAAGCGGCTGGCGCGCAGTTTCAACGCCAGGCTCCGTTTCGACCATGGCGAGACCGTCGGCCTGATCGAGCTGGAACCGGTCGCCTCGCTGCCGGCCCGGCCCGGCATCGGCTTTCTTGCCACGCTGGCGACGGTGGCATTGTAGCCCCGATCCGTTCTATCGCGTGACGTTTCCTGCCGCGATCCCCACATTGGCAGGAATCGTCAGCGTTGAAAGGACAGGCGGATGAAGAGGGCTACTGCGGACGGCTCGCCAGCGGCATCACCCGACGAGGCGGAACGCGCGAAGCTGGCCGCGTTGCGCCGGACGAAGGCGGTGGCGACCGGCGCGCTCGTTCTCTGCGTCGCCGTGTTCCTGACGGCGCGCGCCTTTCAGGACGCTTTTCCCGCGCTCGCCTATGTTGCCGCCTTCGCCGAGGCCGCCGCGATCGGCGGCCTGGCCGACTGGTATGCGGTGGTGGCGCTGTTTCGCCGGCCGCTCGGCCTGCCGATCCCGCATACGGCGATCATCCCGCGCAACAAGGATCGCATTGCCGACAATCTCGGCCGCTTCATCGAGGTCAATTTCCTCGCGCCCGGCCCGGTGCGTGAAAAGCTGCGCCAGGTCGATTTCGCGCTTCTTGTCGCCGACTGGCTGGCCGATCCGCGCCGCGCATCCGGTCTTGCCCGGTTCACCGTGAAGCTGGTGCCGCAGGCGCTGGCTGCGGCGCAAGGCTCGGGCCTGCGGGATTTCATCGGGCAGCGGCTCGCCGCCCAGATCGAAAAGGTCGAGCTGGCGCCTCTGGCCGCCGATCTGCTTTCCACCGTCACCGCCGACCGCCGCCATCAGCGGCTGTTCGACGAGATCCTCAAGATATTCGGCGGGCTGCTGCGCGACGACGAGACGCTGGCCGCGATCCGTGACCGCATCCGTCAGGAACTGCCGACGCTGGCGACGATGTTTCAGGCCGACGCCTATCTGCTCAAGCGCTTCGTTGCCGCGACCGGAACGCTGCTGGCGGAGGCCGAGGCCGATCCCGACCATGCGCTACGGCGTGAATTCGACCGCTTCGCCGAGAATATCGTCGTCGAGCTGCGTGTTTCGCCTGCCTATGCCGCGCGTGCCGAGCGGTTGAAGCGCGACCTGCTCGCCCGGCCGGAACTGGCGGGGCTTGCGGAAAATTTCTGGGTCGGGCTGCGCGGCTTCGTCGACCAGGATATCGCCTCGGACGATTCGCTGCTGCGTCGGCATCTGGCGGATATGCTGGTCGAGGTCGGTCGCCAGCTCCGCGACGAACCGGCGATCCGCGCCGACATGAATCACGGCTTCGTCGTCGCGCTGTCCGCATTCGTCGAGAACCAGAAGAGCGGCGTCTCCACCTTCATCGCCGATCAGGTCCGTGGCTGGGACATCGTCCAGCTGACCCGCCTGATTGAACTGAACATCGGCCGCGACCTGCAATATATCCGCTTCAACGGCATGCTGATCGGCGGGCTGGCCGGTCTGGCGCTTCATGTGGGGCAGGTGCTGATTTTCGGCTGAAAGCCTGCGAATGGCAAATATGATGTTTTAAACATCATTTATTGCAATCATTCCATTAATATGCAACATGAGAGTCGAATACTCCATGTCATGCAATTCAAGATGAATGGCTGAAACGTGATAACATCGGCGCAGTTGCGGGCGGCCCGCGCGCTTCTCGGCATCGACCAGCGGCGTCTTGCCGACCTGTCGGGCCTTTCGGTCCCGACCATCCAGCGCATGGAGGCGAGCGACGGCACCATTCGCGGCAATGTCGATTCGCTGGTCAAGCTGATCGGCGCGCTCGACGCGGCTGGTCTCGAGTTGATCGGCGAGGGCGTGGCGACCCAGTCGGGCGGGCGCGGCGTCAGGCTTAAGGAAAACGGGGCCGGCGGGAGCATGTGATGCAGGCGTCGACGGCGCTGCTTTTGGTGGTGGGCGCGCTGCTGTGCGTGGCGGCGGTCGCCGTGCCGTCGGCGCGCCGGCAATGGGCGACGACCTTCGTCTATGCCGCGTCGCTGGCCGCCTCCTTATGCGGCCTTTGCCTGGCGCTGGGCGCGTTGCTGTCGGGCGCGGGCGGCTCGACCGTCCTGCCGTTCGGCCTGCCCTGGATCGGCGCGCGCTTCGCCGTCGATGCGCTGTCGGCGTTCTTCCTGACGGTCATCAATCTCGGCGCTGCGGCAGCCAGCCTCTACGCGCTCGGTTATGGCCGGCATGAGGACGCGCCGCACCGGGTTCTGCCGTTCTATCCGGCATTCCTCGCCGGGATGAACCTTGTCGTTCTCGCCGCCGACGCCTTCACCTTCCTGCTGTCGTGGGAATTCATGTCTCTGGCCTCCTGGGCGATGGTGCTGGCGCATCACCGCGAGGCCGAGAACCGCCATGCCGCCACGGTCTATCTGGTGATGGCGGGGTTCGGCACCATGGCGCTGCTGCTGGCCTTCGGCCTGATGGCCGGACCGGACGGCGGTTATTCCTTCGAAGCAATCCGCGAGGCCGCCCGCTCGCCGCTCGCCGCCTCGCTGGTCCTCGTCCTCGCGCTGGCCGGCGCCGGCTCCAAGGCGGGGCTCGCGCCGCTTCATGTCTGGCTGCCGCTGGCGCACCCCGCCGCGCCCAGCCATGTTTCGGCGCTGATGAGCGGCGTCATGACCAAGGTCGCCGTCTACGGCTTCATCCGCATCGTCTTCGACCTCGTCGGCGAGCCGGCATGGTGGGCCGCGCTGCCGCTGCTGGCGCTGGGCGGGGCGACCGCCGTTCTCGGCATCCTGCATGCGCTGATGGAGCGCGACATCAAGCGCATGCTGGCCTATTCGACCATCGAGAACATCGGCATCGTCTTCGCCTGCCTCGGTCTCGCGCTCGCCTTCCGCAGCAACGGGATGGAGTGGGCCGCCGCGCTGGCGCTGACGGCAGCGCTGTTTCATGTGCTGAACCACGCTCTGTTCAAGAGCCTGCTGTTCTTCGGAGCCGGAGCGGTGCTGACGGTGACCGGCGCCCGCGACATGGAGCGCCTCGGCGGGCTGATCCATCGCATGCCGGCGACGGCGCTGTTCTTCCTCGTCGGCGCGCTCGCCATCTCGGCGCTGCCGCCCTTGAATGGCTTCATCTCCGAATGGCTGGCATTCCAGGCCATCCTGCAAAGCCCGGAATTCGCCGGCTGGGGCCTGCGGATCGCCGTGCCCGCGCTGGGCGGCATGCTGGCGCTGTCGGCTGCTCTTGCGGCCGCCTGCTTCGTGCGCGCCTTCGGCGTCTCGTTTCTCGGCCGATCCCGTTCCGCCGAGGCCGGCGCGGCAACGGAAGTGGACCGGTTCTCGCTTGCCGCGATGGGCATTCTCGCAGTCGCCTGCCTGCTCGCCGGCATCTTGCCCGGCTTCGTCATCGATGCGCTGGCGCCGGTGACGGAGCTTGTCGTCGGCGGCGCGATGCCGGTTCAGGCCGACCGGCCGTGGCTGTCGATCGTGCCGATCGCCGAGAGCCGCTCGTCCTATAACGGGCTGCTGGTGTTCCTGTTCATCGTCGTTTCGGCGACGGGCGCGGCCGCGCTCGTCCATCGTTTCGCCTCGCGCGGCCTGCGCCGCGCGCCGGCCTGGGATTGCGGTCTGCCGGTGCCGGACCCGGCGACGCAGTATTCCGCATCCGGCTTCGCCCAGCCGTTCCGGCGCATCTTCGGCCGGGTGATCTTCTCCGCCCGCGACGATGTGACGATGCCGGCCCCCGGTGATATGCGGCCGGCGCGGCTGGCGACCACCATTCACGACCCGGTGTGGGAACGCATCTACGTTCCGCTCGCCGGCGCGGTCGACAGGCTGGCCGGTTGGCTGAACCGGCTGCAGTTCCTCACCATCCGGCGCTATCTGACGCTGGTTTTCCTCTTCCTCATCGCGCTTCTTCTGGTGCTGGCGCTATGGACATGATTCACGACATCGCCGTTCAGGGCGCACAGATGGTGCTGGTGCTGGCGTTCGCGCCGCTGGTCACCGGTTTCGTGCGCAAGGTCAAGGCGCGGCTTCTGCGACGGCAGGGGCCGCCGCTGATCCAGCCCTATCGCGATCTCGCCCGCCTGATGCGCAAGGATGCCGTGGTGGCGGAAGGCGCGTCGTGGCTGTTCCGCGCTGCGCCCTACATTGTGTTCGCCGCGACATGGGTGGCGGCGGCGCTGGTCCCGACCTTCGCCGGAGGGCTGGTCTTTTCCTGGACAGCCGACCTGATCGCCATCATCGCGCTGCTCGGCACCGCGCGCTTCTTCCTCGCGCTCGCCGGCATGGATGTCGGCACCGCCTTCGGCGGCATCGGCTCCTCGCGCGAGATGATGATCTCGTCCTTCGCCGAGCCGGCGATGATGCTGACCATGTTCGCGCTGGCGCTGGTCGCCGGCTCGACCCAGCTTGCTACCGTCTCGGCGGTACTTGCAACGCCGGAGGTGGGGCTGCGCGTGTCGCTCGCCATGGCGCTGATCGCGCTGGTCATCGTGGCGCTGGCCGAGAATGCCCGCATTCCAGTCGACAATCCCGCCACCCATCTCGAGCTGACCATGGTGCACGAGGCGATGGTGCTCGAATATTCCGGCCGGCATCTCGCGATGATCGAGCTTGCCGCGATGCTGAAGCTCGTCCTCTATCTGTCGCTGATCGCCTGTGTCTTCGTTCCGTGGGGCATAGCGCCGGCAGGGGCGGATATCGCGACCTTCACGGCCGGCGCGTTGCTCTGGCTGGGCAAGCTGGCCGTCGGCGGCTTCCTGCTCGCCATGTTCGAGACGTCCATCGCCAAGATGCGGGTGTTCCGGGTTCCCGATTTCCTCGGGGCGGCGCTGATGCTCGGTCTGCTCGGCACGCTGCTCCTGTTCGTGTCGCGGAGCCTGTAAGGGAATGGTCGACGCTCTCTCCTTCGACATCGCGCACATGCTGGCCGGCGGGCTCGTGCTCGTCTCGTTCATGCTGCTCTATCAGGACAGGCTCCACGGCCTCGTCAACACCTATGCCCTGCATGCGCTGGTGCTGACCGCTTCCGTCGCTTGGCAGGCATGGGCGCAAGGGTCGCCGCATCTCTACATCACCGCGCTGGTGGCGCTGGTCTTCAAGGCGGTCGTCATTCCGGTCGCGCTCCACCGCATCATTCGCCGCCTCGGCATTCACCGCGACGTCGAGAACGCGGTCGGCACCGGCCTGACCATGCTGACCGGCATGGGGCTGGTGGCGCTGTCGATGGTGGTGATGCTGCGGGTGACGGCCGACGCCGATCCGCTGGCGCGCGAGGACCTGGCGATGGCTCTGGCCGTCGTCCTGCTCGGCCTCCTGCTGATGGTGACGCGGCGCAACGCCATCGGCCAGGTCGTCGGCTTCATGTCGCTGGAGAACGGTCTCGTGCTCGCGGCCGCCGGCGCGCGCGGGATGCCGCTGGTGGTCGAGATCAGCGTCGCTTTCTCGGTGCTCGTCGCCTTCATCGTCATCGGCATCGTGCTGTTTCGCATCCGCGAGCGCTTCGACACCGTCGATGTCGGGGCGCTCGACGATTTCAGGGGTGAGCGGCGATGATCCCGGCTGGCTTCGACGCCGCGGTCGCGGTGCTGGCGGTTCCGGCCGTTTCGGCCGCCGTGCTCGCGCTTCTTCCCGGCTATCGCGCGGCGGCGCGCTTCAACGTCGCCGCGAGCCTGCTGACCTTCATTTTCGCGCTGACATTGTTTGCCGGCGGCGAGGGCGAGGCGGGTCGCTATCTGTTCGTCGACGAACTGAACATCGTCTTCATCGTCCTGAACACCTTCGTCGGCTTCACCGCCAGTCTTTTCAGCGCCGGCTATATCGGCCACGAACTGGAAAGCGGCCGGATATCTCCCGCCAATCTGCGTTTCTACCATGCCATGTACCAGACGATGATGTTCGGCATGAACCTAGCCTTCGTCGCCAACAATATCGGCCTGATGTGGGTGGCGGTCGAACTGGCGACGCTGACGACGGTGATGATGGTCGGCCTCTACCGCACCCATGAGGCGCTGGAGGCGGCATGGAAATATTTCATCCTCGGTTCGGTCGGCATCGCGCTTGCGCTGTTCGGCACCATCCTCGTCTACATGGCGGCGCAGCCGGTGGTGGGCGAGGGGCACGACGCCATGGTGTGGACGGTGCTGGTCGAGCACGCATCCGGCTTCGACCCGGCGCTGCTGAACCTCGCCTTCGTCTTCCTGCTGATCGGCTACGGAACCAAGGTCGGTCTGGCGCCGCTGCATGCCTGGCTGCCCGACGCCCATGCCGAAGGCCCGACGCCGATCTCGGCGGTGCTGTCCGGCCTGCTGCTCAACGTCGCGCTCTATGCGGTGCTGCGCTTCAAGATCCTGCTGGCCGCCAATCCGGACGCGCTCACCCCCGGTCCGCTGATGATCGGCATGGGTCTCGTCTCGCTGATCTTCGCCGCCTTCATGCTCTATCGCCGCCGCGACATCAAACGCATGTTCGCCTATTCTTCGATCGAGCATATGGGCATCATCGTCTTCGCCTTCGGCATCGGCGGGCCGCTGGCCAATTTTGCCGGCCTGCTGCACATGGTCATGCACAGCCTCACCAAGTCGGCGATCTTCTATTGCGTCGGCCATATCGCCCAGTTGCGGGGCACGCAGAAGATGACGGAGATTTCGGGCGTGACCGTCACCAATCCCGCGCTCGGCTGGGCATTCGTCATCGGCGTGGCCGCCATCGCCGGATTGCCGCCGATGGGCGTGTTCATGAGCGAGTTCCTGATCGTCACCTCGACATTCGCGCGCGAGCCGCTGCTGGCGCTGCCGCTGGTGCTCGGCCTGTTGACGGCATTCGGCGCACTGATGATGCGCGCGACCGGCATCGCCTTCGGCGAGCCCGCCGCCAGTTCGGCCACGCAGCCGGCTTCGCTGCCGGCGATCTCCTACGTGCCGATCTATGTCCATCTGGCTCTGGTCGCCGCCGCCGGCATCTGGCTGCCGCCGGCGCTCACCGGCTGGTTCCGGCATGTCGCCGGGCTTCTCGGCTAGGGGAGGCGGCAGTGGCGCAACAGGAATGGCAGGGCATTTCCGGGCGGCGAGCAGGGCAGCATCATGGCGCGCCCCGGTTCGATGTCGACCGCGACGGCTGGCTCGGCGCGTCCTCGGCACTGGCGTCGGGCCGGTTCTTGCTCCTCGGCCTCTGGGGCGACGACGGCGCCGTCCACATTGCCGTTCATGTGCAGGAAGAGCCAAATGAGATGGCGGTGCTGTCGCTCGCCTGCGCAGAAGGGACGTTCCCGTCGGTCGGGCGGCTGCATCCACCGGCGATCCGGCTGGAACGCACGATCCGCGACCTGTTCGGCCTCGTTCCGGAAGATGCGCCCGACCTGCGGCCCTGGCTCGATCATGGCCGGTGGGGTGTGCGCCATCCGCTCGGCGACGCCTTGCCTGCGGCCGCCGATGGCGACGATTACGAATTCCTGCCGGCGGAAGGTGAGGGGCTGCACAAGATACCCGTCGGCCCGGTCCATGCCGGGGTGATCGAACCCGGTCATTTCCGCTTTACCGTCAATGGCGAGACCGTGGTGCGTCTGGAAGCCCGGCTCGGCTACACCCATAAGGGCATCGAGGGGCTGATGCGCGGCGCATCGCTCGACCATGCCGTCCGCCTCGCCTCCCATGTCAGCGGCGACAGCGCGGTCGCCTATGCGCTGGCATTTGCCCGTGCGGCGGAGGCGGCGCTGAAGATCGACGTGCCGGCGCGGGGGCATCATCTTCGGGCGCTGATGGCCGAAATCGAACGGCTGGCCAACCATCTCGGCGACATCGGCGCGATCTGCAACGACGCCGCCTTTTCCCTGATGCTTGCGCATTGCGGCGTGCTGCGCGAACGGACCTTGCGCGCGGCCGAGACTGCGTTCGGCCATCGGCTGATGCGCGGGGCGATCGTGCCGGGCGGCGTTGGCGGCGATCTGACAGGCGAGGGCGTTGCCGCGATCGAGGCGCTGGTTGCTGAAATCCGCGCAAGGTTCCCCGAGTTGGTGGCGCTTTACGACAACACAACCTCGCTTCAGGATCGGACGGTCGCGACCGGCATCCTCAGGCCCGAGCTTGCCCGCCGCTTCGCTGCCGGCGGCTATGTCGGTCGGGCCTCGGGTCGGGCTTTCGATGCCCGCAAGGCGTTTGCCTATGCGCCCTACGACCGGCTCTCCTTCGATGTTCCCGTCTTCGAGGAAGGCGACGTCAACGCCCGCGTCTGGGTGCGCATCCGCGAGGTCGAGGAAAGCCTGTCGCTGGTCGAGCAATTGCTCGGCTCACTGCCTGAAGGCGCGATCGTCAACGATATTTCGCCGGCCAATGAGGTTCGCGAAGGCATCGCCATCGTTGAAGGCTTTCGCGGCGACATTCTGGTCTGGCTGCGGCTTGGGACTGACGGAACGATCGAACGCTGCCATCTGCGCGACCCGTCATGGTTCCAGTGGCCGTTGCTCGAAGCGGCTATCGAGGGCAACATCGTCGCCGATTTCCCGCTCTGCAACAAATCGTTCAACTGCTCTTATTCCGGGCATGACCTCTAGATGCGCAAGCTGTTGTTCGAAAGCCTGATAAGGCCGATCCTGACCGAGAAGGCGCCGGCGCCGGGGAGCGCCGGGCTGCGGCAGCTGGCCGAGGCGGTGGGCGGAGCCGCCCGGCGCAGGCTCGGCCGTTCGCTTTCGATCCGCGCGGTCGATTCCGGTTCGTGCAACGACGCCGAGCTTGAAATCCACGCCCTGAACAACGCCTTCTATGACATCGAGCGCTTTGGCATCCGCTTCGTCGCCTCGCCGCGCCATGCCGACGTGCTGCTTGTCACCGGCCCGGCGACCAGGAACATGCGGCAGGCGCTGCGGCGGACCTTCGATGCCACGCCCGACCCGAAATGGGTGGTTGCCGTCGGCGACGACGCAGCGGATGGTGGCATCTTCGCCGGCAGCTATGCCTGCGGAGATGGGGTCGGCAGCGTCCTGCCGGTCGATCTCACCATTCCCGGTGATCCGCCGTCGCCGGGGGCGCTGCTCGAGGGATTGCTGGCGCTGCTCGACCGTGCTGAGAAGGGGTGATCAGACCCGCACCCGCACATAGTCGCCCGGTGCGTCGGCGAGCGGCTTGATCTTGCCGCCGCCGACCTTGCGTGCCGGAACCCGCGTGTTGTCGCGGCTCTCGATCCAGGCATGCCAGTGCGGCCACCACGAGCCGGGGTTCTCCCTCGCTTGCGCCATCCATTGCTTGAAGTCGCCAACCGGCCTGTCGCCCGTCCAGTACTGATACTTGCCGAGCGAGGGCGGATTGACGACGCCGGCGATGTGCCCGGAACCTGCCATGACATATTCGACGTCGCCGCCGAAATATCCCGAGCCGACGAAGACAGAACGTGCCGGCGCGATGTGATCCTCGCGGGTGGCGAGGTTGTAGATCGGGATTTTCACGTCCGAAAGGTCCAGCTTTCTTCCGGCGAGCTCCATCCTGCCCTGGGTGAGGGCGTTCTCGAGATAGCAGTTGCGCAGGTAGTAGGAGTGGTTGGCCGCCGTCATCCGCGTGGAATCGGAATTCCAGTAGAGCAGGTCGAACGGCATCGGCGTCTTGCCGCGCATGTAGTTGTTGACGACATAGGGCCAGATCAGGTCGCCTGCGCGCAGCATGTTGAAGGCGGTGGCCATCTTGGTGCCGTCGAGATAGCCCTTGCCGGACATCGACCGTTCGACCGCCGCGATCTGGTCCTCGTCGACGAACACCTTGAGGTCGCCGGCGAAGGTGAAGTCGACCTGCGTGGTGAACAGCGTGGCGGAAGCGATGCGCGTGTCGCCCTCCTGCGCGAACAGGGCGAGCGCGGCGGCGAGCAGCGTGCCGCCGACGCAATAGCCGATGGCGTTGACCTCGCGCTCGCCGGTCGCCTTCTCGACCGCATCGAGGCCGAAGCGGATGCCCTCGTCGATATAGCTGACCCAGTCCTTGAACCCGTGGCGCTCGTCGGGATTGACCCAGGAAATGACGAACACGGTGTGGCCCTGGTCGACTGCCCAGCGGATGAAGGATTTCTCCGGGTTGAGGTCGAGAATGTAGAACTTGTTGATCCAGGGCGGGCAGATCAGCAGCGGCCGCTTCAGGACGTCCTTGGTCGACGGCTCGTACTGGATGATCTCGGCCAGGTCGGAACGGGCGACGACCTTGCCCGGCGTGATCGCGATGTTGCGGCCGATCTCGAAGCGAGAGGCGTCGGCCTGACGCAGCTTGAGGTCGCCCTTGCCGGCGGCGATGTCCTCAGCCAGCATCTTCATGCCGCGCACGAGGTTTTCGCCGTTCGAGGCCATCGTTTCGCGGAACAGTTCGGGGTTGGTGAGGAGGAAGTTGGTCGGCGACAGCGCCTGCGTGATCTGCTTGACGTAGAACTGCGCCTTGTGGCGGGTGTGTTCGTCCAGCCCTTCGGCATGCTCGACCAGATCGCCGGCCCAGCGCGAGGTGACGAGATAGGTCTGCTTGAGAAAGTCGAAGAAGGCGTTCTTTCCCCACTCGGGGTCCTGAAAGCGCTTGTCGCCCTTTTCCGGCTTGACTGCGTCCTCGACCTCCTCGTCGCCGGCCGCGGCGCGCTGGATCGCGTTAGACCACACGTTCATGTAGCCGGAGAACAGCCGCGTCTGCGCTTCCAGTGCGCGCGCCGGGTCCGACAGCCAGTATTCCGTCAGCTTGGAAAAGGTCTTGACCATGTCGGCGGCTGGCTCGGCCATGACGTCGCGCACCTCACCGCGTTCGCGCGGGGCTGTCCACGCGGCGGCGGCCTTGCCGGCCTCCTCGACGGCGCGGGCAATGTTCAGCGTGAAGCTTTCAGGATCCTTGACCAGATATTGCTCGATGGCCGGATGAGGCTGCCCCTGATCCCTGGCATCGGCCGAATCATTTGGTTTGGCCATGCTGCGCGTCGATCCTCCCTGCATACCGGTGTTTTTTCCGGCCTTTTGTTGACACAATACCATGGAACCCTGAAGCTGGTCCAATAACGTTCGATAGTTCTGCTTCAGGAAAATATGATGACGCCGCGCTGGATCGCGCCGCTTTTGGGCCTTTTTCCGGCTGGCCTGCTTCTTGCGGGCTGCGCCACGGCCTCGATCGAGGATGCGGTGCCCGAAGGCGCGCTGCCACAAATAGCTGCGCCGGCAGACGCCACGACAGAGCAGCCGCCGTCGCCGGTAGCGGAGGAGGCCGTCCCCGTCGTGGCTCCGGCTGAAGCCCGAGCACCGACCGCCGGCACCTATCCCAATCTCAATGTCGCGCCATCGGCGGCGGCACCGCAGATCACGCCGCAGCAAAGAGCGAGCGAGGCGGCGGGGTTGAGGGCGAAGCGCGACCAGCTGGCGCGGGAAACCGGGGGAGCGGGGGCCGGTGACGATAGCCAGAAGTTGCGCACGCTGGCCAACACGCATGCGGACAAGGTGCTGAAAGAGATCGAGGGCGAATGATCGTCCGCGCCGGGCGTTGCCGCTATCGACCCTTTGTTGATTCGGGTGTATAGCCGGCCACCCCTAACCCATGCGCAATCGGATTCTCCCATGGAAGAGTTTCACAAGGTTCGCCGGCTTCCGCCTTACGTCTTCGAGCACGTCAACAGGCTCAAGGCCGCAGCCCGCGCCAATGGGGCCGACATCATCGATCTCGGCATGGGCAATCCCGACCTGCCGACGCCGAGCGCCATCGTCGACAAGCTGGTCGAGGTCGTGCGCGATCCGCGCACCCATCGCTACTCGTCCTCGAAGGGAATTCCCGGTCTTCGCAAGGCGCAGGCCAACTACTATGCCCGCCGCTTCGGGGTGAAGCTCAACCCCGATACCCAGATCGTCGCCACGCTCGGCTCGAAGGAAGGCTTCGCCAATATGGCGCAGGCCATTACCGCGCCGGGCGACGTGGTGCTGTGCCCGAACCCGACCTATCCGATCCACGCCTTCGGCTTCATCATGTCGGGCGGCGTCATCCGCTCGATGCAGGTCGAGCCGGACGACAATTTCATTCCCGCGCTGGAGCGCGGCGTGCGCCATTCGATCCCCAAGCCGCTGGCGCTGATCCTCAACTATCCGTCGAACCCGACGGCGCAGGTCGCGACGCTCGATTTCTACAAGGACGTCGTCGCCTTCGCGAAGAAGAACGACATCATCATCCTGTCCGACCTTGCCTATTCGGAGATTTACTTCGACGGCAACCCGCCACCGTCGGTTCTCGAGGTGCCCGGCGCGATGGACGTCGCGGTCGAGTTCACCTCGATGTCGAAGACCTTCTCGATGCCGGGCTGGCGCATGGGCTTTGCCGTCGGCAACGAGCGGCTGATCTCGGCGCTGACGCGGGTCAAGTCCTATCTCGACTACGGCGCGTTCACGCCGATCCAGGTCGCGGCCACCGCCGCGCTCAACGGCGACGGCTCCGACATCGCCGAGGTGCGCGAGATCTACCACCGCCGCCGCGACGTGATGGTCGATGCCTTCGCCCGCGCCGGCTGGGAAATCCCGGCCCCGGCCGCGACCATGTTCGCCTGGGCGCCGATCCCCGAGGCGTTCCGCCATCTCGGCTCGCTGGAGTTTTCCAAGCTGCTGGTCGAGAAGGCGGATGTCGCGGTCGCGCCCGGCATCGGCTTCGGCGAGCACGGCGACGACTATGTGCGTCTGGCGCTGGTCGAGAACGAGCACCGCATCCGCCAGGCCGCGCGCAACATCAAGCGCTTCCTGAGCACGGCCGCCGATACGCTCGACAATGTGATCGCGCTGAACGCGCGGCGCTGATGGCGGCGGCCTGATTTCGCAGGGAAGATTGAGTAAGGGCCAGCAAGGGAATGCCGGGGGCATGAGCGAAGCGTTGCGTGTTGGAATTGCCGGTCTCGGCACGGTCGGGGCGTCGGTGGTCAGGGTTCTGGCCGACAAGGCGGCGGAGCTGACCCGCCAGTGCGGCCGCGGAATCGTCGTCACTGCGGTGTCGGCGCGCGACCGGAGCCGGGACAGGGGCGTCGATCTCGGGTCCGCCGTGTGGTTTGACGATCCGGTCGAGCTGGCCAGAAGCGCCGACATCGATGTCTTCGTCGAGCTGATCGGCGGCGCGGACGGCGCGGCGCGCGCCTGTGTCGAGGCGGCGCTTGCCGCCGGCCGCCATGTCGTTACCGCCAACAAGGCGCTGCTGGCCCGCCACGGGCTGGAACTGGCCGAGATCGCCGAGAAGAAGGGCGTGCTGCTCAATTACGAGGCGGCGGTCGCCGGCGGCATTCCCGTCATCAAGACCATGCGTGAGGCGCTGGCCGGCAACACCGTCTCGCGTGTGTTCGGCATATTGAACGGCACTTGCAACTATATCCTGACGCGGATGGAGGCCGAAGGGATTTCGTTCGAGAAATGCCTGAAGGACGCCCAGCGGCTTGGCTATGCCGAGGCCGACCCCACTTTCGATATCGAGGGCCACGATACCGCGCACAAGCTGGCAATCCTGACCAGCCTCGCCTTCGGCAGCCGCATCTCGCCCGAGAACATCTATATGGAGGGCATCTCCAACATCACCCAGGCCGACATTCGTGCCGCGCGCGATCTCGGCTACCGCATCAAGCTGCTTGGCGTCGCCCAGCGCACCGAGGGCGGCATCGAACAGCGCGTCCACCCGACCATGGTGCCGGCCGATTCCGTCATCGCCCAGGTCAATGGCGTCACCAATGCGGTGGCGATTGAAACCGACATTGTCGGCGAGCTTTTGTTGTCCGGCCCGGGTGCCGGCGGCAACGCCACGGCGTCGGCCGTGATCGGCGACATCGCCGACATCGCCAAGAGCCGGCCGGGCTTCCAGCACGGGCCCGTCTTCGGCCGGCCGGTCGGCGAGCTTTCGCCTTACACCCGCGCCAAGATGCGCAAGCATGCGGGCGGCTATTTTATCCGTCTGTCGGTGCATGACCGCGTTGGGGTCTTCGCGGCGGTGGCGAAGCGCATGGCAAAGAATGACATATCGCTGGAATCGATCGTCCAGCACGCGAACGGCGCCAACAAGCCGATGCAGAAGACCGTCATCCTCGTCACCCACGAGACGACGGAAGCCGCAGTGCGCAAGGCGGTCGAAGGCATCACCGAAGACGGCCACCTTACGACCAAGCCGCAGGTTATCCGCATCGAGCGCCCAGCCTGACCTCGCATCCCCCTGTTCAATCGCTTGTCATTCAATCGATTGATGTTGGGACACGCGCCGAATCGCCCTTGCGAGGGTTGCGCCTCTTTGACAAAAGGGGCGCAATCACGCAGGCAACCCGCTGATCTTTCATAAGGTTCGATAGCATCATGTCCAAAGCCGCTTCGTCCGGTCTCGCCCCGTCTGGCCTTGATCGCATTCTCACCCTCGAACTGGTGCGCGTCACCGAGCGTGCGGCGGTTGCCGCGGCGCGGCTTCGTGGACGTGGCGACGAGAAGGCGGCCGACCAGGCGGCGGTGGACGCGATGCGCGCGGAGCTGAACCGCCTGCCGATCAAGGGAACGGTGGTGATCGGCGAGGGCGAGCGCGACGAAGCGCCGATGCTCTATATCGGCGAGGAAGTCGGGATCGGCGAAGGCCCGGAAGTCGACATCGCGCTCGATCCGCTGGAAGGAACCACGATCTGCGCCAAGAACCTGCCGAACTCGCTGGCGGTCATCGCCATCGCCGAGAAGGGCAGCCTGCTCTACGCGCCGGACGTCTACATGGACAAGATCGCCGTCGGCCCCGGCTATCCGGCCGGCATCGTCGACATCGACGCGGCCCCGCAGGAGAACATCGAGAACCTCGCCAGGGCCAAGGGCGTTCCGGTGTCGGAAATCACCGCCTGCATCCTCGACCGGCCGCGCCATGCCCGCCTGATCGAGGCGGTGCGCGCCACCGGCGCCGCGATCCGGCTGATCGGCGACGGCGATGTCGCCGGCGTCATCCACACCACCGACCCGGCCGAGACCGGCATCGACATCTATATGGGCACCGGCGGCGCGCCCGAGGGCGTGCTGGCCGCGGCGGCGCTGCGCTGCATCGGCGGCCAGATGCAGGGCCGTCTCCAGCTGAACAGCGAGGAGAAGATCGCCCGCGCCGCCAAGATGGGCATCTCGGATCCGAACAAGGTCTACACCATGGAGGAGATGGCGCGCGGCGACGTGCTGTTCGCCGCCACCGGTGTCACCGACGGCAACATGCTGTCCGGCGTCAAGTTCGGCCGCGACGTGATCCAGACCCACACCATCGTCATGCGGTCGTCCTCCGGCACGGTGCGCGAGATCAAGGCGCGCCATCAGGACCTCGACAAGTTCTGAGCTTGCCGCGCAACGCGTGTCGATATTGCTTGCCGCCGCCTTGCTTTTGCCTGTCTGATGGGTTTGAGCGGTAGGCGGCGATGAGCGAACGGCGGTTTTTCCTCGATGTGAAGCAATCGGCGACCGGGCATGCCTGGGCGCACCGGCTCGACGCGCGCGGAGAAAATGCCGCGCTTGCCATCGCCCAAAACCACGGCATCCCCGATATCGTCGCCCGGGTTCTCGCCGGGCGCGGCGTTGGGCAGGGCGAGGCGCAGCGCTTTCTCGACCCGACCATCCGCGATCTTATGCCCGATCCGCGCAGCCTGACCGACATGGACAAGGCGGCGGCGCGCATCGCCGATGCCGTCATCCATCGCGAAAGGGTGGCGATCTTCGGCGACTACGATGTCGACGGCGCGGCTTCCTCGGCGCTGATGAAGCGGTTCCTAGGCCATTACGGCGTCGGGAGCGAAATCTACATTCCCGACCGGGTGTTCGAGGGCTACGGCCCCAATCCCGACGCGATGCGCGAACTGGCGGCGCGCGGGGCAAGGCTGATCGTCACCGTCGATTGCGGCACCAACAGCGCCGCCGCCATCGAAGCCGCCAACGAGGCGGGAGCCGATGTCGTCGTGCTCGACCATCATCAGGTCGGCGGAGCGCTGCCGGCGGCGGTGGCCATCGTCAATCCCAACCGCGACGACGATTTGTCGGGGCAGGGGCATCTGTGCGCCGCCGGGGTGGTGTTCCTCGCTCTCGTGCGCACGGCGGGTGTGCTGCGCGAGCGCGGTTTCGCCACGCCCGCGCCCGATCTTCTCGGCTGGCTCGATCTCGTCGCGCTGGCGACGGTGTGCGATGTCGTGCCGCTCACCGGCGTCAACCGCGCCTTCGTGGTCAAGGGCTTGCAGGCGATGCGCCGGATGGGCAATGCCGGCATTGCCGCGCTTGCGCGTGCCGCGCGCATCGGCGAGCCGCTGTCGACCTTCCATCTCGGTTTCCTGCTCGGGCCGCGCATCAATGCCGGCGGCCGCATCGGCGATGCCGCGCTCGGCAGTCGGCTGCTGGCCACCGACGATTCCGTTGAGGCGCAGACAATCGCCGAAACGCTTGACCGGCTGAACGGCGAACGGCAGGCGATGGAGCAGGAAATGCTGGCGCAGGCCCGCGCCGAGACCGACGCTGAGCTTGCCGCCGGCGGTGGCCCGGCGGTTCTCGTCACCGCCAATGACGGCTGGCATCCGGGCATTGTCGGGCTGATCGCGGCGCGTCTGAAAGAGCATGCGCGGCGGCCTGCCTTCGCCATTTCGTTCAACCCCAACGGCACCGGCACCGGCTCCGGCCGGTCGATCACCGGCTTCGACCTTGGCCGGATGGTGCGCGAGGCGGTGGCGCGGGGCCTGCTCGTCAAGGGCGGCGGCCATGCCATGGCGGCCGGCATAACCGTCGAGCGGGATCGCCTTGGCGATCTGCGCGCCTTCTTCGAGGAATGGGCGGCTGGCGACGTCAGCCGCCTGCGCGCCGAGGAGATGCTCGAAATCGACGCCGCGCTCTCGGCCGATGGCGCGACCTTCGATCTCCTCGACCTGATCGAAAGCGCCGGCCCGTACGGTTCCGGCCATGCCCAGCCGCTGCTGGCGCTGCCGCGCCACATGCTGGCCGATGCCCGGCAGGTGGGCGCCAACCACATCCGCGCCGAACTGCGCTCGCCCGCCGGCGGGCGGCTTCAGGCGATGGCGTTCCGCGCCGTCGAGACCGAGCTCGGTGATTTCCTGTTCGCCAATCGCGGCGGCACGGTCCATGTGGTCGGCCATCTCTCGTCCAACTGGTGGAACGGCTCGCGCTCCGTCCAGTTCAGGATCACCGATGCGGCGCGTGCGTAGCGCTTGCGGGGAAACAATGTTACCAGACGCCATCAGGATAACGACTGTGCCGAGAGACCGATCATGAGCGAAAGAAGCTGCCTTGCCGTTATCCTCGCCGCCGGCGAGGGCACGCGCATGAAGAGCGCACTGCCCAAGGTGCTGCACGAGGTGGCGGGGCTGCCGCTGGTCGGTCATGTGGTCAAGGCCGCACGCCAGGAAGACGGGGTTGCGGTGGCGCTCGTCGTCGGGCGCGAGGCCGACAAGGTGAGGAAGGCGGTCGAGCCGTTCGCGCCCGGCGCGGACGTCTTCGTCCAGACCGAGCGGCTCGGCACCGCCCATGCCGTACTCGCGGCGCGCGAGAAGATCGCGGCCGGCTTCGACGACATCCTGATCCTGTTCGGCGACACGCCGCTGATCGAGCCGCAATCGCTTGCCGATTTGCGCTCGGGACTGGTCGAGGGCGCCGACGTGGTGGTGATGGGCTTTCATGCCGACGACCCCACCGGCTACGGCCGGCTGATCGTTCGGGACGGCGCGCTCGCCGCCATCCGCGAGCACAAGGACGCCACCGAGGCCGAGCGTGAGATCACCTTCTGCAATGGCGGGCTGATGGCGGTCTCCGGCCGCCATGCGCTGTCGCTGCTCGATGCGGTCGGCAACGACAACGCCAAGGGCGAATATTATCTGACCGACATCGTCGAGATCGCGGCGGCTCGCGGGCTTTCCGTGCGCGCCACCGAGGCGCCTTATGAAAGCCTGCTCGGCATCAACACGAGGCTGGAACTCGCCGAGGCGGAAGCCGTGTGGCAGACGCGCCGCCGCCGTGCGCTGATGCTGGCGGGAGTGACGATGCAGGCCCCCGAGACGGTTCATCTTTGCCACGACACCGAGATCGAGCCGGATGCGACGATCGAGCCGAACGTCGTGTTCGGCCCCGGCGTCAGGGTCGCGGCCGGCGCGCGCATCCGCGCGTTCTCGCATCTCGAGGGCGCGTCGGTGGGGGCAAATGCCGAGGTCGGCCCGTTTGCGCGGCTGCGGCCCGGCGCTGATCTGCGCGCCAAGGCCAAGGTTGGCAATTTCTGCGAGGTCAAGAAGGCGGTGATCGAGGAAGGCGCCAAGGTCAACCACCTGTCCTATATCGGCGACGCCCGTATCGGCGCTGGCGCGAATATCGGCGCCGGCACCATCACCTGCAACTATGACGGCTTTTCAAAGCACTTCACCTCGATCGGCGCTGGCGCCTTCATCGGCTCCAATTCGTCGCTGGTTGCTCCGATCAGCATCGGCGCGGGCGCCTATGTCGCGTCCGGCAGCGTGGTGACGAAAGACGTTCCCGACGATGCGCTCGCCTTCGGCCGGGCCCGACAGGAAAACAAGGATGATCTGGCGCGTCGACTGCGCGAAAAGCTGGGCGGAAACGGGCATTGATGCTTTGCTGCAAGATGATCGCCGGCCGGATATGCGCCGATATCAATCGAAACCATATGTGACTTTCGCCGGGTCAGCCGAATGACTATTTGTTCGACCTGGTGAGCGGGAAGGAATGATCTGAGCATGTGCGGGATTGTCGGAATTGTCGGGCGTGCGCCCGTTGCGCCCCTGATCGTCGATGCGTTGAAGCGGCTGGAATATCGCGGATATGATTCCGCCGGCGTCGCCACCATCGACCATGGAAAGCTCGGCCGGCGCAGGGCCGAGGGCAAGCTCGTCAATCTGGAGCGCCGCCTGGCCGATGAGCCGCTTGACGGCACCATCGGTATCGGCCACACGCGCTGGGCGACCCATGGGGTGCCGAACGAGACCAACGCGCATCCGCATTTCTCCGGCGACGTCGCCATCGTCCACAATGGCATCATCGAGAATTTCGCCGAGCTGCGCGCCTCGCTGATCGCCGACGGCTTCGAGTTTTCCTCGCAGACCGACACCGAGGTCGTCGCCCATCTCGTCACCCGTGAGCTGAAGAAGGGTCTCGGCCCTGTCGAAGCCGCGCATGCGGCGCTGAAAAAGCTCGAGGGCGCGTTCGCGCTCGCCATCATGTTCCGTGGCGAGGACGACCTGATCATCGGCGCGCGCAACGGCCCGCCGCTGGCCATCGGCCACGGCAAGGGCGAGATGTATCTCGGCTCCGACGCCATCGCGCTGTCGCCCTTCACCAATGCCATCACCTATCTGGAGGATGGCGACTGGGCGGTTATCCACCGCGAGGGGATGGAGATCTTCGACATCGACGGCAACCGCGTCGAACGCCAGAAGCGCCAGTCGGTCGGCACGTCCTACATGGTCGACAAGGGCAATTACCGGCATTTCATGGAAAAGGAGATCCATGAGCAGCC
>JBLJBS010000239.1:0-25265 GCA_047637695.1 Aquamicrobium sp. | reverse complement strand
CCGCGTCGTCGAGATCCTCAAGAAATACGCCGAGACCATGCGCAGGGCCGGCGCGCCCTATCGCTACGGCTGAGACTGCCGCGACGCACGAAAAAAGAGAGGGCCGGCCACGCCGGCCCTTTTTCTATCTGCATCCGCCAAAAAGAAAAGCCGGGCGAAACCCGGCTCTTCGACAAGACAGAAGGGAAGCGAGGTCTCAGTTGACCGCGTCCTTCAGCCCCTTTCCAGCCGTGAACTTCGGCACGTTGCGGGCAGGAATCTGCACCTCGGCGCCGGTCTGCGGATTGCGGCCGGTGGAAGCCTCGCGCTTCGACACCGAGAAGTTGCCGAAGCCGACAAGGCGCACGTCGCCGCCCTTCTTCAGCTCGGACGTGATGGCCGAAAACACCGCGTCGACAGCGGTCTGGGCATCGCCCTTGGACAGCTTGGCGGCGTCCGCCACGGCGGAAACGAGTTCGTTCTTGTTCATTGAGAATTCCCTTCCCTGTGAAAGACCGGCGATTCGATTCAACCGGCAGGATCGGGAGTGTAGAAAATCCGCTTGGCGCCACCAAGCGGGAAACCCGCTGAAGACGGGGTTTTTCCCGGATTTCTGCGCATTCCGGCAAAAAAGCCGGGCTTGCGCCCGGCTTTTTCATATCGCGATACGACAAGGCGTCGCTTTCAATGCGCCAGCGTCTGCGCGCCGTTGCCATCCGTCTTGGCGGTTGCCGGCTCGACCGGCTCCACCCATTCGATCGGCTCCGGCATGCGGACCAGCGCATGACGCAGCACCTCGCCGACGCGGGCGACCGGGACGATCTCCAGCCCGTTCTTCACGTTCTCCGGAATCTCCGCCAGATCCTTGGCGTTGTCTTCCGGGATCAGCACCTTCTTGATGCCGCCGCGCAGCGCCGCGAGCAGCTTCTCCTTCAGGCCGCCGATCGGCAGCACCCGGCCGCGCAGCGTCACCTCGCCCGTCATGGCGATGTCCTTTCGCACCGGAATGCCGGTGAGCACCGAGACGATCGCCGTCGCCATGGCGATACCGGCGGACGGGCCGTCCTTGGGCGTCGCGCCTTCCGGCACGTGGACGTGGATGTCACGCTTGTCGAACAGCGGCGGCTCGATGCCGAAATCGATCGAGCGCGAGCGGACGTAGGACGCCGCCGCCGAGATCGATTCCTTCATCACGTCGCGCAGATTGCCGGTGACCGTCATCTTGCCCTTGCCGGGCATCATGACGCCCTCGATGGTCAGCAATTCGCCGCCCACCTCGGTCCAGGCAAGCCCGGTGACGACGCCGACCTGGTCCTCGCCGTCGATCTGGCCGTAGCGATAGCGCTGCACGCCGAGGTAGTCGGCAAGGTTCTTGTCCGTGATCCTGACCGACTTCTTCTTGGTGCGCAGGATTTCCGTCACCGCCTTGCGCGCGATCTTCATCAGCTCGCGCTCGAGGTTTCTGACGCCCGCTTCCCGCGTGTAGAACTGGATCGTCGCGCGGATCGCCTCGTCGGTGATCGAGAACTCCTTCGGCTGAAGCGCGTGGTCGCGGATCGCCTTCGGCAGAAGGTGCTTCTTTGCGATCTCGACCTTCTCGTCCTCGGTGTAGCCGGCGATGCGGATGATCTCCATCCGGTCCATCAGCGGCGCCGGGATGTTCAGCGTGTTCGCAGTGGTCACGAACATCACGCTCGACAGATCATATTCGACCTCGAGGTAATGGTCCATGAAGGTCGCGTTCTGCTCCGGATCGAGCACCTCGAGCAGCGCCGAAGACGGATCGCCGCGATAATCCTGGCCGAGCTTGTCAATCTCGTCGAGCAGGAACAGCGGATTCGACTTCTTCGCCTTCTTCATCGACTGAATGACCTTGCCGGGCATCGAGCCGATATAGGTGCGCCGATGGCCGCGGATCTCCGCCTCGTCGCGTACGCCGCCCAACGCCATGCGGACATATTCACGTCCGGTCGCCTTGGCGATCGACTTGGCGAGCGAGGTCTTGCCGACGCCGGGAGGGCCGACGAGGCACAGGATCGGGCCCTTCAGCTTCTTCTGCCGGCTCTGGACCGCGAGATATTCGACGATGCGCTCCTTGACCTTGTCCAGGCCGAAATGGTCGGCGTCGAGCACCTCCTGCGCGAAGTCGAGGTCCTTCTTGACCTTGGACTGCTTCTGCCACGGCAGGGAAAGCAGCCAGTCGAGATAGTTGCGCACGACGGTGGCCTCGGCCGACATCGGCGACATGGTGCGCAGCTTCTTCAGCTCCGCCTCAGCCTTCTCGCGGGCTTCCTTCGACAGCCTGGTCTTCTTGATCCGCTCCTCGAGCTCGGAAGCCTCGTCGCGGCCGTCCTCGCCCTCGCCGAGCTCCTTCTGGATCGCCTTCATCTGCTCGTTGAGGTAGTATTCGCGCTGGGTCTTCTCCATCTGGCGCTTGACGCGCGAACGGATGCGCTTCTCCACCTGCAGCACGGAGATTTCGGCTTCCATGAAGCCCATCGCCTTTTCCAGCCGGTCCTTGACCGAGAGCGTCGCCAGCATTTCCTGCTTGTCCGCGATCTTGACCGCGAGATGCGAGGCGACGGTGTCGGCGAGCTTGGAATAGTCGTCGATCTGGCTGGCCGCGCCGACCACTTCCGGAGAAATCTTCTTGTTGAGCTTCACATAGTTCTCGAAGTCGGAAACGACGGAGCGCGACAGCGCCTCGATCTCGACTTCCTCTTCCTTCGGCTCGGACAGCGTCTCCGCCTCGGCCTCGTGAAACTCGTCGCGCGCGGTGAAACCGGTGATGCGTGCACGCGCCGTGCCCTCGACCAGCACCTTGACGGTGCCGTCGGGCAGCTTCAGCAGTTGCAGCACGTTGGCCAGCGTGCCGACCTCGTAGATGGCGTCGGCTGCCGGGTCGTCGTCGGCCGCATTCTTCTGGGTCGCAAGCAGGATCTGCTTGTCCGCGCCCATGACGTCTTCGAGGGCGCGGATGGACTTCTCTCGCCCGACGAACAGCGGCACGATCATGTGCGGGAAGACGACGATGTCGCGCAGGGGCAGAACCGCGAAAGTGCCGGAGCCGGAAGAAACAGGACCGGAGGACGGGGTGGGTGTGGTCATTGTCCAACCTTTCATATCGCGGCCGCAAAAGAGCCAACCGCGATCTTCGATACTAGCGATTGCCGCGCTTCACGCCTATCCCGAGAAATTGTCCCTCATGAACTTGTCACAGGGGGTTGTCGGGGGTTGCAGCACGCACTGCGCGGCAATCATGTCGGTGCTTAGTTGGCGTTGCGCCGCACAAAGATCAAGGGGCGCGCAGCTGGGGTTCTCCGGCGGTGGTTGCCGGGCAGGACGAAATCGACGCGGCCGATGACAGGCCGTCGCCGCGCGCCGGGCAGCCACCGGCAACGCCGGTGGTGAAAGCGGGCCGGGGCCCGGCCTCAGGCCGTGGCCGCAGCGCCCTTTTCCTTTTCGGCGTAGATGTAGAGCGGACGCGCATTGCCGGTCACGACCTCGTCCGAGATCACAACCTCGCGCACGCCTTCCATCGCCGGCAGATCGAACATGGTGTCGAGCAGGATCGCCTCCATGATCGAACGCAGCCCGCGCGCGCCGGTCTTGCGCTCGATCGCGCGCCGGGCGATCGCTGACAGCGCGCCCTCATGGAAGGTCAGCCCGACATTCTCCATCTCGAACAACCGCTGGTACTGCTTGACCAGCGCGTTCTTCGGCTCGGTCAGGATCTGGATCAGCGCCGGCTCGTCGAGGTCCTCGAGCGTGGCGAGAACCGGCAGGCGGCCGACGAATTCGGGGATCAGCCCGAACTTCAGGAGATCCTCCGGTTCGACCTGGCGGAACAGCTCGCCGGTGCGGCGATCTTCCGGCGAGGCGACCGTGGCGCCGAAGCCGATCGACGTCTTGCGGCCGCGATCCGAGATGATCTTGTCGAGCCCGGCAAACGCGCCGCCGCAGATGAACAGGATGTTGGCGGTGTCGACCTGGAGGAACTCCTGCTGCGGATGCTTCCTGCCGCCCTGCGGCGGCACGGAGGCGACCGTGCCTTCCATGATCTTGAGCAGCGCCTGCTGCACGCCCTCGCCGGACACGTCGCGAGTGATCGACGGATTGTCGGACTTGCGCGAAATCTTGTCGATCTCGTCGATATAGACGATGCCACGCTGGGCGCGCTCGACATTGTAGTCGGCAGCCTGAAGCAGCTTCAGGATGATGTTCTCGACATCCTCGCCGACATAGCCGGCCTCGGTCAGCGTGGTGGCGTCGGCCATGGTGAAGGGCACGTCCAGGATGCGCGCCAGCGTCTGGGCCAGCAGCGTCTTGCCGCAGCCGGTCGGGCCGATCAGCAGGATGTTCGACTTCGCCAGCTCGACGTCGTTGTTCTTGCCGGCATGGGCAAGCCGCTTGTAGTGGTTGTGGACCGCCACCGACAGCACCCGCTTGGCATAGGGCTGGCCGATGACATAGTCGTCGAGCACCGCGAGGATTTCCTGCGGGGTGGGCACGCCCTCCCGCGACTTCACCATCGAGGTCTTGTTCTCCTCGCGGATGATGTCCATGCACAGCTCGACGCACTCGTCGCAGATGAACACCGTCGGGCCGGCGATCAGCTTGCGCACCTCGTGCTGGCTCTTTCCGCAGAACGAGCAATACAGCGTGTTCTTGGAATCACCACTACTGTTGCTGATCTTGCTCATGCTCTTTCAACCCTTCCGGCCCAGTCCGCAGCGGCGCAGCGCGCCGCCCTGCGGGCATGAAATCATGACGGGACCGCGCCCCGCCAATGCCAACGGTCTTGTGAAACCACCCCGTACCCGAAACACGACGGAAGCGGCACGACGGCACAGCGAATCCCCGGTCGAAGCTAAGCCGCCGAAACTCAACATTGGCTTAACGTAGGCGTTCGTCCGAAAGGAGGAAACACCAAACTGTGACCGAAATGGCGCAGTGCCCTTCAAAATGTCGTCAACCTTCCGGCCTGCGGCGGCAATCAGCCCTTCGCCTCGACCGAATCGCGAGCGGAAATCACCTTGTCGATCAGGCCGAATTCCAGCGCCTGCTCGGTGGTCATGAATCGGTCGCGCTCGAGCGCATTGACCACGGTTTCGTAATCCTGGCCCGTGTGCTTGACGTAAATCTCGTTCAGCCGTCGCTTCAGCGCCTCGGTCCACTGGGCATGGATCATGATGTCGGTGGCCTGGCCCTGGTAACCGCCCGAAGGCTGGTGGACCATGATCGAGGCGTTCGGCGTGGCGAAGCGCATGCCCTTCTCGCCGGCGCACAGCAGCAGCGAGCCGGCCGACATCGCCTGGCCGATGCACAGGGTCGAGACCGGCGGCTTGATGAACTGCATCGTGTCGTACATCGCCAGACCCGACGTCACCACGCCGCCCGGCGAGTTGATGTAGAGGTTGATCTCCTTCTTCGGGTTCTCCGCCTCGAGGAACAGCAACTGGGCGCAGACCAGCGACGCCATGCCGTCCTCGATCGGCCCGGTGATGAAGATGATGCGCTCCTTCAGCAGGCGCGAGAAGATATCATAGGCGCGCTCGCCGCGATTGGTCTGCTCGACCACCATCGGGACAAGGCTCATATAGGTTTCGACCGGGTCTCTCATCAGAAGTCCTCTCGGGATGCGGGCAGGCGGCGAGGCGCCGCAGAATCGAAGCTTATCGTCACTCGTTAGATAGGATGCCGGCTTTGCCTTGTGCAAGCCTCGCCACGGAGCACGGTAAATGGCCGAATGTGCAAGCCAAGCCCGTATAGCACGGTCACTGCGGCTGCGTATCAACCCGGCATGCGGATGACATATTCCTTGCGCGTCGTCTCGACCACTTCCCAGGTGCCCATGAAACCCGGGCGGATGACGAAGCTGTCGCCGGCCTTCAGCGTCCGCGCCTCGCCGCCATCCTCGGTCAGGATCGAAACTCCGGACAGGATATGGCAATATTCCCATTCGTCATATTCGACCCGCCACTTGCCGGGCGTCGATTCCCATATCCCCGCATAAAGGCCGCCTTCGGCCTCCTCCGCGTTCCATGTCGTGAAGGCGGGCGCGCCGGAAACCAGCCGCTCCGGTGCCGGGCTGCCCTGCTCGGGCTCCAGCCCGACCGTGGCGATGTGAAGAAAGCGCGTCACATACATCGTCTCTCTCCTTGCAGTTGTCGTCTTTCGGTCCGCCGTGAGGCCGTGGCGTCAGGTTATGGCGTCAGACCCCTTCGAGCGCCTGCTCCAGATCGGCGATGATGTCGGCGACATCTTCGATGCCGATCGAAAGACGGATCACGTCCGGCCCCGCACCCGCCGCCACCTTCTGCTCGTCCGACAACTGGCGGTGCGTCGTCGAGGCCGGGTGGATGATCAGCGACTTGGTGTCGCCGATATTGGCGACATGCGAGAATATCTCGACGCCGTCCACCACCTTGACCCCGGCCTCGAAGCCGCCCTTCAATCCGAAGGTGAACACCGCGCCCGCGCCCTTCGGCGAATATTTCTGCTGCAGCGCGTGGTTCGGGTCATCAGCCAGGCCCGGATAGGAAACCCACTCCACCTTGGCATGGTTCCGCAGCCACCGGGCGACCTCGAGCGCATTGTCGCAATGACGCTGCATCCTGAGCGGCAGCGTCTCCAGCCCGGTGGCGATCATGAAGGCGTTGAACGGCGACAGCGTCGGGCCGAAATCGCGCAGGCCCAGCACGCGGGCCGCGATGGCGAAAGCGAAATTGCCGAAGGTCTCGTGCAGCACCATGCCGCCATATTCGGGCCGCGGCGCCGACAGCATCGGGTAGTTGCCGGATTTCGACCAGTCGAAGGTGCCGCCGTCGACGATGACGCCGCCCATCGAATTGCCGTGGCCGGCGACGAACTTGGTCAGCGAATGGACGACGATGTCGGCCCCGTGCTCGAAGGGGCGCATCAGATAGGGGCTGGCCATGGTGTTGTCGACGATCAGCGGCAGGCCGTGGCGCTGCGCCACGTCCGCGATGGCCTCGATGTCAACGAAGGTGCCGCCGGGATTGGCGAGGCTCTCGACGAAGATCGCCCGCGTGCCGGCGTCGATGGCCGCCTCGAATTCGGCGATGTTCGACGGATCGGCCCAGCGCACCTCCCAGCCGAAATTCCGGAATGCATGGCCGAACTGGTTGATCGAGCCGCCATAGAGCCGGCGCGCGGCGACGAAATTATCGCCCGACCGCATCAGCGTGTGGAAGACGAGAAGCTGCGCCGCATGGCCGGAAGCCGCGGCCACCGCCGCGGTGCCGCCCTCAAGCGCCGCCATCCGCTCTTCCAGCACCGCCGTCGTCGGGTTGGTGATGCGGGTGTAGATGTTGCCGAACGCCTTCAACCCGAACAGCGAGGCGGCGTGGTCGGCGTCGTCGAACACATAGGCCGTGGTCTGATAGATCGGCGTTGCCCGCGCCCCTGTCGCAGGGTCGGGCTGGGCGCCGGCATGAACCGCAAGTGTATCGAATCCGGGCGTACGCTGCGACATTCCATTTCTCCGTGACTGTCTGTTCCTCCCGCGCCCCCCCGCCGGCATCCGGCCGGCGGCAGGCGCAGGAACGCTATTTCCGCCGGATGCCGAAGCTCTGGAACCCGGACTGCATCACCGGCTTGCGCGACGAGATCACCCGGCTGTTGACGCCGTTCCAGCCGATCTCACGCGCCAGCCTCGCATATTCGATCTTGGGGCAGCGGTTCATCACCACCTTGATGCCTGCGGCTTCCGCCCGCGCCGCGGCCTCGTCGTGGCGAACCGTCAGCTGCATCCAGATGATCCTGGGCGGCGGCACAAGCGCCAGCGCCTCCTCGACGATCGCCGGCACCGCATCGGAAGCGCGGAAGATGTCGACCATGTCGATCGGCTCCGGCACGTCGGCCAGCCGGGCATAGGTCATACGGCCGAGTATCTCCCTGCCGGCATGGCCGGGATTGATCGGAACGACCGTATAACCCTTGTCGATCAGATACTTGGTGACGAAGAAGGACGGCCTCACCTCGTTGGCCGAGGCGCCGACGATGGCGACCGTGCGCGCCTCGTGAAGAATGCCGGAAATGTAAGCGTCATCGTAAGCGTCGTGATTCATTACGGCAGCGAGATTCGCCCCTCCCCGTCGATTGCAAAGTCGGGATTGTACGCGACTTCCCACAAATTGCCTTCGCTGTCCTCGAAATAACCCTGCATGCCGCCCCAGACGGCGCGGCCGGCCTGCTTCCGCACCCGTCCTCCAGCCTTTTTGGCCATCGCCAGCACCTGCGCGACCTCGCCCTCCGAGCGCGTATTGTAGGCCAATGCGACGCCGGAAAACCCGCGCCCGGCTTCACTGGCTATGCCCGCGTCCCGCGCCAGTTCCTCGCGCGGCCACAGCGTCATGATCAGCCCACCCATCTGAAAGAAGGCGACGCCGTCGGTGAAGCGCTCGTGGCGTTCCAGCCCCATCGCTTCATAGAAGGCGACGGCGCGGTCGAGATCCTCGACGCCGAGCGTGACGATGGAAATTCGCGGTTCCATGACCATGATCGCGCCTATTGGCCGGTCCATTCCGGCTTGCGCTTGGTGATGAAGGCATCGATGCCTTCCTTCGCATCCTCCGCCAGCATGTTGTCGACGATCACCCGGGAGCTGTGCTCATAGGCATCGGCCAACCCCATTTCCAGCTGGGCATAGAATGCCTGCTTGCCGAGCCGCACCGCGATCGGCGACTTGGCGGCGATGGTCGTGGCGTATTTGTCGACGATCTGGTCGAGATATTCCGCCGGCACCACCCGGTTGACGAGGCCGAACTCACGTGCCGTCGCCGCATCGATCATCTCGCCGGTCAGCAGCATCTCCATTGCATGCTTCGGCTTGACCTTGCGCGACAGCGCCACCGCCGGCGTCGAGCAGAACAGGCCGACATCGATGCCGTTGACGCCGAAACGCGAGCGGTCGGAGGCGATGGCGAGGTCGCAGCTTGCCACAAGCTGGCACCCGGCAGCGGTGGCGATGCCGTCGATCGATGCGATCACCGGCTGCGGCAGGCGCACGATCGTCTGCATCATCCGCGAGCACTCCGAGAAAGTACGTTCGAAGAAGGCCCGGCCGCCATCTTCATCCGTCCGGTGCGCCGTCATTTCCTTCAGGTCGTGCCCGCCGGAAAACAGCTTGCCGGCGCCCGAAAGCACAACGACACGCACGCTCGGATCGGTCGCACAGGCATCCAGCGCCTGCTGCAGCGCCGCGATCAGCGACAGCGAGAGCGCATTGGCGGGAGGATTGTCGAGCGCGAGCCGGACGATGCCGCCCCCTTGACTGTCCGATTGGCTTCCTCCTGTGCCGCCGTCGCGCGTGATCTTCACCAGCCCGCCGCCATCCTGCCCGCCGCGGATCGCCACTATCTCAGCCATGTCTTCCTCCCTGCCCGCAGCTGGCATGTGTCATCCGGCATCTGTCGCTCCGGATGCGGTAAAGCACCCGCCGAAGAATGCCGGCGAGGCGGTTCGCTTCCCTGGCTCGCCGCGCCGACGGCATCGCACGAACACCGACACCTTCCGGATGCAGCTGCACCAGCCGAAAACTATCACTTGCCGGGTTGAAGGAAACCCCGGAAATGACCAAACTCCCGCTTACGTTTACGGAAACGGAAGTCTGGGAGGACGCACCTACAATGACCACGCTTACCCCGAAGATGACGGCCAACGAGATCAATGCGTTCCTGAAGCAGGTCTATCCGCAGCTGAACGACGATTTCTCGGACTATCTCGCCACCGAGGTCTTTCCCGGTGGCTGCACCGTCAGGCTCAACGCCAACGAACGCCACCTGAGGCCGGGCAACACCGTCTCGGGGCCGTCGCTGTTCACGCTGGCCGACATTGGCGGCTATGTCTGCGTCCTGTCCCATGCCGGGCCGGATGCGCTGTCGGTGACGACTAACCTCAACATCAATTTCATGCGCAAGGCCGAGGCCGGGCCGATCGACGGCGAATGCCGCATCCTCAAGCTCGGCAAGAGCCTGATGGTTTACGACATCACCATGATGGCCGGGCCCGACAGGCATGTCGTCGCCCACGCCACCGGCACCTATTCAATCCCACCGAAGCGAAATTGATACGGTATTAAAATACCTCTTTTGTAAACCATTGATTTTGATCGATTATTTGGTGAATAGTCTGAATTTCGCCGATTGACGCGCCTTTGCAAGCGCCCTATAAGCCGCCGTGGATGCAGTGGCCCTCTTCAGGGTCGCCGTTTTCATGTTGGCGCAGCACCGCTGCCGTCAACGCAAGCAACAAGAAACGCCCTTTGTCGCCTTGGCGCGCAAGGGTCATGACAAGAAAGCAAAGACCATGACAACCTTTTCGCAGAAGCCTGCGGATGTGGTGAAGAAGTGGGTGCTGATCGACGCCGAGGGTCTCGTCGTCGGCCGTCTCGCCTCCCTCGTCGCCAACCGCCTGCGCGGCAAGCACAAGCCCACCTTCACCCCCCATGTCGACGACGGCGACAACGTCATCATCGTCAACGCCGACAAGGTGGTGTTCACCGGCCGCAAATACACCGACAAGAAGTATTACTGGCACACCGGCCATCCCGGCGGCATCAAGGAGCGCACCGCGCGCCAGCTGCTCGAGGGCCGCTTCCCCGAGCGCGTGGTCGAGAAGGCCATCGAGCGCATGATCCCGCGCGGCCCGCTCGGCCGTCGCCAGATGAAGAACCTGCGCGTCTATGCCGGTGCCGAGCATCCGCACGAAGCCCAGCAGCCCGAGACGCTCGACGTCGGCTCGCTCAACGCCAAGAACAAGAGGGCCGCATAATGGCTGACCTCTCCTCCCTCGCAGAACTCGGCCAGGCGACCGCCGCCGAGCAGCCGGCCGCGCCGGTCCATGTCCAGAAGCTGGACAAGCACGGCCGCGCCTATGCCACCGGCAAGCGCAAGGACGCCATCGCCCGCGTCTGGGTCAAGCCCGGCAGCGGCAAGATCGTCGTCAACGACAAGGAGTACGACAAGTACTTCGCGCGCCCGGTGCTGCAGATGATCCTGCAGCAGCCGATCGTCGCCACCAACCGCAACGGCCAGTACGACATCATCGCCACCGTCATCGGCGGCGGCCTGTCCGGCCAGGCCGGCGCGGTGCGTCACGGCATCTCCAAGGCGCTGACCTACTACGAGCCGGCCCTGCGCGCCGTGCTCAAGAAGGGCGGGTATCTCACCCGCGACAGCCGTACCGTCGAGCGTAAGAAGTACGGCAAGGCCAAGGCCCGCCGTTCGTTCCAGTTCTCCAAGCGCTGATCCTTCGCGCAAGGAACCAACGGAAAAGCGGGCCTTCACGGCCCGCTTTTTTGTTGCGCCAGCGTCATATCCGACCGATAGCCTGCGGCCGGACGACCGGGACCAGATCCAGCCGGAGAAGAAAGATGCCATCCAACGCCATCGACCGCGCCTTCACCGCCCGCAAGACGACGGGCAGCGAGCCGGAGCCGACCTATGCCGGCGCGCTCTCCTTCATGCGCCGCAAATTCTCCAAGGACGTCAGGGGCGCAGACGCCGTCGTCTGGGGCATCCCGTTCGATGCCGCCGTCTCCAACAGGCCGGGCGCGCGCTTCGGGCCACAGGCGATTCGCCGCGCCTCCTCGATCTTCGATGTCGATCCGCAATATCCCTTCGGCATAGACCTGTTCGAGAACCTGTCCGTCGTCGATTACGGCGACTGCCTGCTCGACTACGGCAATCATCACAAGACGCCGGTGGCGATCGAGAAGCAGGCCGCGAAAATCCTGAAGGATGCCGGCTTCCTGCTGTCGCTCGGCGGCGACCATTTCGTCACCTGGCCACTGCTGAAGGCCCATGCCGCGATTCATGGGCCGATGGCGCTGGTGCAGTTCGACGCCCATCAGGACACCTGGTTCGACGACGACAAGCGCATCGACCACGGCTCGTTCGTCGGCCGCGCAGTGCGCGCCGGCATCATCGATCCCAACCGCTCGATCCAGATCGGCATCCGCACCCATGCGCCGGAGGATTGCGGCATCAGGATCATCTACGGCCACGAGGTCGAGGAGATGCGCGCCGCCGACATCGCCTATGCCATCCATGAGCGCACCGGCGGCCGCAAGACCTACCTCACCTTCGATATCGACTGCCTCGATCCCGCCTATGCGCCGGGAACCGGCACCCCTGTCGCCGGCGGCCCTTCCTCGGCGAAGATGCTGTCGGTGCTGCGCCAGCTCGGCGGCATCGACATCATCGGCGCCGACGTGGTCGAGGTCGCCCCTCCTTACGACCACGCCGACATCACCGCCATTGCCGGCGCCAGCGTCGCGATGCACTATCTCGGCCTTCTGGCGCAAAAGCGCGCGCGCGGCTGAAATCGCATGCCAGCCAAACTATATTTTCAGTTCAGGACATCCGGAACACCAGCATGAAACCGAAAATCTTCATCGACGGCGAACACGGCACCACCGGCCTCCAGATCAGGCAGCGGCTGGCCAGCCGCGACGATCTCGACATCCTTTCCATTCCCGAGAGCGAGCGCCGCAACCCGAAGCTGCGCGAGGAGATGCTGAGCACGGCCGACATCGCGATCCTGTGCCTGCCGGACGAGGCGGCGCGCGAATCGGTCGCCATGCTCGGCTCTCGCGGCGCGGCCACCCGCGTCATCGACACCTCGACCGCCCACCGCACCGCGCCGGACTGGGCCTATGGCTTCGCCGAGATGGAGAAGGGCCAGGCGGCGGAGATCGCCGATGCCCGCTTCGTCGCCAATCCCGGCTGCTATCCGACCGGCGCGATCGGCCTGATCCGTCCGCTGGTCAAGGCCGGCCTGCTGCCGGCCGACTATCCGGTGACCGTCAATGCCGTGTCCGGCTACACCGGCGGCGGCAAGCAGCTGATCGCCCAGATGGAGGATGCGGAAAATCCGGGCTACATCGCCGCGCCGCACTTCCTTTACGGGCTCACCCTGACCCACAAGCATGTGCCGGAAATGCAGCTCCACGGCCGGCTGACCCGGACGCCGCTGTTCTCGCCCAGCGTCGGCCGTTTCGCGCAGGGCATGATCGTGCAGGTGCCGCTGCATCTGTCCGGCCTCAACGGCGCGCCGCGTCTGGCCGACCTGCATGAAGCGCTGACCGCGCATTATGCCGGGCGGACGATCGTCGAGGTGGTGCCGCTGGCCGAATCGGCACAACTCGCCCGCGTCGATCCGACCGAGTTGAACGACACCGACCGCATGAAGCTTCACGTCTTCGGCACCGAGGGCAAGGGCGAGGTCAATCTCGTCGCCGTGCTCGACAATCTCGGCAAGGGCGCCTCCGGCGCGGCCGTGCAGAACATGGACCTGATGCTGGGCCGAACCGCCTGAACAGGAAGCCTGAGCAGAAAGGCCCGGCACTGAAGCTCAGTTGCGCCCTTTCCGGGGCGCAACGCGCGCGGCACAGAGCGGAACCAGGCACAGAAGCACAGCCAGCAACCAGAACGCCGTTTCGAGGTCCGACATCTGCGCCACGAAGCTGATGCCGGCAGGGCCGACGAGGACGCCGGCATAGCCGGTGGTGGTGACCGCCGCGATGGCAAGCCCCGCCGGCATCGCGGTCTGGGCGCCGGCCAGCCGGAACAGCACCGGCACGATGTTGGACGCGCCGAGCCCGATGAGGACGAATCCCGCCATTGCGAGGGCCTTCACCGGCACCGCAAGCAGCACCGCGAAGCCTGCCAGTGCGACGACCCCGCCCCAGACCAGCACCGCGCGGCTGCCGATGCGCATAGCAACGCCATCGCCGGCGAGCCGCCCCGCCGTCATGGCGATGGCGAACAGCATGTAGCCCATGCCTCCCTGCGCGGTGGCGACGAGGCCCTTGCCGGTGATCAGCAGCGCGCCCCAGTCGAGAATCGCGCCCTCGACAAGGAAGGTGACGGCGGTCAGCATCGCCAGCAGAAGAACGATGCCGTGCGGCATGACGAAAAGCGGTCCGTCCTGCACCTGCGCCTGCCGCAGCAGCCTCGGCCAGGCGAGCGCCATGGCGGCGGCCATCAGCGCCGCCGAAATCAGCGATCCGGCGAGCGGCCCCAACCCCGCAGAGAGAAAAAGCGTCATTGCCCCGGCGCCGGCAAAGCCGCCGATGCTGAACAGCGCATGGAAACCCGACATCAACGGCTGCTGCGCCGCGCGTTCGACCTCGACCGCGTGGATGTTCATGGCGACATCCAGCGAGCCGAGCGCTGCGCCGAAGGCTAGCAGGGCAATGCCCATCGAGACCGGCGTCGCGGCGAGCGATAGCAGCGGCAGCGTCGCCACCAGCCCGAAGCCGCCCGCCACGATGATCGGCCGGCTGCCATAACGGGTGCCGATCAGGCCGGTCGCGACCATCGCCGCGACCGAGCCGATGCCGAGGCACAGAAGCAGCACGCCGAGCATGGCGTCATCGACCGCGAGCCGTTCCTTGGCGAAGGGCACCAGCGGCGCCCAGCAGGCAAGGCCGAAGCCCGCGACGAGAAACGACAGCCGGGTAGCAAGGCGTGTCGCCGGCCGATCGGCGGAGCCCGGCGCGGCTCTTTCGACGATCGCTTTCATCGCCGCCTAGCGAGTCTCGACGATCTGCGTTTCCATCGGATAGCTGCCGCGCGTGGCCCGCCAGTGGGCGGCGGCGAAGCCCAGCACCACGATGGCCAGCGCATGGTGCGTCAGCGCCACGTGCAGGTGGACGAAAGTCAGCAGCGCCGCGATGCCCATCGCCACCTGCGACAGCATCAGAAGGAAAAGCAGGACGGCGCGCCGCGCATGGGTGGAGCCCGGCTCGGAGCGCCATGTCGCGACGGCATGCCAGAGCGACACGACGAACAGGATGTAGGCGCCGAGGCGATGGACGAACTGCACCGTCAGCGAATTCTCGAAGAAATTGGTCCAGGCGGGGGACAGGGCCAGCAGCCCGTCGGGCCAGAGCTGGCCGTCCATCAGCGGCCAGGTGTTATAGGTCAACCCGGCATGGAGGCCGGCCACCAGCGCGCCGAGCCAGATCTGGATGAGGACGAGGATGACGATCCAGCCGGCCGATCTTTGCGTCGCGCGCCTTGCCGGCCCGGCCGAATGCGGCGCCAGCCCGCGCGCCACCAGCACCGTTGCGGTGAAGATGACGCAGGCGAGCAGAAGATGGACGGCCAGCCGGTACTGGCTGACGAACAGCCGCTCCGTCAGGCCCGACGACACCATCCACCAGCCGATGAAGCCCTGAAAACCGCCGAGCAGGAACAGCCCCACCAGCTTCGGCTTCAACTGTTGCTCCAGCCGCCCGCTGACCCAGAAAAAGGCGAGCGGCACGGCGACGAGCAGCCCGACGCCCCGCGCCAGCAGGCGATGCGCCCATTCCCACCAGAAGATGACCTTGAACTCGCCGAGGCCCATGCCCTTGTTGAGTTCCTGATATTGCGGGATCTGGCGATATTTCTCCAGTTCCTCCTGCCATTCGGCCTCGTTCAATGGCGGAATGACGCCATGGATCGGCTTCCATTCGGTGATGGAAAGGCCCGATCCGGTCAGCCGTGTAGCGCCGCCGACGACGAACAGCGCGAACAGAACGACGATCACCGCATAAAGCCACCATCGCACCATGGCGCGGTTGCGGATTTCGCGGTTTCGGGCGGAAACGGGTTCCAGGGCTGGCAGTGCCTGGTCGGTCATGACGTCCTCGCTGGGGCTTCCTCGCTCGGCTTCCACGCCCGGCGTTCCTCAAGGGCAGAATGCGGGCTTCGTCGCGCATCGGCGGCTGTAACACAAGATCGGCCCGCGCGACACGCCGTCGCGGCGCACCACGCCGCTGAAAAGGAGGATTTGCACGACGGGCGCGATGCGACTATGTCGAAGCGCAAAGGGAAACGAAAACATGCCTGTGCGGCTGAAGAAACTCATCGGCACCGTGCTTCTGGTCATTCTGGTGCTCGTCTACGCGCTGGTCGCGACCATCGTTGCCATGGCGCAATTCGCCGAATCCGGCCCGCTGGTGCATCTGGCCTATTTCTTCTTCAGCGGCCTGCTCTGGGTTCTTCCCGCCATGGCCATCGTCAAGTGGATGATCATGCCGCCGCGCGGCAAGGCGAACTGAGCCTCTCTACCCCTCCCCCGCTTGCACTTCGGTTGCGCCGCACGGAACCGGAGCCGCCATCACGCCGTTGTTCCCCGACAGATATGGGAGATACGACGATGAGAACGAGATTGTGGATCGCCGCGATGGTCTACCCGATGGTGAACGCCGTGCTGTTCGGCATCGCCGCCATCACGATGCTGTCGATCCCCGCGCTCAACGAGAGGGCCTCGACGCTGTTCCTTTACATCGTGCCGGCCAGCTTCCTTCTCTCGGCCCCGATCGCATGGATGATCGCGCCGCGTCTTCGCCTGCGCTACTGGCGCGATGGCCGCACGGCATAGCCGATGCTGGCGCATTGAGCTTCGGCTCGATGCGCCTATTTTCGGGCGATGCCCTACACGCTCGTCACCGCCAATCGCAATTATTCGAGCTGGAGCCTTCGTCCGTGGATATTGATGAAGGCGCTCGAAATCCCGTTTTCGGATCGGCTGCAGCCATTCGGCGGCCTCGTCAATTATGAGGAGTTTCGCGGCTTCTCGCCCACGGGCCAGGTGCCGGCGCTGATCGACGGCGACCGGACCATCTGGGATTCGCTCGGCATCGCGCTTTATCTCGCCGACCGCCACCCCGGCATCTGGTCTGCGGCAGATTCCTCGGCAAGCAAGGAACATTCTGCCGGGGCGGCACGCGCCTTCGCCCAGTCCGCGGTGTGCGAGATGCACAGCGGCTTTTCCACGCTTCGCGGCGATTGCCCGATGAATGTCGGCGTTCGGGTGCGGCCGAAGCCGATGTCGGATGCGCTGATGCGCGACATCGCCCGGCTGCGGGAAATCTTCGAGGAAGGCCTGTCGCGCTTCGGAGGTCCATGGCTTGCGGGGGAAGCGTTCTGCGCCCTCGACGCCTTTTTCGCGCCTGTCGCATTCCGCATCCGCACCTATGGTCTCGATGTCGGAAACGGGCAGGCATGGGTGGAGCGCATTCTCGGCCACCCGGCGATGAAGGAATGGGAAGAGGCGGCACTCGCCGAGACCTGGCGGGAGCCCGGCCATGAAGCCGAACTGGCAGCGGCCGGCGTGGTGACGGACGACTTCAGGACCGGCGCCTGAGGGAACACGGCGCCGCCACTTTTCTGCGCGCCGCTTGCCGTCCTAGGCTGAATCGACATTCAGCTAGACCGTGACCATCCGCCTGCCCCGACCGGCCAGAACCGTGGTCAGGCCGGACATCAGCGTGCGCATGTCCGCAAGGCTCTGGAAATTGCCGTTGACCGAAACGCGCGGCAGCGCGTGAAGATGGCTGGCATGGCCTGGGACGAGAATGCCATGGCGCGTCGTGACCGCCGTGGCGAAGCCGGCGCGGCGCGCGAACTCGACCTCGCGCGCGCCCACCGCTCCGGAATGGCCATAGGGAAACGCGAAATTGCGCGGTAGAAAGCCGGTTTGCCGATGAATGACCTCGGCCGATTGCCGCATTTCGTCCAGCGCCGCGTCCTCGTCGAGGCGCTTGACATTGGCATGGTGGACGGTGTGTGCGCCGAGCGCCGCCAGCGGATGCGTGGCGAGCCGGCGCAGCTCGTCCCAATTCATGAAGCGGCGCACCTCACCCGGTCCGCCGCCCAGCGCGCGCAGGACGGCCTGTTGGTCGCTTTCCGCGACCATCGTCGTCAGCCATTCCATCAGCATTGAGGCGGCAGAGCGCTTTTCTTCCATCGTCCGGCAGTGAAGAACGGTCCCGCCGCCGGGTTTGACGCCGTCACCGGAAGGAAGGCGCAACTCGTCGCGGCCGATCACGATCTCCTCGGCCACTTCCCACCACGGCAGGGTCTCGCCGGAAACCAGCCCCGGCGCGACATAGATCGTGAACGGAGCATCGTGCGCCTCGAAAACGGGTAGCGCCTCGGTCAGATTGTCGAGATAGGCGTCGTCGGCGGTGATCGCCACCACCTGATGCCCGCGGCCCGCCCGCAGCACGTCGGGAATTTCATCCATCGGGACAATGCTTTGCCCGCGGCGGCGAATGTCGGCCAGCACCTGATCGAGGAACTCCGGCTCTATCGTCAGGCCGCTGCTCAAGCCCAGCGGCGACCAGTTCCGCCGCGTCACATGGTGCAGCATCAGGATCGCGCCACTGCCGGACAGGAACGGGCGCGCAAGCGTCGCCGCCCCGGTCCAGCGCGCGGCTGCAAGGGTCATCCTGATTGCGATCTGCTGCGCATCGACCATTGATTCACTTTTCTCGCCTACCGTTCTCCCCGACTATCGAACGGGAAACCAGTCCCCGGCCAAGCCGATCCGTTGCCTGAGCTTTAGACCCGAAGGATTGCCGTATGGTTGACGCCGGCACAATTGCCCAATCCTGTGAGCGGGTGCAGCGGGACGATGCGGCCGCCTCCCCGACTGCCATTCCCATGACCGTCACCTCCATGACCGTCACCCCCCAGGCCGGCGCTGTCATTGCAGACCTGCGCACCGCCGACAATGCGGCGCTCGACGACTACGAGGCGTTCTGCCGCGAAGCCGTCCACGGACCAGCCCAGCATCCGCTGTGGGTTCGGGCATGGGTCGAGGAAGTCAATCCCGACGCGCTGATCGTCACCGCAAGTCGCGACGGCATCCCGCTTTTCAAGCTGGCGCTCGAAGTGGTGGAGAAGGGGGCGTGCCGCATCGCGCGTTTCGTCGGCGGCAACCACGCCAACGGAAATTTCGCCGCCGTCGCGCGGCACGTGCGCGAGCCGGCCACGCCCGAGGCGGCCGCAGCGATCTTAGCTGCACTGCGCTCCGGGCGGCCGGATATCGACCTCGTCTATCTTTCGCGTCAGAATCCGGACTTCGACGGTCTCGCCAACCCGCTTTCCCGCCTTGCCGCGATGAAGAGCCCCAACATATCGCTCGCCGCCGGCCTCGACGGCGGCTTCGAGGCATTGCTTGAACGCAATGGCCGCCGGCGAAAACTCAGGCACTACAAGAAGAGGCTCGCCAAATTCCGCCAGAGCAGCGGCTTCCGGCTGATCGAGGCGGCAACGCCACAGGACGTGTCGGCGCTGCTCGACGCATTCTTCGTTCTCAAGGCCGAGCGCCTGCGCAAGATGGGCATCCCCGACGTTTTCGCCGGAGACGAGATGCAGGCTTTCTTCCGGCGGCTGTTCGCCACCGCCCTCGAAGCGGCGCCTGCTCCTTTCGTCCTCCACGGGCTGGAGGTCGGCGGAAAAGTGCTCGCCGTCAACGGGTTGAGCGTCACCGACCACAGTTTCGTCTCGGAGTTCAGCGGCATCGACGACAGCGACCCCGGCACCAGCCCGGGCTATTTCCTGAACTACAACACCATCCGATGGGCTTGCCGGCTGGAAAAGCAGCTTTACGATTTCAGCGTCGGTGACGAACCCTACAAGCGCAGCTGGGCCGATGTCGAGACATGGCAGTTCGAAACCCTGCTGCCGCTCACCGCGAAAGGGCATGCGCTGGCATTCTACGAGAAGGCCCGCGCCACGGCGGTCCGTCGTATCAAGTCCAACGACAGGCTGTGGGACCTGATCAAGAAGCTGCGCGGGAAGCTGGCCGGCGCGCAATCCGGCACGGATTGAAAGCAGCGAAAATGAAGAGGCCGCGCAAGCGCGGCCTCGGTTCGCTTCATTTTAGCGGTGTTTTCTGCGCGCTTAAAGCATGCCGCGATCTTTCAGCTCCGCTCCGTACGCTTCAAGCTCCTGATTTTCGCATGTCATTATCCTAGAATCGGCTCCCACTTTCGGGCGACATGCATTAGGCGGCGAAGCGGCGACGCTTTCTGAATCGCGCCGTGCGGCCGGCGGGCGTCACCGTCAGGACCGCACCATAGCCGCCGGCTTCGAGGTCGGCGGCAAGTTCGGCCGCGCCGGCGCTCTGCGGATCGATCGCGCCGATCAGCACTTCCGAATAGTCGTCGGCGACGTCGGCGATCGACTGCGCGCTGGTCGCGCCGCATTCGATGATCACGACGTCATAGGCATCCTCGAGCGCCCGCAGGATCGTCGACAGGCGTTCGGCGGACCGCATCGCCCGCACCGGATCGACGGTTCCCGCCGGAATCACATGGCAGGCGGAAAACAGATCGCCATGGATGATGTCGGCGAATTGGGCGCGGGCCGCCAGCAGGTTGGTGATGCCGGGCTTGCGCGAATCCTCGAGCATCGCCGTCGACGGCGCGCCCGACCAGGTCAGGTCGAGAAACAGGACCCTCAGGCCGGAATCGGCGATGTCGCGCGCCACCATCACCGAAACGACCGTCGCCTCGTCGCCCTCGGGAGAAATGAACACGACGCGGCCGGCCTCGTCCCTGATCAGTTGGTCCGCGATGCCGGCGACTGTGATTTCATCGGGCGTGTAGCGTGCCATCGTCACTTCTTCCTCTTCATCGCTTGTTGCCACCGCGGCGGCGAACCGCGCCGCATCGTCGGCATCGACTTCGTCATCGATCTGGTCTTCGGCCAGCGCCGCGACGGGGGCGGACAGGATCGACCTCGCCTCCTGCCGTTCAGGCTCGGGCTTGGCTTCTTCTTCCCGCACGACAGCCTCGACGATTTCGACCGTCTCGACTGTCTCGACTGTCTCGACCGTTTCGATGGTCTCCTGCGGCGGGACTACGGCTTCATCGAGCGAGGCCGTGAAGCCGGCCGGCGTGGGCTCGGCGGCCACGAATGACCCGGCAGCGGGACGCATGGCACGGCCGCTGAACAGCTCGCGCAGCAGGACGAACACCGAAAGGACGATCAGCGAGCCGACGAACGCCGCCCCGAGAATCAGGCCCATCTTGGGGAAATAAGCCTCGTGGGGCACTGTCGCCCGCGCAAAGATGCGCGCATCGGCGGGCGCGGCCCCGCGATCGGCACGCGCCGCCGCCTCGCGATAACGGGTGAGATAGGATTCGAGCAGCGCACGCTGGGCCAGCGCCTCGCGCTCGAGCGCCCGCAATTCGACTTCGCTGTCGCCGGCCTGCGCGGAAGCCGCCTTGAGGCGATTGACCTCGGCGACGAGGCGGCTCTCGCGGGCACGGGCGGTGACGGCTTCGTTCTCTGCCGAGGCTCTGACCTTGGCGATCTCGGACCGCAGCTGCCGGCCGGTCTCTTCGAGTTGCGCCCGGAGCGCGCGCATGCGCGGATGATTCTCCAGCAGCGAGGCCGAAAGATCGGCCAGTTGCGCCTCGGTCTGGGCCTGGCTTTCGCGCAGGCGCTGGACCATCGGCGAGGCCAGCACCTCCGGCATGCTTTCGAGCCGGCCGCTGGTTCCCGTCGCCTCGCGGATCGCCGCGGCCCTTGCCTCGGCGGTCGAGCGGTCGGCGCGGGCGCGCGTCAGCTCGGTCGAGATTTCAGCCAGCTCCTGCGTCGGCAGCACCAGATTGTTCTGCCCGGTCAGCAGCCCGGCCTGCGCGCGATATTCGGCCACCCGCGCCTCTGCCTCGCGCACGCGCCGGCGCAGATCCTCGATTTCCGGCTCCAGCCATTCGCTGGCATCTGCGTTGGTCAGGCGCTTGGCCTGCTCCTGCCCGGCTATGTAGGCGTCTGCGATGGCGTTGGGCACGGATGCGGCAAGCTCGGGGTCTTCCGAGGAAAAGCGCACGACGATGACCCGCGAGCCGTCGACCTGGAATATCCGCAGCCTTTCCTGAAGCGCCTTCAGCACACGCTCCTCGACGGAAGCCTGCGACGGGTCGCTCTTCAGGCCGGCGAGGATCAGCAGGTTGCCGAGCATGGTCGTTTCGCCCGACGCACCGAATTCGTTGCGCGAACCGAGATTGAGCTGGCGCGCCACCTCGCGCAGGATGTCCGGCGAACCGATGACCTCGACCTGCGAGGTGACCGTGCGTTCGTCCGGAGCCGCATTGGCGATGTCGGTCACCCCAGTCGAGGCCGGCCGGGTATAGGGGGATTCTCGCGCCTCGATCAGGATGCGGGTTTCGGCCCTGTAGAGCGGCGTCACCAGCGTCGCGATCAGGAATGCCAGCGCCGTTATCGCCAGCGCGGCAATCAGTATCCGCAGCCAGTTGCGGACGAGGCTGCCGAAAAGCTGGCCGAGATCGACATCCAGATCGCTTGTCGTGTGACGGGCATCAGACATGGGAACACTCCGGTACGCATTCAATCATGGTAAACGGACATGGTTTCCATCGGGTTAAACATGACGCAGCGCCAGGGCCGCGTCGATCGGCTGCTTGCGGCGGCCGTCCGCTTCACCAGCTGCTTTACCGGACATTAACCTTAACAGGAGGATAAGAGACCGGCTGAACCCGGTTGCGCAAGGCCACGCCAGCCTCAGCGCCGCAGAGAATGTCGAGGATCATCGTCCGCCCATGAAACGCCAGCTCGCAGCCGCAATCGTCGTTTCCGCCGCCCTGCTGGCAGCGGGATGCTCGGGCTACAGGCCCGCTCCGGCCGCTTTCCATGAAGCGATCAACAAGCCCTACGTGCTCGATGCCGGCGACAGCGTCCGCATCACCGTTTTCGAACAGGCGATGCTGAGCAACACCTATGCCGTCGACCAGTCTGGCTATATCGCCTTCCCGCTGGTGGGCGCGATCGCGGCGCGCGGCTTTACTGCCCAGCAGCTCGAAGGCCAGATCGCCGAGCGCCTGCGCAACGGCTATCTGCGCAATCCCGACGTCTCCGTCGAGGTCGACCGCTACCGCCCGGTCTTCATCATGGGCGAGGTCGGCGCCTCCGGCCAGTATTCCTATGTCCCCGGCATGACCGTGCAGAAGGCGGTGGCGGCGGCCGGCGGCTACACGCCGCGCGCCAACCAGGCCGACGTCGACATAACCCGCACCATCAACAACGAGGTGATGACCGGCCGGGTCAAGACATCAGAGCCCGTTCTTCCCGGCGACACGGTCTACGTGCGCGAACGCCTGTTCTGACGGCAGGGAACCGGCTTTCCGTGGCAACCAGCCTGCGCATCGTCCATTGCTTCCGCGCGCCGGTGGGCGGGGTCTTCCGCCATGTGCGCGATCTTGCCATGGCGCAGGCCGCGGCCGGGCATCAGGTCGGCTTCATCTGCGATTCCACCACCGGCGGCGCGCTTGAAGACGATTACTTCGCGGCGATCGCGAATTCGCTGGCGCTCGGCGTCACGCGGATGCCGATCGGCCGCAACATCGGTCCCGGCGACATCGTCGCCGGATGGCGCACCTATCGTGCGATCAAGAAATTGCGGCCGGACGTGCTGCACGGGCATGGCGCCAAAGGTGGCACGCTCGCACGCGTCTTCGGCTCAGCCCTGCGGGTATCCAGGTTTCGCGTAGCCCGCCTCTATTCGCCGCATGGCGGCGTCCTGCACTATGACCCGGCAACGGCAAAGGGCAGGATATTGTTCGGGATCGAACGGCTGATGGATCGGCTGACCGATCGCTTCCTGTTCGTCTCCGATTTCGAGCGGCGCACCTTCGCCGCCAAGATCGGCGGCCCCCGAACCCCGGCCGACGTGGTCTATAACGGCCTGGCGCCTGCCGAGTTCGAGCCCGTTCCCGCCGATGCCGGGGCGGCCGATTTCCTTTATATCGGCGAGATGCGGGCGCTGAAGGGAACGGATATCTTCATCGACGCGCTCGACATGGCCTCGAAGGCAATCGGCCGGCCGCTCACTGCCATCATGGTCGGCGGCGGCGAAACCGAAGCCTATGCGGCGCAGATCGCGCGCCTCGGCCTTGGCCAGCGCATCCGCATGCTGCCGCCGATGCCGGCACGCAAGGCCTTTGCACTCGCGCGGATGATCGTCGTTCCGTCGCGGGCAGAGGCGATGCCCTACATCGTTCTGGAAGCGCTCGCCGCCGCCAAGCCGATGGTGGCCACCGCGGTCGGCGGCATCCCCGAGATATTCGCGCCCACCTCCCCCGCCCTCGTCGAGCCCCGGGTCGAGACGGTCGCGGCGGCAATGGCGCGCGCCGTTGCCGATGAGGCGGCTTTTGCGGCCGCGATGCCCTCGCGCGATGAATTGCAGGCGCGTTTCAGCGTCGGGACCATGGCGGCGAGCGTCGAGAACGCATACCGGCTGGCGCTGGCGCGATAGAGCGAACGGGCGGCGTCAAGGTTTCCTTAGCGGCTTTCGGGTATGTGAGAGGCGGAACCCCGGATACCGCCGATCATGACCGACAACGACCCAGCCAACCGCTACACCGCCGACGCCATCCGCGCCTTCGCCGGAGAATCCGGCCCGGAGAACGGCAAGCCCGGCGAACTCAACCCGATGGCGCGCCAGATCGCCCGGCAATACCGCCACGACACGCTGTCGCCATCGATGGTCAGCGGCATCATGCGGCTCGCCGAATTCACGCTGCTGATCGTTTCCGGCTATGCCGTCGGCTTCGCCTATCTCGGTGTTCACATCGCGATGAGCTGGCATTATCCGGTGCTGATCCTGCTCGCGTCCTCGCTCGCCGTCATCCTGCTCGAACTGGCCGACGCCTATCAGATCTCCCGGCTCTACCGGCCGCTGAAGACGCTTGCGATCATCCTGCCGGTGTGGATCGGCGCGCTGGCGCTGACGGCGCTCGGCGGCTTTTTCCTGAAGATATCCGACGAATTCTCCCGCTTCTGGGCCGGCAGCTGGTTCATCTGCGGCTTCGTGTTTCTCGCCATTGCCCGGCTGGTGGTGGCGCGGATGCTGCGCCGCTGGGCCCGCGACGGCCGCATGGAGCGCCGCGCCGTCATCGTCGGCGGCGGCCAGGCGGCGGAGAGGCTGATCCGCTCGATCGAGAAGCAGCCCTACAACGACATCCGCATCTGCGGCATCTTCGACGACCGCGACAACCGCCGCTCGCCGCCCATCGTCGCCGGCTATCCCAAGCTCGGCAACATCAACGAACTGATCGAGTTCGCGCGCCTGACCCATATCGACATGCTGATCGTGTCGCTGCCGCTGTCGGCGGAAAAGCGCGTCCTGTCGCTGCTGAAGAAGCTGTGGGTGCTGCCGGTCGACATCCGCCTGTCGGCGCACTCCACCCGCTTCCAGTTCCGGCCGCGCACCTATTCCTATGTCGGCTCGGTGCCGATGCTCGATATCGCCGACCGGCCGATCCACGATTGGGATTCCGTCGCCAAGCGGGCCTTCGACATCGTCTTCAGCCTGATCGGCATCATCGTCTTCTCGCCCGTGATGCTTGCCACCGCGCTCGCGGTCAAGCTCGACAGCAAGGGCCCGGTGATCTTCCGGCAGAAGCGCCTCGGCTTCAACAACGAGCCGATCGAGGTCTACAAGTTCCGCTC
>JBLJBS010000238.1:0-8404 GCA_047637695.1 Aquamicrobium sp. | reverse complement strand
GGCCTGCGGCACCGCCTATCTCGCCGGCCTCGTCGGCAAATACTGGTTCGAGCGCTTCGCGCGGCTGCCGGTGGACATCGATATCGCTTCCGAGTTCCGCTATCGCGAGATGCCGCTGTCGAAGCAGAGCGGGGCGCTGTTCATCTCCCAGTCGGGCGAGACCGCCGACACGCTGGCCTCGCTGCGCTATTGCCGGCGCGAAGGCGTGCCGATCGGCGCCGTGGTCAATGTCCGCGAATCGACCATCGCGCGTGAATCCGACGGTATCTTCCCGACGCTTGCCGGGCCGGAAATCGGTGTTGCCTCGACCAAGGCATTCACCTGCCAGCTGTCGGTTCTCGCTTCGCTCGCGGTCAGGGCCGCGGCGGCGCGCGGGACGGTGACGCGCGAGGGCGAGGCCGCGCTGGTCAGGCAATTGTCCGAGACCCCGAAGCTCATCAACCACACGCTGAAGCTCGCTCCCCAGATCGAAAAGCTGGCGCGAGAGCTGTCGCATTACAAGGACGTGCTCTATCTCGGCCGCGACACCTCCTATCCGCTGGCTCTCGAAGGCGCGCTGAAGCTCAAGGAAATCTCCTACATTCATGCCGAAGGCTATGCGGCAGGCGAACTGAAGCACGGACCGATCGCTCTGATCGACGAGAACATGCCGGTGATCGTGATCGCGCCTTACGACCGCATCTTCGACAAGACCGTGTCGAACATGCAGGAAGTGGCGGCGCGCGGCGGCAAGATCATCCTGATCACCGACGCCAGGGGCGCTGCCCACGCCACCGTCGAGACGCTCGACACCATCGTCGTGCCCGACGCGCCGGAGATCGCCGCGCCGATCGTCCATGCGCTGCCGATCCAGATGCTGGCCTATTACACCGCCGTGTTCATGGGCACCGACGTCGACCAGCCGCGCAATCTGGCGAAATCGGTGACGGTGGAGTAGGACTCTACCCCGCCCTGAGCAGCCTTATCGCGTCGTCTCGGCCGTAGAGATAGAGCAGCACCCGCAACGCCTCGCCACGCCGAGAAGTGAGTTCCGGGTCGCGATCCAGCACGAGCCGGGCGTCGTCGCGGGCGATTTCGAGCAAGTCACCGTGGCGCTCGAGCCGGGCGACGCGAAAGCCCGGCGTGCCCGACTGGCGAGTCCCCAGAAGCTCTCCCTCGCCACGCAGCTTCAGGTCTTCTTCCGAGATGCGGAAGCCGTCCTCGGTCTCGCGCATCACCGAAAGCCGCTGCTTCGCCACCAGCCCGAGCGGCTCCTTGTAGAGCAGCACGCAGGACGATGCCTGCGACCCGCGCCCGACGCGGCCGCGCAGCTGGTGAAGCTGGGCGAGGCCGAAGCGCTCGGCATGCTCGATGACGATGATGGTGGCGTCCGGCACGTCGACGCCGACCTCGATCACCGTTGTGCCGACGAGGATGCGCGTTTCTCCGTCCTTGAAGGCGCGCATCGCCTCATCCTTGTCGCGGCCGCTCATCCGGCCATGGATCAGGCCGATGGCGTCGCCGAAGACCGGCTTGAGCGAAGCGAAACGGTCTTCGGCCGACATAAGCTTCACCTCTTCCGATTCCTCGACCAGCGGGCAGATCCAGTAGACCTTCTGGCCTTCGGCGACGGCGCGTTGCATCCGCCCGACCAGCTCCGAAAGCCGCTCGAGCGGCAGCGTCACGGTCTGGATCGGCTGGCGGCCTGCCGGCTTCTCCGTCAGCCGCGACACATCCATGTCGCCGAAGGCGGTCAGCACCAGCGTGCGCGGAATCGGCGTCGCCGTCATCACCAGCATGTCGGGCGCAATGCCCTTGGCGGTCATGGCCAGACGCTGATGGACGCCGAAACGGTGCTGCTCGTCGACGATGGCGAGCGCGAGGTTCTTATACTCCACGCCTTCCTGGAACAGCGCATGGGTGCCGAGCACGATGTCAAGGTCGCCGGAGGCGAGACGGCCGAGGATTTCGGCCCGCTCCTTGCCCTTCTCGCGGCCGGTCAGCACGGCGGCGGTCAGGCCGGCGCGGGCGGCGAGCGGCGCGATGGTGGCCAAGTGCTGGCGGGCGAGGATTTCAGTCGGCGCCATCAGCGCCGACTGGCCGCCGGCCTCGGCCGCGCGCGCCATGGCCAGCAGCGCCACCACCGTCTTGCCCGATCCGACATCGCCCTGAAGCAGGCGCAGCATGCGCTTTTCCGAGGCGAGGTCGGCGTGGATTTCAATCAATGCCTGCTCCTGCGCCCCGGTCAGCGAATAGGGCAGGGCAGAACGGATCGCCGCCTCCAGCCTGCCATCGCCGTTGAGCGGCCGGCCCGAGACGTGGCGCAGCTTTGCCCGGACCAGCGCCAGCGCCAGTTGTCCTGCCAGCAACTCGTCATAGGCCAGCCTGCGCCAGGCAGCCGAATCGGGGTCGATGTCGAGCGGGTCCGAAGGTTCGTGAAGGCGATGAAGCGCCATCCGCAGTGACGGGAAGCTGCGCCGGCGCACCAGTTCCTGATCGAGCCATTCCGGCAGGTCGGGCAGGCGCGCGACCGCGCCGAGGATCGCCCGGCGCAGCACCTTGGCCGACAAGCCCGCGGTCAGCGGATAGACGGGTTCCAGCGCCGGCAGGTCCCCGGCCCGGGCGACGGGAACCATGTGGTCGGGATGGACCATCGACGGCCGGCCGTTGAACCATTCCAGCCGGCCGGAGACGAGCATTTTCTCGCCCTCCGGCAATGCCTTTTGCAGCCATTCGCCCTTGGCATGGAAGAAGGTCAGGGCGATCTCCTCGGTTTCGTCATGGGCAAAGACCCGGTAAGGCACGCTGCCGCGTCCGCCTGGCGGAGGCTGATGGCGGGCGATCGTCACCTCAAGCGTCACCAGCGCACCGTCCGGCGCGTCGGCGATGGCATAACGCTGACGCCGGTCGACAACCGAACCCGGCAGCACGAAGATCAGGTCGCCGACCCGCACCTCTCGCCCGATGGTGTCGGTTGGCACGACATTGGCGATCAGGCCCGCGATTTTAGGGCCGACGCCTTCGAGCGTGGTGGCCGGGGCGAACAGCGGGTCGAGAAGATTGGGACGCATGGCGCGACCTTATGCCGGAAGATCGCAGCCGCAAAGGCTGACATGGCGGTCTGCAGGCGCTATATGCGGCCTTCAGCCAACGAGGTGCCGCCGACATGACCGGAAGCGAACGCTCCAGCGCCGATCTCGACTACCGCCGCCGCAAGGTGCTCTATCGCTCTTGGCATCGCGGCATGCGCGAGGTCGACCTGATTCTCGGCTCGTTCGCCGATGGCGAGATCGCCGGACTGTCGGACGAGGAACTGGCGGTCTATGAGGCGTTCATGGCCGAGCAGGACGGCGACATCCTGAAATGGGTGACCGGCGAGGCGCAGGTTCCCGCCGAGCATGACACCGCGGTGTTCGCGAAGATATTGACCTATCGCGAAGCGCCGATTGCCTGACCGGAAACGATGAGCCTGATCGATCCCATCCGCCTGCCCGCCGAGGGCGCCGTCACTGTCGACGGCGTCGCCGACGGCTTCGAAGCCTTCGCGCTGGCCACGCTCGCTGCCGGGCAGGGCGAGCGGCCGCTGATCTTCGTGCTGCGCGACGGCCAAAGGTTGCCGGCGATCGCCGAGACCCTTTCCTTCGCCGCGCCCGGCCTGCCGGTGCTGGAGCTGCCGGCATGGGACTGCCTTCCCTATGACCGCGTCTCGCCGGGGGCCGATGCGGCGGCGCGGCGCGTCGACGCGATGGCGGCGATGGCCTCGCTTCGCCAGAAGCCGCATCGCGCGATCATCCTCGCCAGCGCCAATGCCGTGCTGCAGCGGATGCCGACGGCGCAGACCGTGCTTGCACAGACGATCTCGGCACGGCCCGGCAACCAGATCGACATGAAGGAACTGGCGCTGCGGCTCGACACCGCCGGTTTCGAACGGGTTTCGACCGTGCGCGATGTCGGCGAATATGCCGTGCGCGGCGGCATCCTCGATCTGTACGTGCCGGGCGGGGAGCCGCTGCGCCTTGATTTCTTCGGCGATTCGCTGGAATCGATCCGCGCCTTCGATCCCGCGACCCAGCGCACCACCGGCCAGCGCACCGAACTGTCGCTGAAGCCGATGACCGAGGTCGAACTGACGCCCGAGGCGGTCAGCCGCTTTCGGCGCTCCTATATCGAGGCGTTCGGCGCACCGTCGCGCGACGACGCGCTCTATGCCGCCGTCAGCGAAGGCCGGCGCTTCGCCGGAATGGAGCATTGGCTGCCGATGTTCCACGAGCGGCTGGAAACGCTGTTCGACTATCTGCCGGATGCGCCCGTCGTGTTCGATCATCTCGCCCGCGAGGCGATCGCCGAGCGCCATGCGCTGATCCTCGACCATTACGAGGCCCGCACCAAGCAGCCCGCCGCCGGAATGGGCGAGGCCGTGCCCTACAAGCCGGTGCGGCCGGAAGCGCTTTACCTGACGCCTGAAGAGGTGACAGGCCGCGCCGCTGCCCGGCTCGCCATCGATTTCACCCCGTTCGATGTGCCGGAGGCGGGCGGGCGGGCATTGCGCCACGCCGGGGCGCATGCCGGCCGCAATTTCGCCGAGGAACGGGCCGATCCGAACGCCAATGTGTTCGACCATGCGGTGAAGCACGTCGCCGACAAGCGGGCTGAAGGGCGGCGCGTCCTCGTCGCCGGTTTTTCCGAAGGGTCGCTCGACCGTCTGACGCAGGTTCTGGCCGAGCACGGGCTGGAAAACCTGAAGCGCGTCACGTCCCTCGGCGAGGCGGAAAAGCTTAAGTCCGGCGAGGCGGGACTTGCGGTCCTGCCGCTGGAGGCGGGTTTCGAGACCGCAAACCTCGTCGTCGTCGCCGAACAGGACGTTCTCGGCGACAGGTTGATCCGTCGCGCGAAGAAACGGCGCAAGGCTTCGGATTTCATTGCCGAGGTAGCGGCGCTCTCGGCCGGCGACATCGTCGTTCATGCCGACCACGGCATCGGCCGCTTCGTCGGGCTGAAGACGATCGAAGCCGCCGGCGCGCCGCATGACTGCCTTGAAATCCGCTATGCCGGCGACGACCGCCTGTTCCTTCCGGTCGAGAATATCGAGCTTCTGTCGCGCTATGGCTCGGATTCGGCCGAGACGGTGCTCGACAAGCTGGGCGGCGTCGCATGGCAGTCGCGAAAGGCCAAGCTCAAGCGCAAGCTGCTCGAAATGGCCGGGCAGCTGATCAATCTGGCGGCGGAGCGGCAGATGCGTCCGGCCCCGGTGATGACGCCGCCGGACGGGCTTTACGGCGAGTTCGCCGCGCGTTTCCCCTATGACGAGACCGACGACCAGCTCTCGGCGATCGAGGCGGTGACGGAAGACCTGGCCGCCGGGCGGCCGATGGACCGGCTGATCTGCGGCGATGTCGGCTTCGGCAAGACGGAAGTTGCGTTGCGTGCTGCCTTCCTTGCCGCGATGGAAGGGTTCCAGGTCGCGGTGGTGGTGCCAACGACGCTGCTGGCGCGCCAGCATTTCCGCACCTTCAGCCAACGCTTTGCCGGCTTGCCCGTCACCGTCCGGCAGGCCTCGCGCCTCGTCGGCAGCAAGGAACTGGCAGAGACGAAGAAGGGGCTGGCCGATGGCACGGTCGACATTGTGGTCGGCACGCATGCGCTGCTCGGCTCGTCGATCACCTTCAAGGATCTCGGCTTGCTGATCGTCGACGAGGAGCAGCATTTCGGGGTCAAGCACAAGGAGCGGCTGAAGGAGCTGAAGAGCGACGTGCATGTGCTGACGCTGTCCGCCACGCCGATCCCTCGCACGCTGCAACTGGCATTGACCGGCGTGCGCGAACTGTCGCTGATCGCGACGCCGCCGGTCGATCGCATGGCGGTGCGCACCTTCATCTCGCCCTTCGATCCGCTGGTGATCCGCGAAACGCTGCTGCGCGAGCGCTATCGCGGCGGCCAGAGCTTCTATGTCGTGCCACGTATTTCCGATCTCGGCGACATCAAGAAATTCCTCGAGGAACAGGTGCCGGAGCTGAAGGTGGCGACCGCGCACGGCCAGATGCCGGCGAGCGAGCTCGACGACATCATGAATGCCTTCTATGACGGCCAGTATGACGTACTGCTCTCGACCACCATCGTCGAATCCGGCCTCGATATTCCGACCGCCAACACGATGATCGTTCATCGCGCCGACATGTTCGGGCTGGCGCAGCTCTATCAGCTGCGCGGGCGGGTCGGTCGCTCCAAGCTGCGTGCCTATGCCCTGTTCACGCTGCCGGCCAAGAAAACGCTGACCCAGCTGGCCGAGCGGCGGCTGAAGGTGCTGCAATCGCTGGATTCGCTGGGCGCCGGTTTCCAGCTCGCCAGCCACGATCTCGACATTCGCGGCGCCGGCAACCTGCTCGGCGAGGAGCAATCCGGCCATATCAAGGAGGTCGGCTTCGAGCTCTACCAGCAGATGCTGGAAGAGGCGGTTGCCGAGCTGCGCGGCACCGGCGAGGTGGCGGATACCGGCTGGTCGCCGCAGATCGCCATCGGCACGGCGGTGATGATACCCGAAGCTTACGTGCCTGACCTCCAGCTGCGCCTCGGTCTCTACCGCCGGCTCGCCGATCTCCAGACACCGCAGGAGATCGACGGTTTCGGCGCCGAGCTGATCGACCGCTTCGGGCCGCTGCCGCCGGAAGTCGAGCACCTGCTGAAAGTGGTGTTCATCAAGGCGCTGTGCCGCAAGGCCAATGTCGAGAAACTGGACGCCGGGCCGAAGGGCGTGGTCATCCAGTTCCGCAACCGTGAGTTCCCCGAGCCGGCCGGGCTGGTGCGCTACATCGCCGAGCAGGGTTCGCTGGCCAAGATCAGACCCGACCACGGGATCGTGCTGATGCGCGACTGGCCGACGCCGGAAAAGCGGCTTTCAGGCTCGGCCGTCATCATGACGCAGCTGGCGCGGCTCGCCGAAAAGGCGGGTTGAACGGCTCAGGCCGAGCGGCGGTAGTCGTCATAGGCGGCGGTGCGGCGACGCTCCTGCGGCATCGGAGGCAGTTCCTCCATCACCCGCTGCGGCGGGAAGATGGCGATCGCTTCCGTTCCCTCGCGCAGGCGCGAACGAAGCTTGAACTCGCCGCCATGCAGCGCCACCAGACCCTGGACGATGGGCAGGCCGAGGCCGGTTCCTTCCTCCGCGCTCTTGATGGCGATCGATCCCTGTCCGAAGGCGGATAGCACGACCGGGATTTCGTCTTCCGGGATGCCGGGCCCGTTGTCCCTGATCGACACGTACTGGCCGCCGCCGGCGGTCCAGCCGAGCCGCACGCGCACTTCGCTGCCGCTCGGCGCGAACTTGACCGCATTCGACAGCAGGTTGAGCGTGATCTGTCTGAGCGAGCGCTCGTCGGCGAACAGGCGCGGCAGGTCCGGCTCGAATTCCTGGACGATGCGGATGTCCTTGTTGCGCGCCTTCAGCTCCATCAGATGGCAGCATTCCTCGACGACATGCTCGAGAACGATCGGCTCCTCGTTCAGCTGGTAGCGGCCGGCCTCGATGCGCGACAGGTCGAGGATCTCGTTGATCAGGTGGAGCAGGTGCTTGCCGGATGCGTGGATGTCGCCGGCATATTCCTTGTAGGTCGGGTTCTGCAGCGGCCCTAGAACCTCGCTGGCCATCACTTCGGAAAAGCCGAGGATGGCGTTCAACGGCGTGCGCAGTTCGTGGCTCATCGTCGCCAGGAAGCGCGACTTGGCGAGATTGGCTTCCTCGGCGCGGCGACGCGCCTCGTCGGACATCGCCTTCGCGGTTTCCAGCTCGGCGATCAGCATGTCCTTTTCGGCGCGGAAGGACAGCAGCATCATCGCGGACGAATGAAGATGCCCGGCGACATAGGTAAAGAACGGCAGCGATGCCAGAAGTAGCGCGACCATGATCGCATCGACCGGCTCCCACACCGGCGACAGCGCGAAATGGACGCCGAATGCGGCGACGGGGATGGCGAAGGTCGCGATCAGCGCGCCGCGCAGCGCCGAGGCGATGATCGCGGTCGCCGCCATCACCAGCAGCAGGATCACCGCCTTCAGCACCAAAAATTGCTCGATCCGGCACTCCTCGCAACCGAGCCAGGCGAAGTAGGCCCAGCCCAGGCCGCTTACGGCATGCGCGATCAGGAAGGCGTGGCGAACCCTGTCCGTCTCGATGTCGGGCGTGTCGGTGCGGGAGACCCGGCGTGCCACCAGCGACAGCCCGCCATAGCAGGCCATCGTCACCACTGCCCAGATGCCGATGTCGGCTCCGACGCCGGCGAAGAAGCCCGCGACGCTGATTGCCAGCACCAGAAGCGGGATGGCCAGCGCGGTCTTCGCCGTCGCATCGGCATGAAGCTTCAGCAGTTCACGGTCGTAGACTGATCCACCCCCATTGAACGGGTCCACCTTGAAGTATGGTTTTGACCATGAA
>JBLJBS010000237.1:0-22632 GCA_047637695.1 Aquamicrobium sp. | reverse complement strand
GCGACAGGGTCTGCAGCGCCGTCATCGCGGACGCGTTGGTCAGAAGACTGGACATAAATCGATGCCTTTAAATGAACTCGAACAACATGCCGGGACGAAGCCGGCATAGCGGAGGGGCATCATGCCGCCGGAACCGAACAATCCGGACCGCTCTTGACCGACATTTATCTGCGGAAATGGGTAACGGGAGGATAAGAAACATGGTTAATGGTTTGTAAAAATACGATTTTCACGAAATTTCCAAGCCTTCTCTCCGACTTCGGTAGCGGAAAGGGCTTACATGCGAAAAGGCCGCGCCCCTTGCGGAGCGCGGCCCTTGCGATAGGTGATCTGAGCGGCTTTTGCCGCCCGGCTATTAGCGGAACAGCGAGAGCAGGTTCTGGGTGTTGGAATTGGCGATCGACAGCGCCTGGATGCCGAGCTGCTGCTGAACCTGCAGCGCCGACAGACGGGCCGATTCCGCTTCCATGTCGGCATCGACCAGCTGACCGACACCGCGGTCGATGGCGTCGACCTGCTGAGAAACGAAGGTCGACTGCGACTCGATGCGCATCTTCATTGCGCCGAAATTCGCGGCGGCGGTCTTCATCGCGGTGAACGCGGCCTGCGCCGTGACTTCGTCGGTGACGGCGGTGAACGCCGCTTCCAGATCGTACTTGGCAATCTGCATCGTGGTGACGCCGGTGGTCTTGTTGTAGCCGTTGACGACGTCGACGGCGGTGCCGGCGGTCGACAAGAGGTTCTGGCCTTCGAAGTCGGCGCCGGTGGCGATGGCGGTGATCTGCGCCTTCAGCTGGGTGATCTCGGCGTTGACCGCGGTGGCGTCGATGCCGTCCTGCTCGAGCGAGACATACTTGGCGATCATGTCCTCGGCCTTGCCGAGCGCCTCGTTGAGGCCGGTATAGGCGGTGTCGAGGATGGCCTTGCCGAAGCCGAGCGAGTCCTGCACGGCCGAGAGCGCCTTGTTCTGGGCGTTCATGCCGACCGAGATCGACCAGTAGGCGGCGTTGTGCGACGCTTCCGAGATGCGCTGGCCGGTGGCGATGCGGTTCTGGGTGGCGTTGAGGTTCTTGTTGGTCTGCGACAGGGTCTGCAGCGCCGTCATCGCGGACGCGTTGGTCAGAAGACTGGACATGATAAAACGCCTTGTACTCGAAACTCGAACAACATGCCGGATGGTCCGGCGAAGGCGGCGTGGCATCATGCCCCGATCGGTTGGAAGCCCCCAAAATCCGATCTGCCCCTCACCGCCAATCTAGGCGGCGAAAGCCTGCCAAACGGCTAAGGCACATGGTTAATTTTGCAAAAAAACATATGGTTAACCGATGCTGAACACCGTCGACGCTCAGGCGAAGGAGCGAACCAGCGATCCGACCAGCAGGTTCCAGCCGTCGATCAGCACGAAGAAAAGGATCTTGAACGGCAGCGAGACCACAACGGGGGGAAGCATCATCATGCCCATCGACATGGTGATGGTGGCGACGATCAGGTCGATGACGAGGAAGGGCAGCACGATCAGGAAGCCGATCTCGAAGCCGCGGCGGATTTCGGAGATCATGAAGGCGGGGACGAGGATGCGAAAATCGGCGGTCTGGGCCTGGATGTCGGCCTGGCCGCGCTCGCGGGCGAGGTCGGCGAACAGGTCGAAATCCTTGTCGCGGACATTGGCGACCATGAAGTCGCGGAACGGATCGGAGATGCGCTCGAAGGCCTGCGCCTCATCGATCTCGTTGGCCACCAGCGGCTGCATGCCCTCGTTCCAGGCGCGGTCGAAGGTCGGCCCCATGACGTAGAAGGTCATGAACAGCGACAGGCTGATCAGGATCAGGTTGGCCGGCGTCGACGGCAGGCCGAGGCCGGAGCGCAGGATCGAGAACACGATGATGAAGCGGGTGAAGCTCGTCACCATGATCAGGATGCCGGGGGCGAGCGACAGGACCGTCAGCAGCCCGAAAAGCTGGACGATGGTGCCGACCGTCTGCCCCTGAAGCTGCCCGGCGATGCCGTCGAGATTCAGACCTTGCGCGGCGGCCGGCAGCGCGGATGCCGCCAGCATCGCGAAGCAGGCGAAAGCAAGGCTGCGCGGACGCATCATTCGAACAGCAGCGTGCGGAAGAGCACGCCCTTGACCTTGCCTTCGCTGCGGATGGCGGCGCGCTCCTCGATGTCGGCCTTGAGGTGCTGGAAACCGCTCGGCCCCTCGACCTGATGGAATTTCACCGTCCGCAGATAGGCGACGATGTCCTGCTGCACGGTCTGCGCCATCACGAGGTCGGGCTTGTCGGCGAAAACCAGCGCAAGTTCGAGACGGACCCAGGTTTCGGTCGGGCCGGCAAGGTTGGTGGTAACCGGCTCGAGATAGACGACGCCGAGCTTCTCGCCTGCCTCCGCCAGTCTGGTTTCGGTGGCCTTGGCAACTGCTTCGGCTTTGGCATCCCTGCGCGCGTCGGGCTGCTGCCCGGAAAGGTAGAGACCGGCCAGCCAGCCGATGGCGACGGCGACGGCCGTCAGCCCAATCAGCGCCGCGATCTGGACGATCAGCGTTGGGCCTTTCCGGTCCGGCGGTAGGGTGTCTTCGACGATTGCCATGGCAGCGGACCCGGTCAGAACGGCAGGACGTTGTCGACGATCTGGTGGCCCCAGCCCGGCTGCTGGACTTCCGTCAGCCGGCCGCGCCCGCCATAGGAGATGCGCGCCTCGGCGATCCGCTCATACGAAACCGTGTTCGCGGCGCCGATGTCGGACGGGCGGACGATGCCGGTGATGGTCAGGACGCGAAGCTCGGCATTGACCAGCACTTCCTGCGAACCGGAAATCACCAGATTGCCGTTGGGCAGCACTTCCGTCACCACGGCCGCGACCGAAAGGCGGATGTCTTCCGAGCGGGCGGTTGCGCCGGCGCCTTTCGAGGCGGTGTCGGAATCAATGTCGAACTCGGCCGAGCCGGTCACACCCTTCCATGGCCAGGTCGATACCGACGCGCCGAGGCCGAGCCCACGGCTCGATGTGCGCGAGCGCTCGGACTCGTTTCGGAACCGGGCGCGATCGTTGATCTGGATATCGACGGTCAGGATGTCGCCGGCCTGCAATGCACGGGCATCGGTGAAGAATTTCGACTGGCGGTCGTCCCACAGCGAATAGCGCTTGGTCGCCTGTGCCGGCGGTGTCGGGTAGCTGTAGGCGGATTTGGCGTCCATGCCGACGCCGTAGCCCACCGGCGACAGCGCCGGCGGCTTGCCGATCTCTTCCTGAGGGGTGGTGCAGCCGGCGAGCGCAAGCGCGGCGATGACGAGGAGCGGCTTCGCGTTCATGTCGGGTCCTGCCTCCGGGCCGCGCTTGCCATGATGCTGGTGAGCGCGGCGGCGGCCTTGCTGTCCATTTCGTTCAGGATGATGCCGGCCTGCCGGGCCTGCAACTTCATCAGGATGCCGGCGGCGAGCTCGACATTGACCACCGCCAGCCGCTCCGCCGCTGCATCCGGGCGCATGCGGGAATAGATTTCGACCAGATTGCCCTCGGCCTTGGCGAGGAACTCGTTGCGACGCTTCAGCCAGTCCTCGTATTCGGCGCGCTTCTGCTCCAGCGTGGCGATGCGCTTGTCGATGTCCTTCTGCAGCGTTTCGAGTTCGGCCTGCTGCAAGGCGTAGCGACGGTCGCGCGCGGCATCGGCGATGTTGGAGCAGAAGCGGCGGATGTCGTCGTCGACCTCGCCGATCGCCGCTGCGGCCGTTTCCACCGCCTGCGTCGCAGCCGGGGTTCCGCCGAAGACGAGGGCGCCGAGGACGACGCCCGCGCCGGCGGCAAGCGCGGCGCGGCGGCTGGACGGGGAGGCGGGAGAGCGGAAGGGGCGAAGCGTCATGGCAGCCGTCCTATTGCAGCACGAGTTCGGCCTGGAGCGCGCCCGCCGACTTGATGCCCTGCAGGATCGCGATGATGCCGTCGGGCTTGACGCCGAGCTTGTTCAGGCCGGAAACCAGCGTCTGAAGATCGGGGCCGTCGAGCATGGCGACCTTGCCGTCCGGCCGGTCGACCTCGATGGCGGTGAACGGCTCGACCGCGGTTTCCCCGCGCGAGAACGGCTCGGGCTGCACCACCTTGGGCATTTCGGTGATGCGCACCGTCAGCGCGCCGTGGCTGATGGCGACGCGCGAGATGCGCACCTGCTGGCCGATGACGATGGTGCCGGTGCGCTCGTCGACGACGACGCGGGCCGGCGCGTCGGATTCGATGACGATGTTTTCCAGTTCTGCATAGAAGCGCGCGGCCGAAATGCCCTGCGGGCGCTTGATCAGAACCGTGCGGGCGTCCTGTTCCTGGGCGACGCGCTTGCCGAAACGATGGTTGGAATAGTCGTTGATGGCGTCGGCAATGCGGACGGCGGTCGAGAAATCCGGGTTCCTGAGCTGCAACGTCAGCGTCGTGTCGGCGGTGAAGGACGCCGGAACCTGACGCTCGACGATGCCGCCATTCGGCACGCGGCCGCCGGTTGGCACGCCTTGCGTCACGCTTTCGGCCTGGCCCTGGGCGGCGAAGCCGGCGACGATGACCGAACCCTGGGCAACCGCGTAGATCTCGCCGTCGGGCGCGCGAAGCGGCGTCATCACCAGCGTGCCGCCGGCCAGCGAGGTGGCGTCGCCCATCGACGAGACGTTGACGTCGATGCGCGCGCCCGACTGGACGAAGGGCGGCAGGTTGGCGGTGACGATGACGGCGGCGACATTCTTGGCGCGCGACTGGCCGCCGCGTGTCGAGACGCCGAGATTTTCCAGCATCGCGCGCATCGACTGCTCGGTGAAGGGCGAGGAGCGCAGGCCGTCGCCGGTTCCATGCAGGCCGATGACGAGGCCGTAGCCGACAAGCTGGTTGTCGCGCGCGCTCTGGAGCAGGGCGACATCCTTGATCCGCGCTTTAGTGAAGCCCGAGCCGGAAAGGGGATCGTTGCGCCACACGCCGCCATAGGCGGCGCCGGCATGGTCTTCTCCGGCGGCGGAACTGCCGTCGGCGCTGTTGCCGCGCGTGCCGGCGCGGCGGGCGTCGTCGGCGAAGGCCAGCGCAGCGAAAGAGATCAGCGCCGCGAGCGCCAGTGCCAGCGGCCGCATCATGATGCCGAGACCCTGACGGTGCCGTCGGCCATGACGATGCCCGAGAAAACGCTGCCTGAATCGACGTTGCGCAGGCGCACGATGTCGCCGGCCGCACCGGCCTGAAGCGCCACCGCCGAGACCGCGATCTCAAGCCCACCCTGCACGTAGAGCACCTGCACCGGCTTGCCCGGCTCGACCACCCATGCCTCGCGCACCGAGCCGACCGGGATCATGCGGCCGGGCAGCAGCGTGCGGCGCGCCACCTTGCCGTCGAGCGCGTCAAAGCGGCGTTCGACGGCCGCCGGGTTGCGCAGCTGACGCCGCAGCGGCACCTCCTCCAGCATGCCGGCGCTGACGATCTCGCCCGGATAGATGGTGCGGGTCGGCACCAGAACCATGTCCTGCGCGGCGGCCGGCGCAACCGCGACCGTCGCGAAAGCGAGGAAGGCGAGCGGCAGGATTGCGCGAAGGCGACGGCGGATCATGGCTGTTACCTGATGCCCTGGGTGATGGTGGCGGCCATTTCGTCGGCCGCCTTGATGACCTTGGAGTTCATCTCGTAGGCGCGCTGCGCCGAAATCATCTCGGTGATCTCCTTGACGGGATCGACGTTCGAGGATTCGAGATAATATTGTTCGGTGGTGGCGTAGCCCGGATCGCCGGGAATGCCGACAATGGCCGGGCCGGAAGCGGCGGTTTCCTGGAACAGGTTGTCGCCGAGTGGCGCGAGACCGGCTTCGTTCGAGAAATTGGTCAGCGCCAGCTGGCCCAGTTCCTCGAGCTCGACCTGATTGTCGTAACGGGCGAAGAACTGGCCCGACTTGTTGACGATCACTTCGATGGCATTGTCGGGAATGACGATGCCGCCGGTGACGAGATAGCCGTCGACGGTGACCAGCTGACCTTCGGCATTGGTGTTGAACGAGCCGGCGCGGGTATAAAGCGCTTCGCCGTTCGCGCCCTCGATCTCGAACCAGCCCTGTCCGGCCAGCGCGATGTCGAGCTTGTTGCCGGTGTTGACCAGATTGCCCTGAAGATGGACGTTGCGGATGGCGCTGGTCTTGACGCCGAGGCCGATATGCGCGCCCTCGGGAACGATCGCCTGATTGGCGCGGTTGGGCGCGCCCTGCACCCGTTCGGCCTGGTAGAGCAGGTCGGAGAATTCGGCGCGGGCGCGCTTGAAGCCGGTGGTGTTGATGTTGGCGATGTTGTTGGCGATGACCTCGAGATTGGTCTGCTGCGCATTCATGCCGGTGGCGGCGATGGCGAGAGCTTTCATGGATCTTTTCCTCAGATCGCCATTCGGCTGACTTCGAGATAGGCGGTCACGATCTTGTCGCGGATGGCGATCGCGGCCTGGAGCGTCTGCTCGGCGCTCATGACGGCGTCGACGACCTCACGCGTGTCGAGACCGCCGCCCTGAAGCGCGGTCAGCGACAGCCCCTCGGCGTTGCGCATCGTCGAGACCGCCTCCTGCGACACCGAAGAAAGTGCCGCGGAAAACGAGGTTTCGGCCGCGACGTTGACCGGCTTCAGCGCCGGACCGGCAATGGTGGCGAGACCGTCGAGCATGGAAGCCGGCGAGCCGACCCGGCCTACGGCTGCGAGGCTGTCTATCATCACTGGTTCCTCAGAAGGTCGATGGTCATGGAAATGAGATCGCGCGCCTGCTTGATCGACTGAAGGTTGGCCTCGTAGCTGCGATTGGCCTCGCGCATGTCGGCCATCTCGACCAGCACGTTGACGTTCGGCATCTTGACGTAGCCGAGCTCGTCCGCCGCCTCGTGGCCGGGCTGGAACTCGGAAGGAAAGGCGGTCTTGTCGTTGGCGATCGACGAGACCTCGACCATGCGCGCGCCCGACAGGCGGTCGAGCTCCGCCGTGAAGGTGATGGTCTTGCGCTGATAGGGATCGGCACCGGGAAAATTGCCGGTCGACTGGGCGTTGGCGAGGTTTTCGGAAACGACGCGCAGCCGCTCCGATTGCGCGCCGAGGCCGGACGCAGCCACCTTGAGAGAGGAAATCAGCGGGTCCACCGGGTCAGCTCCCAATCGTCATCATCGGGTGGTCATCATCAGCATGCGGTGAAAGGCCCCGACGATGGCGGTGTTCATCTCCATCGAGCGGCGGACCTCGCCGGATTTCATCAACTCCTGCTCCAGCACCACGGTGTTGCCCGAGGGCATCAGCGGCCGGCTCTCGTCGGTCTGGCGAACCGAGAGCGCATCTTCGGTCGCGCCGACCGCAATATGCTTCGGATGGGTGGCGCGCATGGCGACGCGCGTCTGGTCGAGCACCGCCTGGAACGGCTCGACATCGACGGTGCCGTAGCCGGGCGTGTTGGCGTTGGCGATGTTGCTGGACACGGCAGTCTGGCGCACGGACAGCCACCGTGCCTGCTGGGATGCCAGTGCGAACAGGTTGACGGGTTGCATCGCTACTCCTTGAGGGTAACGATACTTTAAGAATTCGGCCTTGCGCGGACCTTGCGTTCAGAAGCGGTCAGTTGGCGCCGAGTTCGACGATTCCGTCGCGGGATGTCAGCAGCACCCAGCGGCCCTTGCGCTGCTCGATGGAAACGACCCGGCTGGCGTCGGGAAGCTGCGAGCCGCGCTGGACAACCCACAGGCCGTCGCCGTCCTCGATCATGGCGCGGCCATTGGCGACGTGGACCAGCCTGAAGTTGAGCTTGTCGGCCGGGAAAGGCTGTTCCGAGGCGGGAATGGCGCGGGGCGCGTCTCCTTCCGCCGGCAGGGTGGCCGTGGGGAAGAAATCCAGCGCCAGCTTGGGCACTTCGGTCGATGCGAACGGCTTTCCGACGGGTTGCGGAACATAGGCAAGCCCGCTTGGCCGGCTCGATGCGCCGGCGCCGCTGAAGACGAATTCACGAACCCCGAACTTCTCCTGATTGAAGAAGATGTACCAGGGGAAGATGGCGCAGATCGCGGCAAGCGTCAGGCCGAGCGCCGCGACGGTCAGGTCGCCGCGATCCATCTTCTTGCGCTTTTTCACTATGGGCGAGCGGGAGGGTGCGGGTGTAGCGGGTTTGCGCGGCGCGGGCTTCACGGCTGCCGCCGCCGCACGGCGGGGCAGAGGGGATGCCAGGGGAGAGGGAAGGGGCGTGGGCAGCGGTGAGGATTGCTGCGGCTCGCCGAACAGGTTCCGCAGCATTTCCGTATCTTTGGGGCCTAACTGTGCAATCCTTGCAGGCGGTTGCTTCTGCAGTGCCGCCTCGCCGGGCATGGGGCTTGCCAGCGGCTTTTCCATCGAGGGCGCACTGTTTGCGGCTGCCGCAAGGGTTGCTGCGGGGGCGGGCGTCTGAGAAATCGCCTGAGCAGGTTCATGCGCAGGCGCCGACGCAGGCGGCTGCGGCGATGGCGGATGCGGGGTGCCGACGATCTTCGTGCGTGAATAGCATTGCGCGTCTTTCTCCGCCCTGCCGCGCGACCGCAGCCGCGCCAGCAATCCGCCGCGCGGATGCGCCGGCGCATCGGCAGCAAGCGCCCGCTTGCGCCCGCTGCCGAGGCCGAAATGGCGCTCGCGGATTTCGGGGGCACTGGCCCCGGCCTGACGACGGTTGCGATAGGCCGTTTCTGTCAGATAGATGGCCTCGCCGCTGGCCGGGAGCGCGCTCCCGCCGCTGATCAGGCGCCCGGCCATGTCGCGCAGCCTATTCCACGGGTTCATTGGCCGGGGTCTCTCTGCTTCTCAGATGGCGGGCGAGGTCCGCGAACGGATCGGCCGATGTCGTGTCCTGCGGCGTCTGTGTCAACGCCTCGTAGATGAAGGGAACCTGTCTCACCGACAGATCGAGATCGGGATCGGCTCCAGGCTGGTAGGCGCCGAGAAGTCGGATGTCGCGCGTGTCCTCGAACCGGGCGATCATGCTGCGCAGCCGCGTCACCAGAATGCGCTGTTCCTTCGTCCACGCCTTGGGCGCGAGGCGCGAGATGGAGGCCAGCGGATCGACCGGCGGATAGCGGCCCTGCTCGGCGATGGCGCGCGACAGCACGACATGGCCGTCGAGAATGCCACGAATCGAGTCGGCGACGGGATCGTTGTGATCGTCGCCATCGACGAGGACCGACAGGATCGCGGTGATCGACCCTGTCCCGTCGACGCCGGGGCCGGCCCGTTCGAGCAGCTTGGGCAGGTCGGTGAACACCGAGGCTGGATAGCCGCGCGCCACCGGCGGCTCGCCGATGCCGATGGCGACCTCGCGCAGCGCATGGGCGAAACGGGTGATCGAATCGAGCACCAGAAGGACGCGGTGGCCCTTGTCGCGGAAGTGCTCGGCGACGCGCATCGCCATGTCCGGCGCACGCCGGCGCATCATCGCGCTCTCGTCGCTGGTGGCGACGACGGCGACCGTCTTGCCGAGGCATTGGGGGCCGATCGTGTCTTCGAGGAATTCACGCACCTCGCGGCCGCGCTCGCCGACCAGCGCGACCACGACGGTGTCGAAGGCATCGGCACTGGCGAGCATCGCCAGAAGCGTCGACTTGCCGACGCCGGAGCCGGCGAAGATGCCGAGCCGCTGGCCGAAGCAGATCGGGGTGAAGATGTCGATGACGCGCACGCCAGTCATGAAGCCGGTGGCGACACGCTGGCGCGCCATGGCCGAGGGCGGGATGGCGGGAGCGACGTCCATGCCAGCGCTCAAGGACCCCTTGCCGTCGACGGGGCGGCCGAGCGCGTCGACGACGCGGCCGCGCCACGAGGAATGCGGCGCCGCGCCCCTGCCGGTGCGGATGAAGACCTGGTCGCCGATGCCGGCATCGGGATTGCGATCATAGGGTGCGATCAGCGTCTCGTCGGGACCGATCCTGACCACCTCGCCGGTCCGGAGGCCCGACGTCGACCTGTGCTCGACGACGTCGCCGAGCCGGGCGTTCAGCGACATGCCGCGGACGCGGTAATGGCTGGGGGAAATCTCGTCGATGCGGCCGCCGCAGCGCAGGAGCATGCGGCCGCTGCCGAAGCGCGACAGGGTGCGCTCGACGGCATGCAGCGCACAATTGCCTCCCTGAGCGCCCTCTTGCATCGCTTATCGCGGTCCCAGCGTCGAGATCGCCTGGTCGAGCGCCTGCTCGCTGTCGCGGATCAGCGCCGAGACATGCTCGAAGGCACGTTGAATCTGGATCAGCCGGGTGATTTCGAGCACCGGGTTGACGTTCGAATCCTCGACAAACCCTTGCGTCACGCCCGCGTCGATGCGGTCGACGACGGGCTCTGGCGGCCCGAACGGCACGACGCCGGAATTGCCGAAGCGGGTGAAGTCGAGGCTGGGCTGAAACTCGAACAGGCCGATGGCCGCCATCAGCCGTCCATCCTGGCGCAGGGTTCCGTCCGCGCCGGCCTCGGGCGGTCCGGCCTGCGCGTCAAGCTGGATCGGCGCGCCGCCGGCGTCGAGCACCGGATGGCCTTCGATCGTCACCAGTTCGCCGGTCTCCAGCATGGTGAAGCGGCCGTCGCGCGTCATCACCGTGCCCTGGGGGGTCTCGATGCCGAACCAGGCGTCGCCACGGATGGCGAAATCGAAGGGATTGCCGGTTTCCCGCATCGATCCGGTTTTCGACGACAGGTAGGTGTTGCCGGCCGAGGCGAACGAGACCGACTTGTCGCCGAGGCCGCTGACGACGTCCTCGAACTTGACGCCGGTGCCGCGGAAGCCGACCGTATTGGTGTTGGCGACGTTGTCGGCGATGGTGGTCAGGCGCTTGTCGAGCGCCATCTGCGACGAAAGCGCGACGTAGATTCCGGATTGCACGGGCGCCTACCTGTTCTTCAGCGTTGCGATTGCCATCAGCGTGTCGGACGAGATTCCGACCCCTGACGATGCGGAGAGAATGGTCAAGGCCGGCGAGGTGACCGTCGCCGCGCCTGCCTCGCTGACGTCCCACATTGCGGAAAAGCGGGACAGGAACCTGGCGAGCTTCTCAGGATCCTGGAAATCCTCGATGTCGAGGCGCTTTTCCATCGCCGCCGCCTGGCGGTCGATGTCGGCCTGCGCCATCGAGTCGGGAAAGCCGAGCGCGGTGCGTACAACCTGGGCGAGGGCCGGGTCGGACAGGATCGAGTAAAAGGATTTGATGGTCGAGGCCTTGCGCTGGAAGTAGAGCGCGAGGCGCACACCCTCGTTCTGGTTGCCGGCGTTTTCCTCCAGCGTCTGCCGCAGATAGCCGGCGACGGTGTCGTCGACCGCGGCGACATAGGTGGTGGTGCTCTCGCCCAGCGCGGCGAAGTCGAAGGCGGCGACGAACTTCGCGACCTTCTTGTCGGAATGGCTGTTCGCCGGGCTGTCGGGGTCGGCGACGCCGCCCTCGAGCAGCTTCGTCAGGGTGGCGTGGTCGAGACCCAGCCCCTCGATGCTGAAGGCCTGCATGGCATAGGTGAGCAGGCGGGAGTTGCCGAGCAACTCGTCGATGGATTCGATCCCGCCGACATTGCCCTTGAAATAGGCGGTCGCCGCCTTGGCCTCGGCGCTTTCCTCGATCTGGCCGTTGGCGGTGACGCGGGCGGTGAAGCTCTCGACCGTGCTGTCGCGCGCGACATTGTAGCTGGTGGCTTTCTCGCCCAGTGCGGCGAAATCGAACACCTTGACGAATTCGGCGTAGCGCTTGTCGCTGAGCTTGTTGGCGAAGCTTTCAGGGTCGTCGACGCCTTCCTTCATCGCCTTCAGCATGAAGGCCTTGGCATAGGCCATGTCGGCGAGGCCGAACGCCTTCATGGCGTAATTGAAAAGCCGCGTGTTCTTGACGAACTCCTCGGGGGTTTTTACCTCGCCGATCTTGGTCCGGAAATACTCGCTCTCGCGCTTGACTGCGGCCTGATCCGCCACTCGTGCCAGCGACGTGTCGATGTCGCGGCTGATGAGCCGGTAACTCATGCTGGTACTGAGCACGCACGCCTCCATAAGCGCGGAAATGGATCGTGCCAGAATAGAGCCAAATGCTTGCGTGAAGCTGAACGGCCGTTTCCCGCGCGCCTTCAAGCCTCGCGCAAGCCCTGCGCGCTACGCAAGGAACCGAAGGCGCTAGGAAGGTGGTTCCCCGTGGGCATAGTGATCGGTTTCGTCGTCATCATGGGCTGCGTGCTCGGTGGTTACATGGCCATGGGCGGGCATCTCGACGTCCTGATGCAACCCTGGGAACTGGTGATCATCGGCGGCGCGGGTGTCGGCGCGTTCCTGATCGCCAACCCGATGTCGACGGTCAAGGACGCCGGCAGGGCGATGATGGAGGCATTCCGCAACCAGGTGCCGAAGGAGCAAGACTATCTCGAGACGCTGGGCGTGCTGCACAGCCTGATGCGCGAGCTGCGCACCAAGTCGCGCAACGAGGTCGAGGCCCATATCGACAACCCGGACGAATCCTCGGTGTTCCAGGCGTTTCCGAGCGTGCTCAGGAACCGCGACCTGACCAACTTCATCTGCGATTATTGCCGCATCATCATCATCGGCAACGCCCGGCCCTTCGAGATCGAGGCGCTGATGGACGAGGAAATCCAGACCATCAAGCACGACAAGCTGAAGTCCTACAACGCACTCGTCGTGCTGGCCGACGCCTTTCCGGCGCTCGGCATCTGCGCGGCGGTGCTGGGCGTCATCAAGGCGATGGGCGCCATCGACCAGTCGCCGGAAATCCTCGGCGGGCTGGTGGGCGCCGCGCTCGTCGGCACCTTCCTCGGCATCTTCCTCAACTATGCGGTGGTCGCGCCGATCGCCCAGAAGATCAAGATCGTCCGCGACAAGAAGAACCGGCTCTACATCATCGTCAAGCAGACGCTGCTCGCCTACATGAACGGGTCGCTGCCGCAGGTCGCGCTGGAATTCGGCCGCAAGACCATCTCCGCCTATGAGCGCCCGTCGATCGATGCGGTCGAGCAGAGCACGCTGCACGGCAAGGTGGCGTGATGACCGCGCTCGCCCAGCCTCGCGATTTCGCCGATGCCGGCGAAGCAGCCCCGGTTCGCAACCCGATCGTCGAGCGGCTGGTCGGCGACACCGGCGAGCCCGAGCACATCGTCAACACCGCCCGTTCGCTCGGCCTGAGGGCGCTGCCCGCCATCCGCGACAGCCTGAACGAGCAGGTCTCCTATCCGATCGAGATCGAGCTGGAGAGCGTGGCGCTGGCGCGGATGGCCGATGCCAAGCGCCCGGAGGTGGAGAACGATGCGCTGGTGGTCGCATCCTCGGCGACGTCGCCGGACGCGCTGATGCTGCTGGCGGATTCGCAGGCGATCTCGCTTCTGGTGAGCGCGCTGTTCGGCGGCGATCCCGACATGCCGGTGTCGCAGATCCTGCGTCCGCTGACCACGATCGAGCTTGAGCTCGCCTCCGTGGTCTTCGAGGCGACCGCCAAGGCGCTCAACGGCTCTGGCGTCAGGGCGCTGTCGATCAAGTTCCCGATGCAGGCGGCGATATCCGATCGCGACCTGAAGAAGCTGGTCATCCGCGACGGTCCGGCGGTGCGACTGTCGTTCAAGCTCGTGGTGCCTTCGGGCGAAGGCCGCTTCATCGTCATCATGCCGCAGCGCGTGCTTCTGCTTCACCGGGGCGACGGCTCGGCCGAGGTCGAGGACAGCCCCGACCAGGAAGCGCTCTGGCATGCGCGCTTCAGCGAGGAGGTCATGCGCTCGGCGGTCAAGCTCGAAGCGACGGTTCCGCTGATGCGGATGACGCTCGGCGATCTGTCGCGGCTTTCGATCGGCCAGGTGCTGGAAATGCCGGAAACGGCGCAGAGCGAAACGAAGCTCTCGGCGAGCAAGAAGCCGCTCTTCACCTGCGAGTTCGGCAAGCTTGGCCAGAACTTCACGGTCCGGATCATCGAGCCCTTCGACCAGGGCAAGGAATTCATCGACGGGTTGATGCCGCGCTGAGGCGCGACCGCACAGACCCGCAAGGAGACAGGCATGAACACATCCCTTCCCAATCTCGACAGCCTCGGCATCGCCGATGCAGATGCGGATGCCGGCACGGCCGGCGGTTTCGGCGATTTCTCCAATCCGCTGAACCTCGACAATCTCGGCGCCGGCCTGGGCGACGATCCGCAGGAAGCCGAGCTCAACCGCGCGATCGAGGAACTGCGCGGCGTGCTGCATGAGGACAAGACCGGAGAGCCGCCCGTCTTCGCATCGCAGCAAGCGGCTTCGGCGGTCGGCGCAGCCGAGATGCGGACCGCCAATCCCGACATCATCATGAACATTCCTGTGGACGTCCAGATCGTTCTGGGCAGTGCCGAAATGTCCGTCTCGGACCTGATGACGCTGCAGAAAGGCTCCACGGTGGCGCTCAACCGCCGCATCGGCGAACCTGTCGACGTTGTCGTCAACGGCCGCAAGATCGCCTGCGGCGAGATCACCGTGCTGGAAAACGACCCCTCGCGCTTCGGGATCAAGCTGACGCAGATCATCGATGCTTCCAAGCCGGGTTAGGCTGTATATCCTGTTGCACAGCGAATCGGGGACAGGGGTGCAATGAGCCTGGAAGGCAAGCTCACGAAGGCTCAGAAGGCTGCCGCCGTTCTGGTTGCCATGGGCAAGCCGTCGGCTGGCCGGCTGCTGCGATTTTTCAAGCATGAGGAACTGAAGGCGCTGATCGAGGCGGCGCGCATGCTGCGGACCATTCCGCAGAGCGAGCTTGAGAACATCGTCGCCGAGTTCGAGGACGAATTCACCGAGGGCGCGGGCCTGCTCGATTCCGGCGACCAGATGGACACGATCCTCAACGAATCGCTGTCGCCGGAGGAGATCAGCCTGCTGATGGGCTGGAGCAAGCCGTCGCTGATGAGCGACGAGGCGCCGCCGATCTGGCCGGACCTTGCCGAGCTGGAGCCGGCGCGGCTCGGCATGCTGTTGTGCGACGAGCATCCGCAGACCATCGCAATGGTGTTTTCCAATCTCGAATCGCAGCCCGCAGCCAACGCGCTCCTGACCTTTGACAAGAAGCTGCGCAACGAGGTGCTGAAGCGGATGCTGTCGATGACCACGGTGCAGCCGGCCGCGAAGCAGCTGGTCGAGAACCAGCTTCGCAAGCGTCTCGCCGCCGATGTCACCGGCAAGGATGGTTCCGCCAGCCAGACCCGCGTCGCCAACCTGTTGAACGAGCTCGACAAGGACGTGCTCGACGAACTCGTCTCGGATCTCGAGGCGAGCGGGGCGGAAGGTATCGATCAGGTCAAGGCGCGGCTGTTCAGCTTCGACGACGTCGTGTTGCTCGATCAGAAATCGCGCGTCACCCTGTTCGACGGGCTGTCGACCGAATTGGTCACGCTGGCATTGCGTGAGGCGGAGGGAGACCTCACCGAGGCGGTGCTGTCGGCGATCGGAGCCCGTTCGCGGCGAATGATCGAATCCGAGCTGACGATTCCCTCCGACGCGGCGACGCCGGCGGAGATCGCCAAAGCGCGCAAGCGCATCGCCGCGACCGCGATCGGCCTTGCCACGACCGGCGCGCTGGAGCTTCCGACGATGCAGGACGCCGCCTGAGCCACTCTGACCGGAGCGCCCGATGGCGGAGCAGTCGGACAAGGACAGCAAGACGGAAGAGGCCACGGAAAAGAAGATCCGTGACTCGCTCGACAAGGGGCAGGTCCCCTTCGCCAAGGAAGTGTCCGTCGTCGGATCGTTCCTGGCGATCCTCGTTTTCATGGTCCTGCTCGCCGAGCCGCGCGCGGTCGAGCTTGCCGGCTTCCTGTCGATGTTCATCGAGCGGCCGGAGGCGTGGACGCTGTCGACCGAGCACGATGCGATCCTGCTCTACCGCCAGGTCTTCCTCGAGATCGCCAAGCCGCTCGCCGGGTTGATGGCGCTGTTGATCGGCGCCGGCATCGCCAGTTCCGTCCTTCAGAACATGCCGCGCATGGTGCTGGACCGGATCCAGCCGAAACTGTCGCGAATTTCGCTGAAGGAAGGCTGGGGGCGGCTGTTCGGCCGCAAGGGGCTGGTCGAGTTCGCCAAATCGCTGGGCAAGCTGATCCTTGCCGGCGTGGTGCTGGCCTTTGCCATGCGCGGGGCGCAGAACGAGCTTCTCGCGGGAATGATCACCCAGCCGGAAGCCTTCGGCGCCGTCATCCGTGACCTCGCCGTCGAGATCGTCGTGGCGATCACCGCCATCATGGTGGTGATCGCGGTCGCGGATCTTCTGTGGTCGCGCTTTTCCTGGCGGCAGGACCTGCGCATGACCAAGCAGGAGGTGAAGGACGAGATGAAGCAGGCCGAGGGCGATCCGATCATGCGCTCGCGGCTGCGCTCGCTCCAGCGCGACCGCGCCCGTCGGCGGATGATGGCCGACGTGCCGAAAGCGACGCTGGTGATCGCCAACCCGACCCATTTCTCGATCGCTCTGCGTTATGTGCGCGAGGAGAACGCTGCGCCGGTGGTCGTCGCCAAGGGGCAGGATCTGGTTGCGCTCAAGATCAGGGAAATCGCCGAGGCGCACGAGATACCGGTTTTCGAGGACGTGGCGCTCGCGCGCTCCATGTACAGTCAAGTTTCGGTCGATAGTATGATTCCACCTCAGTTCTACCAGGCCGTGGCGGAACTGGTTCGCGTACTTTATGCAAGCAAGGCAGCACCTGCTGCGGGCAAGGTGAGATCATGAACCGCCAGCCGCATTGTTCAACCCGGGAGGTCATCGTCGCCCAGGCGATCGCCGAAGTCGTCCGGGATTTGCGCATGGTCGATGTCGGCGATTACATCGCCTATATCCGGCTCGAACGCCTGGCGTCGATCGCCGATCTGGTCGATACGGCGGCGGAGCTGTATTTCCAGCCCGGCACGCTCAGGCTCGGTCATGGCGGCGAGGCTCATGTCGCGTGGGACGGCGCGCCGCGCATCGTTCTCGATCTCGAACTGCGCCCAGCTGGCGTCAGCGTCTACTTCGCCCTTACGCTCGCAGCGCGGCAGGCTTCGGTCGAGGTCAATTACGTGTCGTTCGATAAGCCGTCGTCCGACCCGGTCGAGAACGACGCTTTCCTCGAACACGCGCTGGAACACGCCCGCATCCGCAGCAGTCGCAAGAGCCTGCCGGCGGCGTTTACCGCCTGACTTTCCCGATTAGAGCAACGGGCATTCCGACGAATGCAGTTCCGTCGCTCTCGCTTTGTTTCTTGAACCGCATTATGCGACGTCAGACGTAACCGTCTGACTGCAAAATGCTCTAGTCGATCAGGCCGGTGCGTAGCGCCTTCGCCACCGCGTGGATGCGGCTGACCGCGTTGAGCTTGTGAGCCGAGCTTGTCAGATACTGATTGGCGGTATGAACCGACAGTCCGAGCTCGACGGCGATCTCCTCGCTGGTGAAGCCGTTGGCGGTCAGGCGCAGGCATTCGATCTCGCGCTTCGAGATCGATGGAAGCTGCGCGCCGCCCGGCGCGCGCTGGCTTGCGACTTCGGCAAACAGGGCGAAACATCCGGCATGGGTTTCGCACAGGTCGTGAGCGACGAGACGGATGCCGGCGCCGTAAAAGGCGATCGCGCCGGTGTGGCCGTTTTCCTGCCCGACAGGGAAGACGATGCCCGGGTGGTCGGCGAGCGCCGTGCCGGCAAGCGGGTTCGCGGCTTCATGCGCCCAGACGTGACAGTCGGCGCCGAGAATGGCCGCGTCTCCCGAGCGCCACCATACCGGCATCGAGCCGATCGAAAGCTGTCTGGCGAGACGATCGATCGCGGGCGAGGACAGTGCCCGTGAAAGCGCCGATATGCCGGGATAGGAACTGTCGAACACCGGCGCGAGACGGCGGGTCTCGCCTTTGGCGGCAACAAAGAAGACGCTGAAGCCGGCAGCACCGATCCTGTCCGCCATCTCGTGGCAGCGCAGGGCAGCATCGCCCAGCGTCGCTACCGCCGGCCGGCCGGCGTGGCGTTCGTCGCTTTCCGCCCAGGCTGTGGCATCGTTTTGCCCATGATGGCCGGCGTCGTTCGTCGTGGTCTCGCGCAACATCAGATCACTCCACTTCTGATCGCGGTGGCGATCGCCATTGCGCGGTTGCTCGCACCGAACTTCTGGATGGCGTGCGCGACGTAGCTGTTGACGGTGTTCGACGAGACGCCGAGAATTACGGCGATTTCCTCGGTCGTCTTGCCTTCCGAGACCCATTTCAGGCATTCGCGCTGGCGTTCCGACAGGACGCCGGCAAGAGCGGGTTCCGCGATGGTCGCGGCGAGATGCCCGTCGAGCGCGTAGCTGCACATCACGCCGGCGCGCGCCAGTGCGGCCGCGGCGACCACGGCGCCGCGTCCGGCGGAGAACAGCGCGAAGATCGAGCGTCCGCGCACGCACAGCCGGCGGATGAATATCTGATCATGGCCATGGTCGCGCAGGGCGAGTTGCTGGTCCTGCGACAGGAACGCGGCGGAAGCCGGCAATGCCCGGGCGGGCTCGCCCAGCCTTGTCGCGTGGCCGCTTTCGATCAGGCTGAAGATGCCTTCGCCGCCGAGTTCCTCAAGCGCATCGTATATCCAGTTGGAGGCGAGGATGCGCAGCCCCTTGGGGCCGCGCTCGGCGGCCGGTTCGACCAGCAGATAATGGTCGGCGCCGATGTCGGAGCAGACCTGCTGCATCAATCGCGAAAGCCCGGTGCGTGTGAAGGACGCGGCGGATTCGGTCTGAGTGTCTCGTGGCGAGCCAAGCTGGATCATCGGTTTCCGGTCCGTTGCCGCGTCCGGCCCTGTCTTGGCGCGCGGCTGTCAGAATAGGTTTCGCCCGCACGGCTGCGTGGACGAATGAAAGACTCGAAAACACGAATCGACATGCGCCCGCAACGATGCGGGTCGCCTTGAGCGACACCAACTGGAAACTTACAAGCAGGATGGCGACCTCGCGTCGCCAAAGCCCCTGGCGGGGCCTGCCCCCAGGCAGGAGAAAGGGTGAAAAAAATGCCGGAACAAACGCCTGAGCGCCGTTCCGATCCCCGAATCACCCTCCTCTGCTCAGGTCCGCCTGCCCATAAACTGATATGTATCTATTTGATTCGCGTCAAGATTCGCCGAATCGTCAGCGTGAAAAACTTTTCAGGTGCCGCGCTGGCCGCGATAGGCGCGGAAAGCCGCTGTAACATCACGCGTGTAAGGCACGGCCGAGCGCTTTCAGTGCCGCTTCCTGGAAGCCCTCGCTCTGCGTCGGGTGGGCATGGATCGTGCCGGCAATGTCCTCCAGCCGCGCGCCCATCTCGACGGCCAGCGCGAAGGCTGCGGACAGTTCCGATACGCCGGAGCCGACCGCCTGGATGCCGAGCACGAGGTGGTTGTCGGCGCGGGCGACGACGCGCACGAAACCGGCCTCGCCCTGCAGCGTCATGGCGCGGCCATTGGCCGAGAACGGAAACTGGCCGATCCTGATTTCCGCTCCGCTGCGGCCCGCCTCGTCGGGCGCGAGACCCACCGAGACGATTTCCGGATCGGTGAAGCAGACGGCGGGGATGGCGCGCTTGTCCCAGTTACGGCGGTGGCCGGCGACGATCTCGGCCACCATTTCGCCCTGCGCCATGGCGCGGTGGGCGAGCATCGGCTCGCCGGTGACGTCGCCGATGGCGTAGATGCCGCGCATCGAGGTGCGGCATTGCTCGTCAATGCGGAGGAAGGGACCAGACATGTCGAGGTCGATCTCCTCAAGCCCCCAGCCTTGCGTGGCCGGCTTTCTGCCCACCGTGACGAGAATCCGCTCGGCCGGGAGGGCCTCCGTCTTGCCGTCGGCGGTCTCGACGGCGAGAGCGTCGCCCGCCGGCGACAGCCCCTTTGCCTTTGCCCCGGTCAGGACGGTGACGCCGAGTTCGTCCAGCCGTTTTGCCACCGGCTTGACGAGGTCGGCGTCATAGAGCGGCAGGATGCGGGGCAGGGCTTCCACCACCGTCACCCGGCTGCCGAGCTTGGCGAAGGCGGTGCCGAGTTCCAGCCCGATATAGCCGCCGCCGACGATGGCGAGCGTTTCCGGAACCGTCTTCAGCGACAGTGCCTCGGTGGAGGAGATGACGGTATTGTTTCCAGATGGCCCGCCAAAAGGCAGGAATGGCAGCTCGACCGGGGCTGAGCCGGTGGCGATGACGATGGTCTCGGCGCGGATCACCTGGGTTCCGGTTTCCGTCTCGACCTCGACGGTCTTGCCGTCGCGGAAGCGGGCGTGGCCCTCGATGGACTTGACCTTCGCCTTTTTCAGCAATCCGGCGACGCCGGTGTTCAGTCGGCCGACGATGCGGTCCTTCCAGGAAATGGTCTTCGCCATGTCGATTGCGGGGGCGGCGAGCGAGATGCCGAGCGGGTCGTGCCCTTGCGCCATTCCCCGCACCTTGAAGAACTCGTCCGCCGCATGGATCAGCGCCTTGGAAGGGATGCAGCCGACATTCAGGCAGGTGCCGCCGGGCCTGGCCTTCTCGACGATGACCGTGTCGAGCCCCAACTGGCCGGCGCGGATTGCACAGACATAGCCGCCGGGTCCGGCGCCGATGACGAGCAGCTTGCAGGTGATTTCCTTCATCGCAGAGTTCTTTCTTCAGCCATCGTTCTATCCAGAAACCGGCATCCGCTTTTTCGGGTTTGATGGCTATTCGATGAAAAGGAGGGCCGGGGTCTCGATCAACATCTTCAGGCGCTGGACGAATACGGCCGCATCCCAGCCGTCGACCACGCGATGGTCGAAGGATGAGGACAGGTTCATCATCTTGCGCGGCACGAACTGCGCGCCGTCCCAGATCGGCCGGATCATCATCTTGTTGACGCCGACGATGGCGACTTCCGGATGGTTGATCACCGGCGTGGTGGCGACGCCGCCGAGCGCGCCGAGCGAGGTGATGGTGATGGTCGAGCCGGAAAGCTCCTCGCGCGTCGCCGTGCCGGATCGGGCCGCTTCGGCGAGCCTGCCGATTTCGGCCGCGCTGTCCCACAGGGTGCGGGCCTCGGCGTGACGCAGAACCGGCACGACGAGGCCGCCCGGCGTCTGCGCGGCGATGCCGATATGGACGCCGCCATGACGGTGGACGATGCCGGCTTCGTCGTCGTAGAGCGCGTTGATCTGCGGCTGTTCGGCCACCGCCCTGACGATGGCGCGGGCGAGGAAGGGCAGGACGGTCAGTTTCGGCCGCTCGCCCTCGGGTCGCGGCGCGCCGGCCGGGCGTTTCTCCGCATTCAGCTTGCCGCGCAGTTCCTCCAGCGCGGTGACGTCCACTTCCTCGATATAGGTGATGTGCGGGATGCGCGCCTTGGCGATCTGCATCTTCTCGGCGATGCGGCGGCGCAGGCCGACAACCTTGACCTCCTCGACCGAGGTGTCGGGCCGGAGGCCGGCGGCAGCGGGCGCGCTTCCGTGGGCGATGAAGGCGTCGAGATCGTCATGAGTGATGCGTCCCGCAGGGCCGGTGCCCGCAACCTGGCGCAGATCGACGCCGGCTTCCCTGGCGCGCAGGCGCACGGCTGGCGGGGCCAGCGGCCGCTCGCCCTCGGGGCGCGGCGCGCCGGTGCGGCCCTGAAAGGCCGGCGACGGGGTCGAGGCGGTCTTGCGCGCCGTTTCGGCGGCTGGTTTCGACGCTTGCTTCGGCTGCGGCGCGGGTGGGGGTGGCGCGGCAGTCGCGACCGGTTCGGGCGTTTCCTGAATGGTGGGAGATAGGTCGTGGTCCGGCGCTTCCGCCTGCGGCTTTTCATCGGCGGCCGCGGCCGTTGCGGCCATTTCGATCCTGACCAGCGCCGCGCCGACGGCGACGGTGTCGCCGATATCCGCGCCGAGCCAGGCAATGGTGCCTTCGACGGGGGAGGGGATTTCCACCGTCGCCTTGTCGGTCATCACCGCGGCGATGATCGCGTCCTCGCGGACGAGATCGCCGACCTTGACGTGCCACTCGACCAGTTCGGCCTCGGCGACGCCTTCGCCGACATCGGGCATCTTGATGGTGTGCTCGGCCATGGGTTCAGCCCTCCATCACGAGGCGAAGCGCCTCAGCAACGCGCTTCGGGCCGGGAAAATAGTCCCATTCCTGCGCATGCGGATAGGGCGTGTCCCAGCCGGTTACGCGGGTGATCGGCGCTTCGAGGTGATAGAAGCAATGCTGCTGCACCAGCGCGGCCAGCTCCGCACCGAAGCCGCTGGTCAACGTCGCCTCATGGACGATGATGCAGCGGCCGGTCTTCTTCACCGAGGTGACGATGGTGTCGAGGTCGAGCGGCACCAATGTCCTCAAATCGATCACCTCGGCGTCGATGCCGGTGTCCTCGGCCGCCGCCTTGGCGACATAGACCATGGTGCCGTAGGCGAGCACGGTAACGGCGGAACCTTCGCGCCGCAGCTCCGCCTTGCCGAGCGGGATCGTGTAATGACCCTCGGGCGTTTCCGACATCGGGTGCTTCGACCATGCCGTCACCGGTCGGTCGTGATGCCCGTCGAACGGGCCATTATAGAGCCGCTTCGGCTCGAGGAATATCACCGGATCGGGGTCCTCGATCGCCGAGATCAGCAGGCCCTTGGCGTCGTAGGGGCTGGACGGAACTACCACCTTCAGCCCGGCGACATGGGTGAACAGCGCTTCCGGGCTCTGGCTGTGGGTCTGGCCGCCGAAGATGCCGC
>JBLJBS010000236.1:0-6288 GCA_047637695.1 Aquamicrobium sp. | reverse complement strand
ATGCTGGATATAGTATCGTCCGGTGCATAGAAGAAGGCGCGGGCGCGGTCAACGACCGCAACGGGCGTCGAGGCAAGGAGATTGGACGATCATGCGCGAAACCATAGCCCAGGCGCTGAAGGACGCGCTGAAGAGCAAGGACAAGCTGCGCACCGGCACGCTGCGGCTCGTCAACGCCGCCATCCAGGACCGCGACATCGCCAATCGCGGCGCGGGCAAGGACCCGGTCAATGACGACGAGATTCTCCAGATCCTGACCAAGATGGTCAAGCAGCGCGAGGAATCGGCCAAGGCTTTCGAGGACGGCAACCGGCCGGAGCTCGCGGCGCAGGAGCGGGCAGAAATCGCCATCGTCAAGGAATATCTGCCTGTGCAGATGAGCGAGGACGAGGTGCGCAAGGCCGCGGCCGACGCGGTGGCCGAGACCGGCGCGGAAGGGTTGCGCGACATGGGCCGCGTCATGGCGGTGCTGAAGGAACGTTACCCCGGCAGGCTCGACTTCGGCCGGGCGAGCGCCATCGTCAAGGAACTGCTGGGTTAGAAGGGTTTATATCCAGTTTTGTTTCGCTCACGGACCGCACTGCCGCCTGCGGCGGCTGGCTCTCCACGGGGGCGGGCCACGAGGCCCGACGCCCGGTCGGGCTTGCGGCCTGCGGCCGGAGCCTCGCCCCTTTTCCCGGCAATCTACTCCGCCGCGCGCAGGCGGGTGCGGCCGATCAGGCCATGCTCCTCCAGCACCGGATAGGCAATCGAGGCCAGAAGCGAATTGATCTGCTTCAGGTCGCGGATGGTATCGAGGTGCAGGGCGCTGGTCTCGATGCTCTTGGCCGTGCCTTCGCGCAGGCGTTCGAAATGGCGCTGGCTGGTCTGGCGCTCGAGTTCGCGCAGGCGGTCCTTCTCCTGCACCAGCTGGAAGGCGGTTTCCGGATCGCGCGAGATCAGCACGTTGAAGGCAAGGCGCGCATTGGCCATCACCATCTCGTGCAGGTCGGACAGTTCCCGCCAGCCCTCCGGCGTGAAGGTCAGGTGGCGGTCAAGCTTCTTGCGGACATGGACCAGCATGTTGCGCACGACGATGTCGCCGACCTGTTCCAGCTTGACGCAGCCTTCGAGAAGCTCCCGAGTGCGGCGGGCCTCGTCGTCGCTCATGCCCTTGGTGCTGATCTTGGCGAGATAGAGCTTGATCGCGGCATGCTTGCGGTCGACGCGGTCGTCGAGCGCCGCCAGCGCTTCCATGCGGGCGGGGTCCGCGTCGTCGTAGAGTTCCATGATCGTCTTCAGCATCACCTCGATCGTCTCGCAGACGCCGACGACGGCGCGGCTGACATTGGCCAGCGCCCGCGACGGGCTGCCGAGCGCATCGGGATCTAGCGCGCTCGCCTCCCTGTCTTCCAGCGCCGGACGCGGCTTTGCCATTGAGCCGGCGATCAGGCGCTCGATGGCGCGGCTGACAAAACCCGCGATCGGCAGGCCGAGGACGACGAGCGCGGCGTTGAAGACGATGTGGGCGTGGACGATCTGCAGCGGCGTGGTCGCGCCCAGCGCGCCGAGCGGCGGCGCGAACAGGATGAGGCCGGCAAGCGCCAGCACCGCGCCGGCGCTGCGCAGTGCGAGGTTGCCGAACGGCACGGCGCGGCTTGCCGGCTGCATCGTCCGCGACAGCGCCGCAGCCACCAGCCCGCCGCCGAGATTGGCCCCCAGCACCATGACCACGCCCAGTTCGGCCGGCACGAGGCCGCGCGCCGCCAGCGCCGCGATCAGCAGGATGAAGGCAACCGAGGAGTGGAACAGCCAAGTCGTGAGCGCGGCCAGCAGGAACGCCGTGACCGGGTCGCTCGACAGATAATTGACGATGACCGGCAACAGACGGCTCTCGCGCAGCGGCTCCGAAGCTTCGCCGATCAGCCGCAGCGACAGGATCATCAGGCCGATGCCGACCAGGATCGAGCCGACGCTGCGCCAGGCGCGGCGCTCGGCCGAGAGAAAGATCATCGTGCCGGCGAAAAGGAGAACGGGGACGAGCAGCGACAGGTCGTAGCTCAGAAGCTTGACGACGAAGGCCGAGCCGAGATCGGCCCCAAGGACGGCCATCAGCCCGGTGGTGCCGGAAACGATGCCCGAGCCGGCGAATGAGGCAATGAGCAGCGACACCGCGGTGGCGCTCTGGAAGGCGACGGCGAGCAGGCCGCCCGCGGCCACTGCCAGAACCGGGTTCTTCAGCGTGTGGCGAAGCCTTAGCCGCAGCCGGTCGCCATAAGCGTCCTCGACATTGGTTCGCACCATATGCGTCGCCCACAGCAGCAGCGCCACCGCGCCGGCGAGATGGACGAGGATCAGCGAGCCGGTCATGGCGTCGAAGCGGCATTCTTCGCCGCGTGGCTCGGCTGGGAGGCGATGAACATCGTTGGTAAACCGGTCCGCAAGTCACGGAAAAACAGGTGATTTGTCTTCATGATAGATTAGCCGGATAATTTTTACAGGGTCAATTCCGTTCACGTCGTGGCCATCGGCGGGCGGCGACGTTGGGGGTGTGAATTACGGGCATGGCGCGAGATTGCGGTCGCGCCGTGACGGCCTGCCTCCTATATAGGATCGTTGGACGAGACCGGTGATGCGCTTTTCCCCTTCCTTCCTCGACGAGATACGCGACCGCGTGCCGATTTCGGCAGTGGTCGGCACGCGCGTGGCGTGGGACCGGAAGAAGACCAACGCGCCGCGCGGCGACTTCTGGGGCTGTTGCCCGTTCCATGGCGAAAAGACGCCATCCTTCCACTGCGAGGACAGGAAGGGACGCTATCACTGCTTCGGCTGCGGGGTTTCCGGCGATCACTTCAAGTTCCTGACCGAACTCGACGGGATGAGCTTTCCCGAGGCGGTAGAGCGTGTGGCGGAGATGGCGGGCGTGGCGATGCCGGCCCGTGACGAGGCGGCCGAGCGGCGGGAGAAGCAGCGCGCCAGCCTGACCGACGTGATGGAGCTTGCGACCCGCTTTTTCCAGGACAGGCTGCAGGCGGTCGAGGGTGCCAGGGCCCGCGCCTATCTGCGCGAGCGCGGGCTGTCGTCGCTGACGCAGCAGACGTTCCGGCTGGGCTATGCGCCCGACGGCCGTAACATCCTCAAGGAATTCCTTGCTTCGAAAGGGGTCGGGCGGGATCAGATCGAGGCATGCGGTCTGGTGGTTCACGGCGACGACATTCCCGTTTCCTACGACCGGTTCCGCGACCGGATCATGTTCCCGATCGAGGATTCGCGCGGGCGGGTGATTGCCTTCGGCGGCCGGGCGATGTCGAAGGACGCGCTGGCGAAATATCTGAACTCCAACGACACCGAGCTCTTTCACAAGGGCAACGTGCTCTACAATTTCGCCCGCGCCCGCAAGGCGCGGGGCGGAGCGGCGGGGCAGGACAGCACGGTGATCGCCGTTGAAGGCTATATGGACGTGATCGCGCTGGCGCAGGCCGGCTTCGAGAACGTGGTCGCGCCGCTCGGCACCGCATTGACCGAAAACCAGCTCGAACTTCTGTGGCGGATGACCGGCGAGCCGGTGATGTGCTTCGATGGCGACCAGGCCGGCCTGAAGGCGGCATGGCGCGCGGCCGATCTGGCGCTGCCGCTGGTCGCCCCCGGCCGTACGCTGCGCTTCGCGTTGCTGCCGGAGGGCCGGGATCCCGACGACCTCGTGCGCGACGGCGGGTCCGACGCCTTCCGCCAGGTGCTGGCGCAGGCGCGCCCGCTGGCCGAGCTCCTGTGGCTGCGCGAGACTTCGGGCGGCGTCTTCGATACGCCGGAACGGCGGGCCGAGCTGGAAAAGACCCTGCGCGACCTGACCGGGCGCATCCGCGACGAAAGCGTGCGCCGGCACTATCAACAGGACATGCGCGAGCGGGTGCAGGCGTTCTTCGGCGCGGCCAATGGCGGGCGCGGCGGAGATTACAGGGAGCGCGGCCAGAATGCGGGCGGCCGCCCCGGACGTGGCGGACCGGGCAGGCAGGCGGCCGGGCGGCTCGCGGTGACGGAAAGCCTTGCCCGTTCGGCTTTGGTCAGAAGCGGCGGCGGGCCGCTGCCGCTGCGCGAGACGGCGATGCTGGTCGCCATGGTCCATCATCCGGTCCTGCTCGACGACTATTTCGACGCGTTCGAGGAGATGAACCCGCCGCATCCCGAACTAAGGCGCCTGCATGGCGCTCTTCTCGACGCCGTTGCCCACGGCATCGCGCATGAGCGGACTGTGCTGGTCGAGGCGCTCGTCGCCCGTGGCCAGAGCGACGTCTGGGAGCGCGCGGTGCGCCATTGCCGCGGTCTCGGCCTGTGGCCGGTGCTGGGGGATGCGGCCGAGGACGATGCCAGGGAAGCGTTCTCGCAGACGGTTGCGCTTCATGCCCGCGCCAGCGAGCTTCAGCGCCAGCGCCGCAGCCTCCAGAGCGAACTCGCCGAGGCGGTCGAGCGCGAGGCCGAGGACGTGACCATGCTGATGCAGGCGATCGCCCAGATCAACATCGACATCGCCAGCCTCGAGCGGCTGGAGGCGCTGGTCGATGGCTTCGGCGTCTCCTCCGGGCGCGGGTGAGGGCGCTTTGCGCCGCATTTGTCGCGTTCGCCCGAGCGGGCGCACCCTTGCGCAATGGAAACCGCTCCCCATATAGCGTGATCGGCAAGAGGAAATGCAGGCTGCGGAGGACGCTGCATGCAATTGATTCGCTTTTTATGGCCGAATCAGCTTTGAGCCGCTTGACCTTCCGCGGGATTGGCGGAATCACAGCTGCCATGCGCGAGCTCAGGGGCAAGGGAGCCGGCGCAGGTTTTTTGCAGCCTTCGGTTGGACGGATGGGGGATCGCGTCCTATATCTTGAAGGATGTCAGGGTTAATCGGGAATTAAGGCGGAAGCGGCTATCGCGGACAAGGTTGAGGCCGGTCCGACTCAGGACCGTAGCGCTTTCAACCGCCCGATGAAGCTTCAGCCGCTTGGAGAAACGACGACATGGCGACAAAAGAGAAGGAAGAGGTCGAGGCCGAACGCGAAGGCACGACCGACGGGCCTCTTCTCGACCTTTCCGACGATGCCGTCAAGAAAATGATGAAGCTCGCCAAGAAGCGCGGCTATGTCACCATGGACGAGCTCAACGCGGTGCTTCCTTCCGAGGAAGTGACCTCCGAGCAGATCGAGGACACGATGGCGATGCTGTCCGACATGGGCATCAACGTTGTCGAGGACGACGAGGCGGGCGAGGAAGCCGACGGCGACGCCAACAACGACAGCGACGACGAGCCCGGCGAGCTGACGGAGACGACCGGTACGGCGATCGCCGCCGCGACCACCAAGAAGGAACCGACCGACCGTACCGATGATCCGGTGCGGATGTACCTGCGCGAGATGGGTTCGGTCGAGCTTCTGTCGCGCGAGGGCGAAATCGCCATCGCCAAGCGCATCGAGGCCGGCCGCGAGACCATGATCGCCGGCCTGTGCGAGAGCCCGCTGACCTTCCAGGCCATCATCATCTGGCGCGATGAGCTGAACGAGGCCAAGATTCTCCTGCGCGAGATCATCGACCTCGAGGCGACCTATGCCGGCCCCGAGGCCAAGCAGGCGCCGGTGGTCGAACGGCCCGACGAGGACACGAAGACCAGGGTCGACGACGCGCGCGGCGGTCGCCGCGGCCGCGAGGACGACGACATCACCAATGTCGGCGGCGAAACCCGCGTCGAGGAAGAGGAAGACGAAGAGGACGAGGCCAACCTGTCGCTCGCGGCGATGGAAGCGGAGCTGCGTCCGCAGGTGATGGAGACGCTGGACGTCATCGCCTCGACCTACAAGAAGCTGCGCAAGCTGCAGGACCAGCAGGTCGAGCAGCGTCTGGCCGCGGCCGGAAGCCTTTCCTCCAGCCAGGAGCGCGCCTACAAGAAGCTCAAGGAAGAGCTGGTCACTGCGGTGAAGTCGCTGTCGCTCAACCAGGCGCGCATCGAGGCGCTGGTCGAGCAGCTTTACGACATCAACAAGCGTCTGGTGCAGAACGAGGGCAAGCTTCTGCGCCTCGCCGAAAGCTATGGCGTGCGGCGCGAGGAGTTCCTGAAGGAATATCAGGGCACCGAGCTCGATCCCAACTGGACCAAGGCGATTGCCAATCTCTCCAGCCGCGGCTGGAAGGAATTCTATCAGAACGAGAAAGAGACGATCCGCGAGATTCGCGGCGAAATCCAGAACCTCGCCACCGAGACGGCGATCTCAATCCTCGAATTCCGCAAGATCGTCAATCAGGTGCAGAAGGGCGAGCGCGAGGCGGCCATCGCCA
>JBLJBS010000235.1:0-12131 GCA_047637695.1 Aquamicrobium sp. | reverse complement strand
CCATCTCCCCGTCGAGGAACTCGACGGTCCGCGCGGCGATGTCGAGGGACACCTGGGCGTCCGCCAGATAGAGCGTCTTGCCGCCTGCGCGCTCGATGCTCTCGATCAATTCCTCCGGCTCCGGTTTCGAGCCGGAGGCCGTCAGGACGATTTGGGCATTGTGACCGCGCGCCGCCGCCTCCTGCGCCAGCATCAGCGCAATCGAACCGCCTATTCCGTGACTGGCTCCGGTGATGATCGCCTTCATGCTTGTGTCCTCTCAGTATTGGGTAACCGCAGCTTGGTTTGTTCAGCTCGTGGTGGCGAAGGGGTGCCCGGGGCCGCCCGGGGCAGCGAGAGGCAGCCGGACGAGGCCCTATTGCAAAGGCGAGAAGGCAAGCGGAAAGGCGATCTCGGAGGTCATTTCCGGCAGAACGCAGTCCGGCCCGCCCTTTGGCGGCCATTTGCCGTCGGCCACCGCCTGCTGTCTTGCGCGGCTGCGCTCGTCCAGGCTGGAGTAGGGCCAAATCTGGACATAGCGCAGGCGCCCGTCCAGCGCATACATCGCCACCGCAAGCCGAGAATAGACCTGCCGCGCCGGCACCGCGCTTTCCCAGGCGGCCAGCAACGGTCCCAGCCGGGCGATCCGGGGCGCATAGGTCCGTATCTCGTAGACAGGCCCCAGCCTTCCCGTGGGCGCGTCGGGCAGGAAATCGACCCCGCGATAGCTGTCCATGCGAAGATCGGCCAGATATTCGATGCAGCCGAACGGGTCGTCGCTGCGCAGGGCCCGCTCGCGCTCATGCAGCAGCGCGCCGAAATCGTCGAATGCGCGCAGAACATAAACGCGATTCAGGCGACCAAGATCGGTGCTCCATGCGCCACAGAGGCGGCCTTCGCCTCGCGACACCCATTTCTCGATCGCCGGAGCGGCCTTGGCGGCGCCGAAAATGATCGTGTCGAGCGTCGTCAGTTCAAAATAGCGCACCTTAGAATCCCCTTCTGCCGCCCTGCCGGAAGGCGAGCGCGGCGATCTCCGGGGCAATCTGTCACACAGGGATGAAATTTGGAAGGAGATTTTAATATTGAATGATATTCTGAAACATGCCATGGATGGCGATGCTTGCTGAGGAGGAGGCGCGCATGTTGTCGGATCGTACTGCTGAGGCGTGTCGTGGACCCGGGTTCCGGGTGTCCTCGCCCATCGGATGCGTTCGATGACCGGCGCGCCCGGAAGAATCCTGATCGTCGGCGGCGCCGGTTTCATCGGCGTCCGCGTTGCGGCAAGGCTTGCGCTTCGCGGCATTGCGTCGCGTCTGTTTGATCTGCCCACGGCATTTGGAAGATCCGGCGTGTCCCCCTGTGCCGAGTGGGACTGTGTGGAGGGGGACGTGACCGAACTGGAATCGCTTTGTCAGGCGATCCGGGGGTGCAGCGGCGTCATTCATCTGGCCGGACTTTTGACGCGCGATTGTGCGGCCGATCCGCGTCGCGCCATCGACGTCAACATCGCCGGCAGCCTCAACGTCTTCGAGGCTGCGCGCCGCGAGCGGTTGCCGGTCGCCTATCTCAGTTCCAGCGCCGTCTATGGCCCCGACGACGCGAATATCCCGGCGCCGCTGTCGCTTTACGGTGTCACCAAACTGGCCGTCGAGGGCATCGCGCGCGTCTATGCGGCCGACCACCTCGTGCCGAGTATCGGGTTGCGGCCCTATGTCGTCTACGGCCCCGGTGAAAGCAGCGGTATCGCGGCGGGGCCGTCGATCGCGCTCGCCGCAGCGCTTCGCCGCGAACCGGCCACCATTCGTTTTTCGGGCCGCGTCGGATTTGTCTATGTCGACGATGTCGTGCGCATTGTCACCGACGCCATCACCCGTCCCATGTCCGGTGCATCGGTGCTGACGGTTGCGGGCGACACGCGCGACATGAAGGACTTTGTCCGCGAAATCGGGCGGCAAAGCGGATGGTCCGGGGTCACGATAGAGGGCGGGCCGCTGAGCATACCGTCCGATCTCGTCTCGGACCGGGTGCCGTCGTGGCTCGGGCCGCAGCCCGTCACGCCAATTGAAGAGGGCATCTTCGCGACCCTTGCCGAACTGCGGGCAAGGGCCGAACCCGTGCAATCGCTAAACTGAACGCGCCAACGTGGCGCCTGTAATCCAAAGGGAGGAAAAACATGAAGAATTCCATGCTGACAGGATGGGGGGTCGCTGCGCTCACCACCGCCCTCACATTTGCTTCCGCCGCCATGGCGCAGGACGGGGAGCCGATCCGCATCGGCTTCGTGATGGCCAAGCAGGGCGCTGTCGCCCAGCACGGCGTCCACCATCATCAGGGCACGCAGCTTGCGCTGGAACAGTTCAATCACACGGTCCGCGGCGCGCCGGTCGAGCTGATCTGGCTTGACGAGCCCACGCCACAGGACGCCCAGCAGAATATGCAGCGCCTCATCGACGAGCAAAAAGTCGTTGCGGTGGTCGGTGGCGGCAACAGCGCGACGGCGTTGGCGATGAGCGCGGTCGCACGCCAGAATCGCGTGCCTTTCATCGCGACCAATGCCGCGGCTACCGACATCACCGGGCGCGAGTGCCATCGCTATACGTTCCGCGTGCAGCTTCCGGTCGACCCGCAGGTCCGCGCGATCACGAGCAAGCTGCGCGAATACGGTACGAACTGGTATTTCATGGCCGCGTCCTACGCCTTCGGCCAGGATATCGTGAACTCCTTCCAGCGGGAGTTGACCGCGATCGGCGGAGCCACCGCCGCCGTGGATCAGGCGCCGCTCAACACTCCCGACTATACCTCGTACATCCTCAAGATCCGGGCGGCCCAGCCCGACGTGGTCGTGGGCGGGCTTGCCGGCGCCGACATCTCGACGTTCCTCAAGCAGTGGAACGAGATGGGCATGCGCGATCGCATTCCGTTCGCACAGATCGGCGTCGCCGATGCCGACATCTGGGGTATCGGCGCGGACGCGGCGGCCGGCATCTACGCCAAGATCTGGTACTATGACAATCCTGCCAATCCGCAGGAGGATCAGGACTTCGCCGCGCTCTACAAGGAGCGCTACGGGCATGCCGCCCCGGACCGGGCCTGGATGGGCTGGTATTCGATGCGCACCCTCTTGCAGTCGCTGGAGCAGGCGGCTTCGACCGCGCCGGCCGACGTGGTGAAGGCGCTGGAAAGCTGGACCGACAAGGAGCGCGGAACCCAGTTCCGTTCCTGGGACCACCAGATGCTGCACCCCATCGTCATCGCGGGCGCCAAGAAGGAAATCACCGACAGCCACGCCTTCCTCGACGTCCTGACCGTCGTTCCCGCCACCGACGAGCTTTATGGCACGCAAGATCAGGTCGGCTGCGTGATGGGCGACCTTTAACGCCTGCTTCAAGGAACAAGCGATGGAGCGGGATATGGCGCTGTCATCTCCCGCTCCGTGGCAACGGGCCCGGGCGCGCCCGCAGTTTCCAGAAACATCCGATGCAAAGACATTGCCCCGGGGCAATGACGCCATTCGAACGGCCTGACTATGGTGGGCGCCCAAGGACGCCATTCCACGGTTTGGGCTGCTCGATTCACGGAGCACCTTCGACTTTGCCCTGAGGGCAGGAAGGGCCGACACGAACAAGCGCGAGGCGCGTCATGCTAGAACTCATCCTCTCCCAGATCGCCAATGGCCTGGTTCTCGGCTTTCTTTATGTGCTGATCGCTCTCGGGCTTTCCGTCATTTTCGGAATGCTGGGAATCGTCAACTTCGCCCACGGCGCGGTGTTCGCGCTGGGCGCCTATTTCGCCGTTTCCTTCTTTGCATGGTTCGGCTGGTGGGGGCTGCTGCTCGTCCCTCCGACCGTCGCCCTCCTGGGTGTCGTACTCGAAATCACGCTCATCCGCAGGCTCTATGGCAAGGAACCGCTTTTCGGGCTGATCGTGACGTTCGGCCTGGCCTTGCTGATCGAGGCCATCATCAAGCATTTCTGGGGGTCGGGCGGCCATCCTTTCGCGCCGCCCCAGTTCCTGCGCGGCTTCGTCGAATTCGGCCCGATCCTGCTGACCCGCTATCGCCTCGCGGTCATCGTGGTGACGATCACGATCCTTCTCGCGCTCTGGTATCTGCTGGCGCGCACCCCCTTCGGCCGCATCGTGCGGGCGGGTAGCGAGGATCGCGAGATGGTCGGCATGCTCGGCATAAACGTGCCTCGCGTGTTCACCGCGGTCGTGGCGCTGAGCTGTTGCCTGGCCGGCACCGCCGGCATGCTGGCTGCGCCGCTGTGGACCGTCGCGCCCTCGATGGCCGCAAGCGCGATCATGCCGGCATTCGTCATCGTCACGATCGGGGGTCTCGACTCCTATCTCGGTGCGATCGTCGCCGGCCTCATGGTCGGCGTGGTGACCGCGCTCACCATCCAGTTCTGGCCTGCCGCCACGGGCGCCTCGATGTACGCGCTGATGGCGCTCATCCTGCTCGTGCGTCCGCGCGGCCTGTTCGGCGAACGATAGGAGGGGGGGACCAATGACAAGAACAAACCCCTTCCTGCGCCACCCCGTCGTCTGGATCGCCGTGGTCTTCGTCGTTCTGACGCTGCTCAGCGGGCCGACCGGCATTCCTCTGACCCGCGTTACCCAGATCGCCATCTATACGCTTTACGGCATCGGCGTGGCGCTGCTCGTGGGCTATACCGGCCTCGTGCCTTTCGGCGCTTCGGTCTTCTTCGGCTGCGCAGGCTATGCAGTCGCTATCGGCATGCGATATTTCGCAGGCAACGAGATCGTGGCGCTGTTGTTCGCAATCGTGTTCTCGCTGGTCATCGGCTTCGTCATCGGCGCGCTCATCCTGCGCCGCAGCGGCATCTATTTTTCCCTGCTGACGCTCGCATTCTCGCAGATCGCCTATGAGATCGCCTTCAACTGGACGGAGATGACGGGCGGCGAGAACGGGATCCAGGGCGTTCCCCGCCCCCTGTTCGGGAGCCCCTTCGCGTTCCACATATTCACCGTGGTCACGGTGCTCGTGGCGATCGCCTTCGTGTGGCAGCTTGTCCACTCTCCCTTCGGCCGTTCCCTCCAGGCGCTGCGCGACAACGAGCAGCGCGCTTCGAGCCTCGGCTATGACGTGCACAAGCTCAAGCTCAAGGCGTTCGTCATTTCAGCGGTCCTCGTCGGCTATGCGGGCGGACTGCTTACGCTGATGATCCGCGGCGCTTATGCCAACAGCCTGAGCTGGCAGCATGCCGCCGACGCCTTGCTGATGACGATCCTCGGCGGCATTCACCATTTCCTCGGCACGCTCTGGGGCGCGATCGCGTTCATTCTGCTCCAGGACCGGCTCTCGGCGCTGACCGAGAACTGGTGGCTGATCTTCGCGCCGATCATCATCCTGATGGCGCTGCTTTCTCCGGAAGGCATCCAGGGTTTCGTGCGGCGGGTGCTCGGCCGCGACGGCTGGACGCTGGTGCGCGACACCATCCCCGCGCGACCTGAGGTCATCGAGCCGCTCGAGAGCAAGGCCCCGGACGTCGACATGACGAAGCCGGTCATGTCCGTGCGCAACGTCAGCAAGAGCTTCGGCTTGATCGTGACCGCGCGTAAAATCAACCTCGATGTCATGCCCTGCAGCGTTCACAGCTTCATCGGGCCGAACGGCGCAGGAAAGACCACGTTCTTCAACATCCTCACCGGCCTGCTTCAGGCGGACGAGGGCGAGATCCTGTTCGAGGGCGCCAACATCAACGCTTTGCCGATTCACAAGCGCGTTCGCCTGGGCATCGCACGTTCCTTCCAGATCCTCAGCGTCTTCAAGGAGCTGACGGTTTTCGAGAATGTGCGTGTCGCCGTTCAGGCCCAGAGCCCCAAGCAGGACGGCATCTGGCGGGACGCCTACAATATCGGCGAGGTCAACGCCCGTTCATGGACCCTGCTTCAGGTCGTGGGCCTTGAGGATCGCGCGCACGAGAAATGCAGCAACCTTTCGCATGGCGAGCAGCGCCTGCTGGAAATCGCCATCACGCTTGCGACAGAGGCGAAGATCCTCCTGCTCGACGAGCCGCTTGCGGGCCTGGCGGAAGCCGACCGGCACATTGTCGGCCGCCTGATCCAGCGCCTCGGCGAGACGCATGCGGTCCTGCTGATCGAGCATGACATCGACCGGGTGCTCGAGCTTTCGCACCGCCTCACGGTCCTGCATCAGGGCCGCCTGATCGCCGATGGCAAGCCCCATGAGGTGGCGCGCGACCCTGCCGTGGTCATGGCCTATATGGGCCAGGCGAAATCCGAGCTGATGGTTGTGCAGCCTCCAGCGAAGGAAAGCGCGGAAGCCGCCGCCCCGCCGCCGCTGCTCAAGGTCGAGGACCTGCATGCCGGCTATGGCGGAAGCCGGATCCTCAACAATGTCGATTTCGAGGTGCGCACGGGCGAGGTGGTCGCCCTGCTCGGCCGCAACGGTGTCGGCAAGAGCACGACGCTCAAGGCGCTGATGTCGGCGGTGGAGGTTTCCTCCGGGCGCATCCTGTTCGAAGGCAAGGACATCACCCGTCTTCCGTCCTACCAGATCAACCATCTCGGCATTTCGATGGTGCCGGAAGGCCGGCGGCTGTTCCACGGCCTCACCGTCGCGGAAAACCTCAGCCTCGCCTATCGCGAGGGTGGCGCGAGCCTTGAGGAGGTGTTCGAGCTTTTCCCCAAGCTCCAGTTTCTGCAAAAGAGCAAGGCGCAGGGCTTGTCGGGCGGGGAGCGCCAGATGGTGGCCGTCGCCCGCGCACTGATGGTGCCCAGCAAGATCATCCTGCTCGACGAGCCCTTCGAGGGTCTCGCACCGTCCGTCGTGCAGGACATCCGCGACGCGATCGGCAAGTTACGCAGCCGCGCCAGCCTCATCATCGTCGAACATCATGCCGAAAGCGTGCTGCCGCTCACCGATCGCGCCTACATCATGGTCAACGGCCAGATCGCCTATGAAGGCAGCGCCTACGACCTGTCCCGGGACCAGGCGACGCAAAACCGCCTGCTCGGCGTGACCGGCGAACTCGAAAACGCCTGATCCGATCGGAGTAGAAGATGACATCCATTTCCATCAGCGGCGCCACCCGGATCTATCCGATCATTGGCGACCCGATTGCGCAGGTGAAGTCCCCGGCGGGCATGACCGCCTCGTTCGCCGGCCACAACCGCGATGCCGTCGTCGTGCCCATTCATGTCGCGCCGCAGGACGTCGACGGTTTCATCGACACGGCCGGCAAGGTGCGGAACATCGACGGCATCATCGTGACCATCCCGCACAAATTCGCCGCGCTCGAGCATTGCAGGACCGCCACAGAACGCGCCCGCATCATCGGCTCGGTCAACGTGCTGCGCCGAAACGGGGACGGCTCCTGGCATGGCGAGAATTTCGACGGGCTGGGCATGGTCGGCGGCATCCGCTCGCAGGGAGGGGAGCCCAAGGGAAAGAGATGCCTTCTTGTCGGCGCCGGGGGCGCAGGCATGGCGATTGCCGAAGCCCTGCTCAATGAGGGTGTGTCGGAGCTGGCGATCCATGACGTCGACACCGCCCGCCGCGACCGGCTCGTCGCGCGGATGCGCGAACATCATGGCAGCCGGGTTCACGCGGGCTCCGACGATCCCCGCGGTTTCGAACTTGTGGTCAACGCCACGCCGATGGGCATGAAGCCGGACGACCCATATCCCGTGCGCGTGGATCGCCTGTCGCCCGACACGTTCGTCGGCTGCGTGATCACGGCGCCCGCCGTCTCGCCATGGGTGGCAGCGGCGCGGGCTGCCGGATGCCGCGGCAGCGTCGGGATCGACATGTACAAGGCCGAGCAGGAACTGATGATCGAGTTCTTTCTCGCCGCGCCGGCATAGGACGCCCCGCCATCCCCACCAGACTATCCGGCCGGAAGAGCGCTCTTGCACCCTTCCGGCCGGATTTCTTTTGCGCAGGAGGCGCTATGCGGGGCGGCACGCCCCGCATGGCGGGCTTTGGCCTTCAAGCCACATAGGCGAATTTGACGTTCTGGAACGCCTGCAACCCTTCGATCCCGCCTTCGGAAGCGAGGCCGGATTCCTTCATGCCGCCGAACGGCGTTTCCGGCAGCGACACGCGCCAGCCATTGCAGATCACGCTGCCGGCTTCGATGTCGTCGATGGCGCGGTTGATCGTACGGACGTCCGGCGAATGGACGAACGAGGCCAGCGCCATCGGCAGGCGGTTGGCGAGAGCGATCGCCTCTTCGTAGCTGTCGAACGCCGCGCAGACGGCTATGGGGCCGAACGGCTCGATATTGGAGACCCTGGCCTCGGTCGTGGCGTCGGCGATGACGGTCGGCTCGTGGAAGAAACCGTCGCGGTCGGGGATGCCGCCGCCGGCGGCGATGCGCAGGCCACGCTGGCGGGCATCGGCGACCAGATCGGCGATCGCGTTGACGCGGCGCGGGCTGACCAGCGGCCCCATGGTCACGTCGGCGTCGAAGCCGTCCCCAAGCTTCAGCCTGGCGGTCTGTTCGACAAGGGCCTCGGTGAATTCGGCATAGATGGCGCGCTCGATGAAGAACCGGGTCGGGGCGACGCAGATCTGCCCCGAATTGCGGAACTTGCCGGTTGCCGCCGCCTTTGCCGTCGCAGCAATGTCGACGCCACGGAACACCAGCACGGGCGCATGCCCCCCGAGTTCCATGATCGGACGCTTCATCGTCGCCATTGCATGGGCCGAGAGCATCTTGCCGATCTCGATCGAGCCGGTGAAGGTCAGCCCCCGGATGACGTGGCTGTCCAGAAGCCGGCGTGAAATCATCGCGGGATCGCCTGTCAGAACCGACAGCGCGCCTTCGGGAACGCCGCATTCATAGGCGATGAGGCCGATAGCCAGCGCGCAGGCCGGCACTTCCTCGGAGGCCCGCATCACGATGGAGCAGCCGGCGCCCAGCGCGCCGGCCATCTTGCGCGAAGGGGTGATGAGGGGCGCGTTCCACGAACCGAAGGCCGCGATTGGCCCGATGGGTTCGCGCAGCACCAGCTGCCTGGCGTCCGGCTCGCGCGCGGGGATGATCCGCCCGTAGGCGCGCCGCCCTTCCTCCGCCGCCCACTCCCACATGCCTGCCGCCTGCTCGACCTCGGCGGCGGCTTCCTTCCACGGCTTTCCCAGTTCCAGCACGACCAGCCGGGCCAGTTCCTCGGTGCGGCTGCGCATCGTGTCCGCGACCTTGCGCAACACCCTGGCGCGCTCGAAGGCAGGGGTCTTGCGCCAGACCGCGAAGCCATGTTCGGCGGCGGCGATGGCGCGGGTGACGTCCTCCTCGGTGGCGATCGGATATTGTCCGAGCACGAGGCCGGTCGTGGGGTCGAGGATGTCGCCGGTCGCCCGATCGCCCGCGGGCACCTGCTCGCCGGCGATCAGCTGGGAAATTTGGGGATAGAGCGCGATCGCCTCGTTGCGTGTCATCATTGGAGTGTTCCCTGGTTTCCTGAAACTGCGGCTCTCGGGCGGGCGGACGGGATGGTTGACCCTATCTGTTCGGCGCTGATCGGCCGGGATTGAAGAAGAAGGATGCCTCGGACGCTTCGCCGATTTCGGAAGCCGCTTCCTGAAGGGGCTCCAGCAGTTCCTCCATCCGCCCGGCGGAGAAGCGGACGGAAGGCCCGGCGATCGACAGGCAGCCGATCGTGTTTCCATCCGAGCCCCTGCGGATCGGCACCGCCATCGCGGCCATTCCGGCGTGGTAGCTGTCGGTCGAGATCGAGTATCCCCGCTCCCGGGTTTCCCTGATGGCGGTTATCACGTCGGATACCGACTTTGGCGCATGGAGGCCGGCATCGGATCGCGGCGTGACGCCCTGGGCGGCGATGAGCTTGAGCGCTTCATCGTCGCTCAGCGTGCTCAACCATGCCAGTCCGCCCGCAGTCGAGGCGAGATGCACGATCGAACCCTGATCGCGTCCGGGATCGTAGCGCAAGCCGCCGGTCGCGCCTTGCGCGACGCCGACCCAGACCAGGTTGGGATAGTCGATTACGCTGAGGCGGACCAGTTCGCGCGAGATCGAGGCAAGCCGATCCAGCGTGGGTTGGGCGATGTCGGACACGCCTGTCTTGCCGAGAAAATTCAGGCCCAGGGCGGCCAGCCGGATCGTCAGGGCATAGTCGCCCTGCGCGCGAATCTGGCGGACATATCCGAGTTGGGAAAGCCCTTTCAGCAGGCGGTGCGCCGCGCTTGCCGGAATGTCGAGCTCGTCCGCGATCGTGCTGACCGGAAGACCGTCGGGATTGCTGACCAGCAACTCCAGAATGGCGAGGGTTCTTTCCATTATGCCTGACATCAGATTCGTCCTTTCATGTGAACGAGGTCAGGTGTTCCGATTTTTTCGGCCGCGTCAAATTGGACGCACCGCTTGTCCTTGGCGTTGTCCTTGGCGCTGTCCTTGGCGCCCGGCACGATCGAATCCGTACCCGTACGACCGGTCGTCCCTGCGCCGGCAATCGCGATCCTGATCGAAGCCATTGCGGACGCATCCTCCCGTGCCTTCGCACGCGCATCGCCCCCGGGGAGAGGGGGGAGCGCGGCGTCTATACGGTACCATTATATAAATTCGGAAAGTAATTCAATAGTGGAAAACGATTGCAATTATGATGGGTTTGGGTATATGAGGGGGCATCATTGGTCGAGCTTCGGATTTGGACGGCGCTATCGACGGTCGGACTCCGGCAGGACAAACCGCAAAACGTGGCGTCGAGGCCCACCTCGCATCCACTATGAAATCGGAGATAGGAAATGAGCGGGAAACAGATCGCTGCGGTGCAGCTTGTAGAGTATCTCGAGCGCATCGGCGTCGAAGCCATGTTCGGCATGTGTGGCCACAGCCTGGTTCAGGTGCTGGATGCGCTCGGCCGCAGCAAGATCGAGTATATCTCGTTGCGCCACGAGCAGCTCGCAGCCCACACCGCCGATGCCTATGCCCGCGTCTCGGGCAAGCCCGGCGTCGTCCTCACCCATGTCGGCCCCGGCTTGACCAACGCCATCACCGGCATCGCCACGGCAGCGCTCGATTCGATTCCGATGGTGGTGATCAGCGGCAACGTGCAGTCCTATTTCTTCGGGCGGGGTCCGCATCAGGAGGTCAATCTTCATGCCGACGGCGACCAGATCCAGATCTGCCGGCCGATCTGCAAGCGCGTCTGGCGCGTCGGCCGCGCCGAAGACCTGCCGCGCATCATGGAGCGCGCCTTCCATGTCGCGACCTCGGGTCGGCCCGGCCCGGTTCTGGTCGACGTGCCGATGGACTTCTTCTCGGCGGAGCTGCCGGTGGGGTCATTCGCGAACGCGCCCGCCCCGGTGATCCGGCCGACCATCAACGAGAAGCAGGCGCTGGATGTCGCGACCGCGCTCGCCGGCGCCGAGCGTCCGGTCATCTATGTCGGTGGCGGCATCCACATCGCCGGCGCGACGGATGCGCTGCGCGCGGTGGCCGAGACTTTCGACGTTCCGGTGGCGCACAGCCTGATGGGCAAGGGGTGCCTGCCCGACGGCCATCCGCTGCTGGCCGGGACCACGGGCTACTGGGGCCAGCCGGTCGCCAACGAACTGTGCCGCGGGGCCGACCTGATCCTGGCGGTCGGCACCCGCTTCGCCGAGACCGATTGCAGCTCGTGGGACCCTGCCTTCACCTTCGACATCCCGTCCACGCGACTGATCCACATCGATATCGACCCTTCCGAGATTGGCCGCAACTACCCGGCCGAGCTGGGTCTGGTGGCCGATGCGCGCCAGGCGCTGGAGGCGATCCTCGGCCAGGCGAACAGCTGTTCCCATCGTTCGCGTCCCGACCCTCGCGGGAACATCGCCAAGGGGCTGGCCGATTTTGCGCAGAACTGGGCCGGGCCCCGCGCATCGGACGAGTTTCCGATGCGGCCCGAGCGCGTGCTGGCGGACCTGCGCGTGGCACTGCCGCGCGACGGGTTCATCGTCACCGATGTCGGCTGGAACAAGAACGGTGTCGGGCAGCAATTCGCCATCCATGAGCCGGGCACGATGATTACGCCTGGCGGGATGGCCACCATGGGCTTTGGTCATGCGGCCGTGCTCGGCGTGAAATACGCCCGGCCCGATCGCCCGGCGGTGGCGCTGATCGGCGACGGCTGCTTCAGCAGCAACATGTCGGTGATCGCCACCG
>JBLJBS010000234.1:0-10814 GCA_047637695.1 Aquamicrobium sp. | reverse complement strand
GCCGACAACGGCGTCGCCAGCGTGCTCAACGACGGCCGCGAGGTGATCGGGCGCGAGGCTGAAGGGCGCTTCATCCCGCTGTTCATGACCATTGGCCGGCTGCCGGAAGAGAGCGGCTATTGTGCGGTGGTGCGCGACATCACCCAGTTCAAGCGGGCCGAGGAGGAACTGACCCAGGCCCGCGCCCAGGCGGAACGGGCGTCGTCGCAGAAGACCGACTTCCTTGCCCGGATCAGCCACGAGATCCGCACGCCGCTCAACGCCATCATCGGATTTTCCGAACTGATGATGGACGAGAAGTTCGGGCCGATCGGCTCCGACCGCTATCGCGACTATCTGCGCGACATCAACCGCTCGGGCAACCATGTGCTCGACCTCGTCAACGACCTGCTCGACATCTCGAAGATCGAGGCCGGCGAGCAGGAGATGAACTACGAGGCGGTGTCGCTGAACGAGGCGCTGTCGGAGGCGATCGCGATGATGCAGCCGCAGGCCAACCGCGAGCGCGTCATCATCCGCTCCTCGCTCGCCTCGCGGTTACCCGACGTGGTCGCCGACCTGCGCAGCGTGCGCCAGATCGCGCTCAACCTGTTGTCGAACGCCATCCGCTACACCCAGGCGGGCGGGCAGGTGATTGTCTCCACCGCCTATGAGACATCCGGCGACGTGACCATGCGGGTGCGCGACACCGGCATCGGCATGACGCTGGCCGAGATCGACCAGGCGCTGAAGCCGTTCAAGCAGATCAATGCGCTGAAGCGCGGCCGCCACGATGGCACCGGGCTTGGCCTGCCGCTGACCAAGGCGATGGTCGAGGCCAACCGCGCCCGCTTCGCCATCAGCTCGACCCCGGGCGAGGGGACGCTGGTCGAGATCGCATTTCCCTCGACGCGGGTTCTGGCGGAATAGCTATTGCCTGCGCGCGGCCGGAGCCGTCAGACGCGTCCTCGCCCCTCGTAGCGCAGGATCAGCCCGACGAAGAAGCTCGAAAAGACCACGATCATCAGCGCGTAGGGTGCGGCTTCGGACATCATCCCCTCCGAGGTGCGGCTGAAAACTGCCATCGACAAGGTGGTGTGGCCGGTCGGCGAAAGCAGGAAGGTGATCGGCAGTTCCTTGACCGCGCTGATGAACACCAGAAGACCGGCAGCCAGCATCGGCCGGCGCAGAAGCGGAAAGGTCACGGTCCTGAAGGTTCGCGCCGGCCCATAGCCCAGCGAGCGTGACACTTCCTCCAGGCGCGGACCGATCTGGTACAGCCGGCTGCGCATCGGGCCCATGGCCAGCGCGAGGAATGTCATCGCATAGGCGAAGATCAGCAGTGTCAGCGTCTGGTAGAGGAAGGGCGCGGCGCGCAGCGCGAAGAACACCATCGACAGCGCGAAGGCCAGCGGCGGCACCGCGTAACCGACATAGACAAGCCGGTCGATCGCCGAGGCGAGAGGCGAGGGGAAGCGCACGGTCAAATAAACCACCGGCAGCGCCAGCGAAACCGCCAATGCAGCGGCGGGAACGGCGGTCAGCGCCGTGCGCTCGAAGGCGCGCAGCACTTCCCATGGGTCGACCACAGTGAGGCTCTGCGTCATCCAGTAGAGAAGCACGACGAGCGGCAGGCCGAGCGAGGCGGCATAGACGACGCCGAGGAATGCCCATGCCAGCGGCCGAAAACGGCCGAGCGGGATGATCGCCGGCGGCCGTGCCGTTCCCTTTCCGGTGCGCGCATAGCGGCCCCTGCGCAACCGCGCCTCAATCAGGATGAACGACAGCGTCACTGCCATCAGCATCAGCGACAGCCAGGCGGCATAGACACGGTCGAAGGCGGCGGAATACTGGGTGAAGATGGCGTAGCTGAACACCTCGTAGCGCATCAGCGCGATGACGCCGAAATCGCCGAGCACATAAAGGCCGATCACCAGCCAGCCGGCGAGCAGGGCCGGCATCAGGTGCGGCAGCGTCACGGTGCGGAACGTGTTCCATGGCGAGCGGCCGAGGCAGCGCGCGCTTTCCTCGAGGCCGGGGTCGAGGCCGAGGAGCGACGCGCGCAGATTGAGGAACAGATAGGGGAAGGTGTAGAGCGAAAGGGCCAGCGCCGAACCGGAAAGCCCCTCGGGGCGCGGCAGGCGAAAGCCGAATATCTGGTTGGCGAAGCCGTAATAGCCGGAAAGCCCGATCAGCGCATAGGCCATGACATAGCCGGGCACGGCTAGCGGCAGCACGCCGAGGATGGAGTGCAGGCCCCTGAAGCGCAGGTCGGAGCGCGTCACCAGCCATGCGAGCGGCAGCGCGATCGCGGTGACGACGGCAAGCACGCAGGCGGTCAGCGCCAGCGTGTTGAACAGGAGCATCAGGTTGCGCTGGCGGAAAACCACCTGCACCAGCGTGGCGGCGTCGGCGTCGAGCGCGCGCGCAACTAGATACACCATCGGCAAAAGCATGCCCGCCCCGACGACGAGCGCCGGAGCGAGCAGAAGAAGCGATGGCCGCCGCGCACGCGGCGGCCATGTCGTCAAGGTTTGGGCGATCAGAGCAGGCCGACCTGGCGGAGCAGCTCGAGCGTGCCTTCAAGGTCGGAAATCTGATCGATGTCGACCTTCGGGCTCAGTTCCTGAAGCTCCTCGAACGGCTCCAGGGTCGAGTTGGCGATCAGGCCAGGGATCACCGGATATTCGTTTCCTTCAGTGGTGATGTACTGCTGCGCGGCGGGCGACAGCAGATAGTCGATGAACTTGCGGGCATCGTCCTGATTGTCGCTGGCGGCGACGATGCCGGCTCCGGCCACGTTCAGAAGGTTGCCGATGTCGCCGGCACCGAAATGCGTCTGCTTGACCGGGTACTTGTTATCGCGGGCGATGTATCGGCCGAGATAGTAGTTGTTGACCAGGCCGAAATCGACCTCGCCGTTGGCGATCGCCTCGATCTGGGTGCCGTTGTTGCGGTAGACCTTGGCGTCGTTGGCGATCATGCCCTCGAGCCATGCCTTGGCGGCATCGTCGCCATGGGCAACGCGGAACGCGGTAACGAATGCCTGGAACGAGCCGTTGGTCGGGGCCCAGGCGACGCGGCCCTTGTACTTTTCGTTGGTCAGGTCGGTGATCGCGGCGGGAAGGTCACCCTCCTGGACGCGCTCGGTCGAGTAGACCAGCGTGCGCGAGCGGCCGCTGGTCGGCGCCCACTTGTTGTTGACGTTGCGGAATTCGGCAGAAACACCTTCGTTGACTTCGGCCGGCAGGTCGGCGAACAGCGGAGCGATCGCGCCAAGGGCGCCGCCGTCCTGGGCCCAGAACACGTCGGCGGGCGACTGCGCGCCTTCCTCGGTCAGCAGCGTGGCCAGTTCGGATGTGCCCGCATAGCGGACATTGACCTTGATGCCGGTTTCCTTCTCGAACTGCGCGATCACCGGAGCGACCAGCGCTTCGCCGCGGCCAGAGTAAACCACCAGATCATCGGCCTGCGCCATGACCGGCAGGGCCATGGCCAGTCCGACGCAGCCTGCCAGAAACTTTCTCATTGTCGATGCTCCCTGTTCGCGACAAAAAAATACGCCCCTGCGCGGTGGCACAAAGGTCGAAGCTCGCTTTTCACCAGAAAGCCGATACAATACCTGAATTTAAAATTCAAGTTATAGTCGGCAAAGGAGATCCGGTTTCTGTCCGGAACCGGACGCCTTCTGGCACCCATGATTTACGCTTCCGCCGGGCCTGCTTGTTCTGCGGATCCCCTATATGCCGCGTGCGGCGATCCCATGTGACCGTGAAAGCTTGAGCCAAAGAAAAAGCGCCCCGAAAGGCGCTTGAAAAGAAGAAATTGCTGCTACACAGGGGCTTGAGCGGACCCGTCTTGCCGGGGGGCGTCTGGAAGCGGATGGCACAGCTCAAGTTACGCACGACTATCACGGCTGGACCTTAACGACTCCTTACCGGGATCGTTAGAAATTTACGAACTCTCATTCCCCGTCAAAATGAGGTAAATTTGCTGGTCACCATTCGTTAACCCTGTCCACTACCCAGATGGTCATTCGCGCAGCGCCGGCATGTCGCGATAGAGGTCCAGAGCCTCGGGATTGACCAGGGCTTCCTTGTTCTTGACGCTGCGCCCGTGCACCACGTCGCGCACGGCGAGCTCGGTGATCTTGCCCGACTTGGTGCGGGGAATATCGGCAACGGGCACGATCCTTGCCGGCACGTGGCGCGGGCTGGCTCCGGTCCTGATCCTCGTCCTGATCTTCTTCTCCAGCGCCTCATCGAGCGCGACGCCCGGCGCCAGCCGCACGAACAGGACGATGCGGACATCGCCGTCCCAGTCCTGGCCGATGCAGATGGCCTCGGTCACCTCTTCCATCTGCTCGACCTGGTTGTAGATCTCGGCCGTGCCGATGCGCACGCCGCCGGGATTGAGCGTGGCGTCGGAGCGGCCATGGATGACGATGCCGCCATTTCCGGTCCATTCGGCGAAGTCGCCGTGGCACCATATGTTGTCGAAGCGCTCGAAATAGGCGGCACGGTATTTCGCGCCGTCCTCGTCGTTCCAGAACATCAGCGGCATCGAAGGAAAGGCTTTGGTGCAGACGAGTTCGCCCTTTTCGCCCTTCACCGGCCGGGCGTCGTCGTCGAACACGTCGACGGCCATGCCGAGGCCCGGACCCTGGATTTCGCCGACATAGACCGGCTTCAGCGGCACGCCGAGCACGAAGCAGGAGACGATGTCGGTGCCGCCCGAGATCGAGGCAAGATGGATGTCGCGCTTGATGCCGTCATAGACGAAGCGGAAATTTTCCGGCGCCAGCGGCGAGCCTGTCGAGGATATGACGCGGACGGTCGACAGATCGTGCGTCTCGATCGGCCGCAGCCCCGACTTCCGCATCGCATCGATGAACTTGGCCGAGGTACCGAAATAAGTCATCCCTTCATCGCGGGCGTAATCGAAGATGACGTTGCCGTCGGGGTGGAAAGGCGAGCCGTCGTAAAGCAGCAGCGTCGCCCCCGAGGCGAGGCCGGTCACCAGCCAGTTCCACATCATCCAGCCGCAGGTGGTGAAGTAGAAGAAGCGGTCGCCATCCTCGATGCCGGCGTGCAGGTGGTGCTCCTTCAGGTGTTGGATCAGCGTGCCGCCGGCGCCGTGGACGATGCATTTCGGCACCCCGGTCGTGCCCGACGAATAAAGGATATAAAGCGGGTGGTCGAAGGGCAGCAGCTCGAAGACAAGCGGTGCGGCGGGAAACGGCTCGAGGGCGGCCGAAAGCGCCTGCGCCTTGTCGATGCCGGCCGCGACTTTGTCTGCCTTGCCGAGATAATCGACGATCAGGGCAGCGCGAACCGACGGCATCCTGGCCATGACCGCGGCAATCTTGTCGGCGACCTCGATGCGCTTGCCGGCATACCAGTAGCCGTCCGGGGCGATGAACAGCGCCGGCTCGATCTGGCCGAAGCGGTCGAGCACGCCCTGCTCGCCGAAATCGGGCGAGCACGACGACCAGATCGCGCCGAGCGAGGCGGTGGCCAGCATGGCGGCGATGGTTTCGGGCATGTTCGGCATCATCGCGGCGACACGGTCGCCGGCCTTGATGCCATGGGCGCGGAACAGCTGCTGCATGCGCGAGACCAGCGCACGCAGTTCGTCCCATGACAGTCGTCGCGCGACCTTGTCTTCGCCGCGGAAGACCAGCGCATCGCCCGAGCCGGTCTTTTGCAGCAGGTTCTCTGCAAAATTCAGCCGCGCTTCGGGGAAGAACCTCGCGCCGGGCATCTTGTCGCCATTCTCGAGAACGCGGCTGCCGCGTTCGCCGATTACGCCGCACCAGTCCCAGACCAGCTGCCAGAATCCGTCGCGGTCCTCGACCGACCAGGCATGAAGCGCATCGTAATCGCGGAGCGGTCGGCCCGATGCCTCTGCCGCGGCTTCGATGAAGGCGCTGAGCGGCGCGGCCGCGATCGCCTCGGCGGACGGCGTCCACAACGGGGTGTTATCGGTCATCTATCTCCTCCGGGCAGAAAGGCCTGTGCGAGAAGGGTTAAACATTGTCGCGAACCGCAAGACAAGGTGGCGAAAATACCAACCGCTTTGTTGGAAACCGCCATCGCCGGGCCATAAAGGCTTGAAATGCGGAGGGCGCACGTATTGTTTAGCGGGCGGGTGCGGTGCTTCGGCATCGCCGAGTTGGCGAGGCTGTATGCGAATCCTGTCGGTGAAGAAGGGCCTTGCGGTGCTGGCCGCGCTGATTGTGCTCGGTCTTCTTGCCGTGTCGGTCCTGCCGTGGGTGGCCTCGACCCAGATCGTGCGAGACCGCATCGCCTATGAACTCGGGCTGTGGAGCGGCTATCGCGTCTCGCTCGGCGAGGCGCCGGTGCTGGACGTATGGCCGGGTTTCACGGCCACGCTGAACAATGTCGCGTTTCATGAATGGGCCGGCGACGGCAAGCCTCCCGTCCTTCAGGCGGAGCGGCTCGAGATCGCGCTTTCGCCGGTTGCGGCGCTGCGCGGCAACATCGTCTTTTCCGGCATGACAGTCCATCGGCCGTTGCTTCAGCTTTCCGTTCCCGGCCCTGTCGTCGACCTGCCGGCCTCGCCCGGCGGTGGCCGGATGATCAGGGCGGTTGATGCCGCGCGCGAAGTGGTTGCCAGGAATCCGGCCAGTCCCGACGCAGGGGCGCTTCCCGATATCGCCTTCGGCACGGTTGAGTTCCTTGACGGGCGCATTGCCGATGCCGGCGGCGACGTCGTCAGCAGCATGCGCGGCCGCATCGTCTGGCCGTCGCTCAACCGCAGCGCCCGCGTCGTCGCGACCGGCATCTGGCGTGGCGAGAATGTCGCTATCGACGTTTCGGCCAATTCCCTGCTTCTGCTGATGGCCGGCGGCGGCAGCGCCGTCAACGCCTCGCTCAAATCGGCGCTTGTCGAGGCCAGCTTCGAGGGGACCGCCAACCTTGCCGGCGACGCCTATTTCGACGGAGCCGCCAAGCTCGCCTCGCCGTCGATCCGCCGGATGCTCGAATGGTCGCGGACCCAGATTGCGCCCGGCGCCGCCATCGGCGCGATGACGCTGGCCAGCCGCATCCAGGGCAATGCCAAGCGGCTGCAGTTCGACCAGACCGCGCTGACGCTTGGCGGCAATGCCGGCCGTGGCGTGCTCGACCTGTCGTTCTCCGACGCCGTGCCGGCGATTTCCGGGACGCTCGCCTTCGACAAGCTCGACCTGCGTTCGTTCCTGATGGCGTTCGCACCCTCGGCGCCGGGTACAGGCAGCCTTCACGACAAGATCGACACCGCTTTTTCCGAGCAGCTCTCGCTCGACCTGAGGCTTTCGTCCGCTGCGGCGACGCTGGGCGCCATCCCGTTGTCCGATGTCGCCGCGTCGACCCAGATCAAGGGCACGATGGCGGCCTTCGATATTTCCAATGCCAACGCCTTCGGTGGAGAGGTGCAGGCCGGCCTGCGGATCGACGGTCCGGGCGAGCAGAAGACGGTGGAGATGCGGCTGGTCGCCAACAATGTCGACTCGCTGGCGCTGGCCAAGGCCAGCGGCGCGGGGCGGCTGCTGCCGCAGGGACGCACCACCCTCTCTGTCGCGGTCAAGGGCGCGGGCAGCGACTGGAACGCGGCGCTGGGGCAGGCGGAAGGGACGGTGACCGCCACGCTGGGGCAGGGCGCGCTGGGCGGCTTCGACCTTGCCCGGTTCCGGACGCTGTGGGAGGCCGGCGGCTTCTTCCCGCTGTCCGAAGTCTCCGAAGGGACGTTGCCGCTGCAAGGCTTCGACTTCAAGGCCCGCATCGCCAACGGCGTCGCCCGCATCGAAAAGGCCGACGCACTGCTCGATCAGCAGGCGGTGGTCTCGCTTGCCGGCGTGGTCAGCTATGTCGGTCAGGCGCTGGCGCTTTCGGGCCATTTCGCCACGCTGCAGCCGGACGGCGCGCGCGCCGATGTCCGGATGCCGTTCTTCATCGGCGGCTCGTGGGACGCTCCTTTCGTTTCGCCGGCAACCTCCGATTACGGCTTCGATTGACACCCGCTGCGCGCTTCGGCGGCAAAACACTGTGCGCATTGTGCCACAGCAGCGGGATATCATCGGGGCCGATCGCGCTTCTCACAGTTCCGTCAATTGACGTCCGCCCGGCTCGGACCTTAACGTTTCTTTAACGGCGAAAAGAAACGGTGAAATCGGGGTTCGGGCGGATGGTGGCCACACTCGACAGGTGGCGTGTCGGATTGTTTGCGGTGTCGGCGCTGTTTCTGGCGGCGACGACCGGCACGACCACGCAGGCGGCGGGGCCGGAGACGATGGCCACCGGAGGGCTGACCTCCCAGCCGATCGGGCACTACGAATTCTGTCGCGCCAATCCCGATGAATGCTCAACCCGCATGCGCAGGCAGGCGCCGATGGCCCTCGGCAAGGCGCTGCGCGAAACCATTTTGCAGATCAATCATGCCGTCAATGCCGCCGTCCGGCCGATGAGCGATTTCGACATCTACGGCAAGGACGAGGTCTGGGCCTATCCCGATCAGGGCGTGGGCGACTGCGAGGACTATGTGCTGGAAAAGCGCAGGCAGCTTGCCGCCATCGGCATCTCGCTGTCCAACCTGCTGATCACCGTCGTGCGCAAGCCGGACGGCGAGGGGCATGCCGTGCTGACGCTGCGCACCGAGAAGGGCGACTTCGTCCTCGACAATCTGCATGACGAGATGCGCCTTTGGCACGAGACCGGCTATCGCTATCTCAAGCGACAGTCGAGCGAGCACACCGGCCGCTGGGTGACGCTGATCGAAGATCAGAATATGCTGGTCGGCGCGGTTCGCTAGATCATTCGCACGGCGTCAAACGTAACCGTCTGACTGCAGAATATTCTACATCGTTTCAGAGTTTTCCGGAAACGGTGAAACGATCTATCTCTTTGTTTTTACGCAATCCCGGACGGAAAACCGCTACGCACTTTTCCCGGAATTGCTTTAGCGCAGCCGTGCGGCCAACGCCGACAGCTGGCTCTGGCTGTTGACGCCGAGTTTCTCGAATACGGCCTTGAGATAGGTGCGGCAGGTGGCGACCGAGACGTTCAGCTCGATGGCCGCTTCCGCCGGGCTGCGCCCGACGGCGATCAGGGCAGCAAGACGTGCTTCCTGCATGCTGAGCCCGAGAGCACGCAATTCCTCGAGCGGTTGCTGCGCCCGCTGGGCGCTGGGATCGATGATCGTCAGCAAAACGAAATCGCGCAGATCCCGGAACAGGCTGGCGGCTTCGGAATCATGGGCGAGAAACCTGGTGGCGCGGGCGATCAGCGGAAGCTCGTCTTCGACCACGAGCGTGGTCACGTGCTGGCGGATTGCCGCGTCTGCCCCTTCGGGGGAACGGCAGGCATCGAGCAACTCGTCGAGGCGTTTCTGATTGACCTGACGCGTTGCCATCAGCCGCCGGTTGCGGATCGAAATGCCGCGTTCGGCGAAGGAGGCGAGAATATCGTTGGAGAAGATCACTGTCCCTTCGGGATTCAGGATCGCCATTCCGTTTGGCGCCTGCTCCAGCTTCTCGATCACGGCGCGGGAGAGACGGTTCATGTGCTCGAGCCGGTGGCGCAACCTCGTTGACCGGATCAGATGGTCGCGCAGGATTGCGGCGATGCGACGCTCGCGCGCGGTGACCGGCCCGATGCCGAGCCGTCTTTGCACCGAGAAGATCAGGTAGACGCCGGGCAGGGGCGCCATCGTCATCGATAGAAAATAGCGGAAGCCGTGGCGGGTGGAGAAATCGGTGTAATGTGGATCGTTGGCCATCGTCTCGGCATCGACGATATCTTCCGTCGCGAAGACGCCGAGCGGATTTCCGAGCTCGCGTGCCGCGATGACGCCGGGATCGCGCGACCACCAGACCTTGTCATATTCCTTCATCGCCTCGACGAGGTTGCCGGAGACATAAGGCGGGAATTCGGGGTTGGGTTCGACCGGAATTACCACGGCTCCCACGCCGCCCAACAAACGGGCGATCTCGTCATAGGTTTGCGGAAGCAAATCGGGCTCGGTGACGGAAGAGTAGATGTTTCCGATCACATCAGAAAGTTCTGTCAGCAACGGCATGTTCTTGCTTCGCCCCGCGATGTGCCTCTGACGGCGAGTCCAATTTCTGCATCAGATCGTCATTGAAGAAAAGGACGATTCCAAAGATGCGCGAATGATGAGGCCGGAACCGGCCTTCTGCCGGCAATCCTCGATTTGAAGCTCCCGTTCCCGGAGACCTTTGGCGGATTATCCTTTTTCGATCAGTGTTTTGTCTCGAATTGACGATTGGTCTGCGATCGACGGCCTCCCTCCTCATGTGAGGGGTGACCGGCTGTTGTTCGTCATCTAATTTCCATGGTCGGGGACCGCATCGTGGGGCAGAATATGGAATCGTTCGCAACGGCAATCGCTTTCTTCGTCTTAAGCCTTTGGCTCGCGGCGATATTCTTCCTTATCCTCGTATATTTCCGGCCGCGGGAAGGAGGAAGAATGGGCAAGGTCATCAAATACATCGAATAGCGTCGATCTCAATTCCCGGGATATCTCGGGAAAGCGCCCGTGGTGCGGCAGCCGGGCCAGGACGAAACGCCTTGCAATTGGCCAAGGCGATCGCAGCAGGCCCGAAGCCATTCTTCGGTGGCGAATGCAGACAGGGTCTTGATCGACGTCGCGAATATGCTAAAAGGCGGCCACCAAACGGGACATGGCCTCCGGTCGAGGCCGTGCAGCAGGTGCGATGCACCTTTCCCGCTCATGATAGGCCCTGAGCCTGCATGCGGTTTTGGGGAATAGGTTAACGGTAGACCCACGGACTCTGACTCCGTTAGTCCTGGTTC
>JBLJBS010000233.1:0-6595 GCA_047637695.1 Aquamicrobium sp. | reverse complement strand
TCGCCACGTCCTGGAAGCCGGCGGCGTCGAGCGCGTCGCGGATCGCGCCGATGCGGCCATCCATCATGTCGGACGGCGCGATGATGTCGGCGCCGGCAGCCGCCTGGAGCACTGCCCCGGCCGCGACGGTCTCGACCGTCTCGTCGTTGACGACGATGCCGTCGGCGAGGATACCGTCATGGCCGTGATCGGTGAAGGGATCGAGCGCGCCGTCGGTGATGATGCCGAGTTCCGGCACCGCCGCCTTGATCGCCCGCGTGCCGCGATTGATCAGATTGTCCGGGTTGAGGATTTCGGAGCCGGTGCGGTCGCGCAGCGAAAGCCTGACCTTGGGGAAGGTCGCCAGCGCGGGAATGCCGAGCTTGGCCGCGCGCTCGGCTTCCCTGACCGCGAGATCGACCGAGAGACGGAACACGCCGGGCATGGCCGGAATCTCCTCGCGCAGGTTCTCGCCCTCCGCGAGGAAGATCGGCCAGATCAGGTCGTCGACCGAAAGATGGTTCTCCCGCACCAGACGGCGCGACCAGTCGGCCTTGCGCATCCGCCGCAGCCGCCGCGAGGCGGTGATCTCGTCGATGCTGCGCGGCAGGGCCGGGCGGGAAGGGCTGTGTCTGTTCATGCGGTATCTCTTCGCGCGTCTTCAGAAGGTCGGCAGGCTTCTACCACGCGCAAATGCCCGTCACCAACCCCGATGAGCGGCCTGGCTTGGCGGAAAGCCGGGCTTGCCCCTATTGTATCCCGGTGAATCGGACAATCGGGAGCATCAGCCCTTCATGTATCGCGGCATCGACAGTGTGGCGCTTCACGTCACGACGCTGGACCTTTCGTGGCGCTGGCTCCATCGCGCGGTGGCCGCCATGGGCATGTTGTTCGGCCTCGTCTACTGGTCGCGGCTGATCGGCATCGACGCCGCCGCCGGATGGCGTTTCGACCTGATGCCGGTTCACTGGCAGGTCGCCTCGGTCACGCTCGCGGTGCTCTATCCTTTCGCGGCCAGCGGGTTGTGGATGATCTCGTCCTGGGGCGCGGTGATCTGGTTCCTGTGCGCCGCCATAGAGGTTGTCATGCATGCCGGGTTCCCCGAACTGTTCGGGCCTCGGCAGTTGCTGATCGTCCTGCATGTCGCCGTCGCGGTCGTCTATTGCGGCTACCGCGCCGCCTTCTTCCTGCGCAGGCGCCGACAGGCCGATTAACCGATTTTTCAGCCTGAAAGCAGGTGGGGCCTTGGTAAGCCCTTGTTAAGCCTGCGGTTTAAGTCGAATTTTATGTGCATTCGATAGGGTCGGGCCAAGGTGAGAGAAAACAAGATCACCGGGCGTTAAACGAGAGGCCAGACCATGACGACTTCGCGACAGGCGGCGAAGCCCGCTGCCAATATCGACGGCGATCGCAAGGATGCGATCCGCTCCCTCTATCTTGAATCCCTCCAGCTCGTCGAGCGGCTGCACCGCCGCCTGCTCGATGTCATCAAGGACGAGTTCGACCGTGCCGGCCGTTCCGACATCAATGCGATCCAGGCGCTGCTGCTGTTCAATATCGGTTCGGCCGAACTGACCGCCGGCGAACTGCGCTCGCGCGGCTATTATCTCGGCTCAAACGTGTCCTACAATCTGAAGAAGCTGGTCGATCTCGACTTCATCAATCATCAGCGCTCGCGTGTCGATCGTCGCTCGGTCCGCATCAGCCTGACCCCGAAGGGTAGCGAAGTGGCCGATGTGGTCGCCAAGCTCTACGATCGCCACATCGGCTCGATCGAGCAGGTCGGCGGCATCAATTCCGATGAGTTCCAGCAGATGAACCGCGCGCTCCAGCGTCTCGACCGCTTCTGGAACGACACCATCGCCTATCGCATGTGACCCGTAACGCGATGTTCGGGCCGCCTGAACCCGGATATGCCGCAGGAGAGCCCTTCTCCTGCGGCTGATCCGCGTTGGCGCATGGCAACGAACATGCCAGCCGGGGACAGGCCAGCCGGTCTTGAGCGGCCCCGTTCACGCCATCGTGCCGTGCATTGGCCACGATGCTGCCATATTGAGATGAGAGCGCAGAACTATCATCTGCCTTAAGCGATGGTGGGCTTGCGCCAGCCATGTTGGGCGATTGTTAACGTTAAGCCCGTCATAAAGCTGGCATCGGCTTGGCGGCTGTCGCCGAAGCGGACCAAACGGGAATCGGGACCAGGCATGAAGACTTCGCGTCGCATCTTCCTTTCCGGCGCCGGCGCGCTCGCCGCGACGGCCCTGTCGCGGACTGCCAGCGCTCAGAACGCGATCGACGAAATTCTTGCGTCGAGCCAGCGCGGAAGCTGGGACGACCAGTTCGACGCCCGTGCCTCGGCCCAGGCGGGCAGGGTGGTTTCGACCTCGCCGGTGTTCAGCCCCGAGACGGTCTCGCATATCGAGCGCACGCTCGCCCAGTATTCGGACATCGTCGCCCGCGGCGGCTGGCCGATGGTGCCCGCGACCAAGGCGCTGCGTCTCGGCGTCTCCGACCGCGACGTCGAGGTGATGCGCACGCGGCTGATGCTGTCGGGCGACCTTTCCGAGCGCGCCGGCATCTCGCCGTCCTTCGACACCTATGTCGACGCCGCGCTGAAGCGCTTCCAGACCCGCCACGGCATCCCGGCCGACGGCGTCGCCGGCAAGTACACCTATGCGGCGATGAACGTTTCCGCGCCGGTGCGGCTCGGCCAGCTCGAGACCAACCTCGTGCGCCTGCGCTCGATGTCGGGCTTCCTCGGCGACCGCTACGTCATGGTCAACATCCCCGCCGCCCAGATCGAGGCGGTGGAGGGCGGCCGCGTCGTCTCGCGCCACACGGCCATCGTCGGCAAGATCGACCGCCAGACGCCGATCCTCAATTCCAAGATCCACGAGATCAACATCAATCCCTACTGGAACGCGCCCGAATCCATCGTGCGCCGCGACATCATCCCGCTGATGCGCAAGAACCCGAACTACCTGACCGAGAACAACATCCGCATCTTCGGCCCCAATGGCGAGGTCGACCCGATGACCATCGACTGGTCGACGGAGGAGGCGGCCAAGCTGCGCTTCCGCCAGGAGCCGGGCCGCATCAACGCCATGGCCACGATCAAGATCAATTTCCACAATCCGCATGCCGTCTACATGCACGACACGCCGCAGCAGAGCCTGTTCAACAACCTGATGCGCTTCGATTCGTCCGGCTGCGTACGCGTGCAGAACGTGCGTGACCTCGTCACCTGGATTCTTCGGGAAACGCCGGGCTGGGACCGCCGCCAGATCGAGCAGACCATCCAGACCGATTCCGACGTCAAGATTCCGGTCGCCAATCCGGTCCCGGTCTATTTCACCTATATTTCCGCCTGGGCCACCGGCGACGGCGTCGCGCATTTCCGCGACGACATCTATGGCCGTGACGGCGTGGACGAGCTTCAGCTTTCGACGCTTTGAAGCCTGTTGGCGGAACGCCGGTTCTGACAAGGCCGCCCAAGGCCGCCCATGGGCGGCCTTGCTGCTTTTGCGGGCGATCCGCGCCGCCATGGGCCAGTGACCGAAAATTCCTGACCGGGCGTGGAAGGCATGCGCCATATGTGTTATGCGCCCCTCGTCCTTACCACCTTCCCATGCCGACCTAAGGAATGATGCCATGGCTTCTGAAACCGGCGCGACGCCCGCCGTCCCCGCTTTCTTTTCGCAGCCGCTCGAAGAGCGCGACCCCGAGATCTTCAGCGCCGTGCGCAAGGAACTTGGTCGTCAGCGCGACGAGATCGAGCTTATCGCCTCGGAAAACATCGTCAGCCGCGCCGTGCTTGAAGCGCAGGGCACCGTGCTGACCAACAAATATGCGGAAGGTTATCCCGGCAAGCGCTATTATGGCGGTTGCCAGTATGTTGACATCGTCGAGGAACTGGCGATCGAGCGCGCCAAGCAGCTGTTCGGCGCCGCCTTCGCCAATGTCCAGCCGAATTCCGGCAGCCAGATGAATCAGGCGGTGTTCCTTGCCCTTCTCCAGCCGGGCGACACCTTCATGGGGCTCGATCTGAATTCGGGCGGGCACCTGACCCATGGCTCGCCGGTCAACATGAGCGGCAAGTGGTTTAACGTCGTCTCCTACGGCGTGCGCCGCGACGACAACCTGCTCGACATGGACGAGATCGAGAAGAAGGCTCACGAAACCAGGCCGAAGCTCATTCTCGCCGGCGGCACCGCCTATTCGCGCGTCTGGGACTGGAAGCGGTTCCGCGAGATCGCCGATGCGGTCGGCGCTTACCTGATGGTCGACATGGCCCACATTGCCGGCCTCGTCGCCGGTGGCGTCCACCCCTCACCGGTGCCGCATGCCCATGTCACCACCACCACGACGCACAAGTCGCTGCGCGGCCCGCGCGGCGGCATGATCCTTACCAATGACGAGGACATCGCCAAGAAGATCAACTCGGCGGTGTTCCCCGGCCTTCAGGGCGGCCCGCTGATGCATGTCGTCGCCGCCAAGGCGGTGGCGCTGGGCGAGGCGCTTCAGCCGGAGTTCCGCACCTATGCCGCCAATGTGGTCGAGAATGCCTGCACGCTGGCGGCCAGCCTCCAGAAAACCGGCCTCGACATCGTCTCCGGTGGCACCGACAACCACCTGATGCTGGTCGATCTGCGCCCGAAGAACGCCACCGGCAAGCGTGCCGAGGCCGCGCTCGGCCGGGCCAACATCACCTGCAACAAGAACGGCATTCCCTTCGATCCCGAAAAGCCCTTCGTCACCTCGGGCGTCCGTCTCGGCACGCCGGCCGGCACCACGCGCGGCTTCGGCACCGCCGAATTCGCCGAGATCGGCCAGCTGATCGCGGAAGTGCTCGACGGGCTGAAGGTGGCCAATTCCGACGAGGGCAACGCCGCCGTCGAGGCCGCCGTGCGGGGCAGGGTCGAGAAAATGTGCGGCCGTTTCCCGCTCTACCCCTATCTCGGCTGATGGGTTAAGCATCCGGCGAGGGTTTCATTCGCCGGAGGGGTTGCGATGCGCTGTCCGTTTTGTCAGTCCGAAGACACGCAGGTCAAGGATTCCCGCCCCGCCGAAGACGGGGCGGCGATCCGCCGCCGCCGCGTCTGCCCGGATTGCGGCGGCCGCTTCACCACCTTCGAGCGTGTCCAGCTGCGAGACCTCGTCGTGGTCAAGCGCTCGGGCCGCAAGGTGCCGTTCGATCGCGACAAGCTGCTGCGCTCGATGGAAATCGCTGTCAGGAAGCGCAATGTCGAGCCCGAGCGGATCGAACGCGCCGCCTCGGGCATCGCCCGCCAGCTGGAAAGCACGGGCGAGACCGAGGTGATGGCCGACGAGATCGGCCGTCTCGTCATGGAAGCCCTGAAGTCGATCGACGACGTCGCCTATGTGCGCTTCGCCTCGGTCTACCGCAATTTCCGCGAGGCCAAGGATTTCCACGACGTGCTCGGCGAATTGCGGAGCGATCAGGACGAGGAGTAGGCGCGAATGGCCGCGACAGATGAGCGCTTCATGGCTGCCGCCATCCGCCTGTCGCGGCGCAATCTCGGCCTGACCGCCACCAATCCGTCCGTCGCAACGCTGATCGTCCGGGATGGCGCCATCGTCGGCCGCGGCGTCACCGCCATCGGCGGGCGTCCGCATGCCGAGCCGCAGGCGCTGGCCGAGGCCGGCGCGCTTGCGCGCGGCGCCACCGCCTATGTCACGCTTGAACCCTGCGCCCATCACGGCCGCACCCCGCCCTGCGCCAATGCGCTGGTCGCGGCTGGCGTTGCGCGCGTCGTCGGCGCGGCCAGCGACCCCGATCCGCGCGTCTCCGGCCGGGGCTACGCCATATTGCGCGATGCCGGCATCGAGGTGGTCGAGGGCGTGCTGGCGCAGGCCGCCGGCGACCAGCTTGCCGGCTATCTCACCCGCGCAAGGCTGAAGCGCCCGGAAGTGACGCTGAAGCTCGCCGCCTCGTCCGACGGCATGATCGGCCGACGGGGCCATGAGCAGGGCGAGGGCCAGGTCGCGATCACCGGCGCGATCTCGCGCCGGCAGGTGCACATGATGCGGGCCGAATCGAGCGCCATCCTCGTCGGCATCGGCACGGCGCTTGCCGATGATCCGGAACTGACCTGCCGCCTGCCGGGCCTCGAAGCCCGCTCGCCGGCACGCATCGTGCTCGACGCGAACCTGCGCCTGCCTCCCGCGTCGAAGCTGACGCGCGGCGCGCGGCAGGTGCCGCTTTTGCTTGCCTCCTCGATCACAGCTGACGAGACGGAGCGCGCGGCGCTCGCCCGGCTCGGCGCCGGCTTCCTCTCGGTCGACCTCCATGAAGGGCGCATCGCCCTGCCGGAACTGCTCGAGGACCTCGGCGCGCAGGGCATGATGACGCTGATGGTCGAAGGCGGCGCCGAGACCGCCCGCCAGTTTCTCGATGAGGGGCTGGTCGACCGCATCGCGCTTTTCACCGGGCCGGCGGCAATCGGCGAAGGCGGCATCGCCGCGCCGGTGACGGCGCAGACCGTTCCTCCCGGCTTCAATCCCGTTCGCGAAGCCCGCTTCGGCGACGATCGCTACAACGAATATGTGAGGGCGCACTGATGTTCACCGGCATCGTCACCGACATCGGAACCGT
>JBLJBS010000232.1:0-26902 GCA_047637695.1 Aquamicrobium sp. | reverse complement strand
TCGCCAGCGCCTCGACCTGGATGCGGCTTTCCTCGTTCTTGATGCCGAAGCGGCGATCCGGCGAGGTCGGCACGTTGTGGTCGACGACGGCAAGCGTCTTTTCCGGTTGGCGCACCTTGCGGCCGGCCATGCGCAGACCCTCGAACGCCTGCGGGCTGGTAACCTCGTGAACGAGATGGCGGTCGATATAGAGCAGGCAGGTACCGTCCTCCTGCCTGTCGACGACGTGGTCGTCGAAAATCTTGTCGTAGAGAGTGCGCGGTGCGGTCATTTTGCGTCGATCCGTCGATATGGGAAAAGCCCGTGGAGATCAGGGCCGGAGAAACAAGCCGGAAGGGGCCGGCGGGCGCTTACGCCGTTCGGGCAAATCGCGCGCCGGAAAGGCGGGCGAAGAAACGGGCAGGCAGACGCTTGACGTCCTGAAGGACGAAGCGCGTGTAGCCCGGATGTCCGAAAAGTTCTTCCATGTCCCGCTCATACCAGCCTTTCGCGGCCGCGACAATCGCGGCTTCTGCTTGGCCGGCTCATATGAAAATGGCGGCCGAAGCCGCCATTTTCAATATTCTTCCGCACCGATGCCTTATTCAGCCGGCGCTTCCGCGGCCGCTGCCTTCTCGGCAGCCTCGGCGGCGGCCTTTTCAGCTGCCAGCGCCTGCGCGGCGGCGACCTTCTCGGCCTCGATCCGCGCCTTCTCGGCGTTCAGCGCCTCGCGCTCCTCGTCGTTCAGCTTGCGGGCGCGTACGCCGGTATTCTCCGAGATGCGGGCCGACTTGCCGCGGCGATCGCGCAGATAATAGAGCTTGGCACGGCGCACCTTGCCGCGGCGGATGACCTCGACGCCCTCGACCAGCGGCGAGTAGACCGGGAACACGCGCTCCACGCCCTCGCCGTAGGAAATCTTGCGGACGGTGAAGTTCTCCTGGAAGCCGGCGCCGGAGCGGGCGATGCAGACGCCTTCATAGGCCTGCACGCGGGTGCGGCTGCCTTCGGTGATGCGCACATTGACGCGCACCGTATCGCCGGGCTGGAATTCGGGGAGCTTGCGCTTTTCTTCGATCTTGGCGGCCTGTTCGGCCTCAAGCTGGCGAATGATGTCGACCATCGTCGTGATCCTTGGTTCTTCTCAAACGGTCAGAGCGTCCGGCGCTTGCCGCCAGCAGCCTCGGCCGCGCGGCTATGCCCGTGAAGGCAGGGACGGTTTCACCATTCTTTGGTTGGCGGATGTCCGGTTTTGTCCGGAACTGGCGCGGCGATACACAATTTGCGGCAAAGAATCAACCACCGGGAATCGCCGCACCTTGCGCGAAGCGCTAGCGATCCCTGCCGATCCGGCCGAGATGGGTGTCCGCAAAGCCGCTTTCGTGCTTGAGACCGTAGCCCAATGCCCGGTCGATACCGATATGGGCGGCCCAGACAAGGGCGATCGTGACGGCGAGCGGCTCCTGCGCAAGCCAGCCGGCCACGCCGGCAAGGATGGGGCCGATCCAGCTATGGGCGGCATTGTAGACGGTCGCCCCGGTTTTCGGTCCGCCCAGATATCCGAGGAAGGAAATATCGGGCACGAGGATCAGCGCGGCGAACAGCCACCAGCTCGCGCCGCTTTGCCAGTAGAGACCGATGGCCAGGATCGCCAGCGCGGCGTTCTCGGCGCGAAGCAGACGTATCATGTCTTGCCTCCACCATGGCTTTCATGCGCCCGCCACAGATCGGGCCGCCTTTCGCGCGTCAGATTCTCGGCCTCGGCGCGCCGCCAGGCCGCGATTCTTGCATGGTTGCCGGAAACCAGCACCTCGGGGATGGCGCGGCCCTCGAACAGCTGCGGCCGGGTGTAATGCGGGTGTTCGAGCAGACCGCCCTCGAAGCTCTCGTCCTCGCCCGAAGCCTCGTTGCCCATGACGCCGGGAAGAAGCCGCACCACCGCATCGAGCAGCGTGAGCGCCGCCGGCTCGCCTCCCGACAGAATGTAGTCGCCGACGGAGACCTCCTCCAATGCGCGGCCTTCGATCAGCCGCTGGTCGACGCCCTCGAACCGGCCGCACAGGATCACCGCGCCCGGCCCGGCGGCCAGTTCGCGCACGCGCCCCTGGGTGAGCGGCGACCCGCGCGGGCTCATCAGCAATTTCGGCCGCTCGTCGCCCTGTGGCGCAGCATGGTCGAGGGCGCTTGCCAGCACGTCCGCCCGCATCACCATGCCGGCGCCGCCGCCGGCCGGCGTGTCGTCGACCGTGCGGTGCCTATCGATCGCGAAGTTTCGGATCTGTACCGCCTCCAGCGACCACGTTCCGGCCTCCAGCGCCTTGCCGGCCAGCGAATGGCCGAGACTGCCCGGAAACATCTCCGGATAGAGCGTCAGCACCGTGGCGCGGAAGCTCATGCCCCGTCCTCTTCGCCGTCTTTGGCTTCATCCGTCTCGGCGAGCCCCGCCGCGGCCGTGTCGACGCGGATGAAGCCTTGCGCCAGCGAAATCTCGGGGATAGCGGCAAGCGTGAACGGCACCATCGCCGTCCTGCCGCCGGCAAGCGCAATCTCGACGATATCGCCGCCGCCGAAATTCTGCATTGCCGCAACCCGGCCGATATCGCCACCCGTCTCGTCGCGCACGGCAAGGCCGATCAGGTCGGCATGGTAGAACTCGTCTTCCTCGAGATCGTCGGGCAGGGCGGAGCGGTCGATGAACAACGCGGTGCCGGTCGCCGCCTCCGCCGCCTCGCGGGAGGTTATCTCGCGAAACCGGACGACCAGCACATCCTTGGCCGGGCGCAACGCCGCCACCGTGTAGCGGCGTCCTTCGCCATCGCGCAGCGGGCCGTAATCGCCGAGCGCCAGCGGATCGCCGGTAAAGGTTTTCACCCGCACCTCGCCGCGCACGCCATGCGCCGCGCCGATGGTCGCCATCTGGACCGGATTGTCGAGTTTTGTCATTGCCTGTCTCTAGCGGCGCGGCGCGCGGGATTCAATGTTTACGCTCACGGGCGGCACCGCCGCCTGCCGGCGGCTGGCGCTAGGCGGGGGCGGGCCACGAGCCCCGACGCCCGGTCGGGCTTGCGGCCTTCGGCCGTTTGGCTGGCTTTCGGAAACGAAGAGGGTTTCACCTCCCGCTAACCACGATCCGGCACAATGGCGGCATGGAACAGTTCCTCGTTTCCGCCGGACCCGGCTTGCAGCAGGCCCGAACCAAATGGCTGGCCGCGCTGGAGCGCGAGCGGCGGCTGTCGCCGCTGACCGTGGAAGCTTACGAGCGCGACACCCGCCAGTTCCTGCAATTCATGACCGGCCACAATGGCGGCGCACCCGACATCGGCGACATCGCGACGCTGAAGCCCGTCGATCTGCGCGCCTTCCTTGCCCAGCGGCGCAAGGACGGCGCCGGCGCCCGCTCGCTCGGACGCGGTCTGGCCGGCATCCGCTCGCTCCTGCGTTTCCTGGAGCGGCGCGGTCTGGTCAACGCCGCCGGCGCCGCGGCGATGCGCGCGCCAAGGCAGCCGAAATCGCTGCCGAGGCCGTTGACGGCAGGTGATGCGCGCAAGGTCGTCTCGGCAGACGGCCAGCTGGCCGAAGAACCGTGGATCGCGGCGCGCAACGCCGCCGTGCTGACCTTGCTTTACGGCTGCGGCCTGCGCATTTCCGAGGCGCTAGCGCTGCGGGGAGGCGACCTCGACAATGACGGCGAAACCATGCTGCGGGTGACCGGCAAGGGCGGCAAGACGCGGCTGGCGCCCGTGCTTCCCGTGGCCCGTCGTGCCGTGGCCGAGTATCGCCGGCTCTGCCCCTATCACCTCGCCACCGAGGCGCCGCTGTTTCGCGGCGCGCGGGGCGGGCCGCTCCGGCCCGAGATCATCCAGCGCGAAATGGTCAGGCTGCGCGCCGCATTCGGCCTGCCCGACAGTGCCACGCCGCACGCGCTGCGCCATTCCTTCGCCACCCACCTGCTCGCCGGCGGCGGCGACCTGCGCACCATTCAGGAACTTCTCGGCCACGCCAGCCTTTCCACCACACAGATCTACACCGGTGTCGACACCGCGCGGCTCCTCGACATCTACGACGCCGCGCATCCCCGCGCCTGACACACCTTTCCGGGCGAGCGGACATAGACGGCGCCTCGCCGTGGATTTGACATCCGCGCTTAACGGTTTGGCCGCACTTGCCCTCTAGGTTGGGCGGATGAACGCAGATGTCTCCGCTCCTTCCAGCCACGCCACCGTCCTTGTCCTTAGAGGGCTGGCCGCGCTCAACACCCTGTTCCTCATCGTCTTTCTCGCCACGCTGGTCCTTTCCGTCACCCAGGCGCGCGCGGCAAGCGCGCAGATCGTCTGTACCGGACAGAATTTCCTCGCCGCGCTCGAACGCGACGATCCCGGCAGGCTTGCCGAAATCCGCGCCGAGGCGACCGGCGTCCTCAACGGCAACGGACTGTTGTGGCAGATCGAAAAGGACGGGGTCGAGCCATCCTGGCTGTTCGGCACCATGCATATGGCAGACCCACGGGTGGTCTCGCTGGGCGAGAAGGCACGCGAAGCGTTCGAGGCGTCCTCGACCGTGGTGATCGAGACCACAGAGGTGCTCGATCCGGCGAAGATGATGACGGCGATGCTGGCCAATCCGGAGCTCACCATGTTCACCGACGGCACGACGCTGATGTCGCTGGTGCCGGAAGCGGAGCGCGCTTCGGTCGAGGCGGCGCTGAGCGAGCGCGGCATTCCGGCGGGAAGCGTCGCCCGGATGAAGCCATGGATGATCTCGGCCATGGTGGCGTTGCCGGCCTGCGAACTGGCGCGCAAGAAAGCCGGGGCTCCGGTGCTCGACGTGCTGCTGGCCACGGATGGCCAGGCCGCCGGCAAGGCGCTCGGCGGCCTGGAAACGATCAGCGACCAGCTCGGGGCGATGGCATCGCTGCCGATGGAGTTCCATATTCGCGGCCTCATCGACACACTGAAGCTGGGCGATGCGATCGATGACGTGATCGAGACGATGATCGCGCTTTACCTCGCCGAGGACACCGGAATGTTCTGGCCGTTCTTTCGCGCCGCGATGCCGGCCGGAGAGGATGTCGACCTTGCCGGCTTCTCGGCTTTCGAGGAAACCATGGTCACGGCCCGGAACCACACCATGGCCGAACGCGCCGTGCCGTTCGTCGAGACGGGCGGCGCCTTCATTGCCATCGGCGCGCTGCATCTGCCCGGCGACGAAGGCGTGATCGAGCTCCTGCGCAAAAAAGGCTACCGGATCGTTTCGATCCGGTAGCCTCCCATTTGAAGCGTTTATCGCGGCCTCAGCTTCTGATCGCGCGCGCTCCGGCAATGAGTATGCACGCGCCGACGAAGCCGGCGACCAGATAGCCGAGCCACCCGCCGAAGGAGACGCCGAGCAGACCGAGCAGGAAGCTCGCGACCGCCGCCCCGACGATGCCAAGGATGATGTTGGCGAGAACGCCGGTGTTGCTGTTCATGAAATTGGATGCGATCCAGCCGGCGAGACCGCCGATGACGATGGCCGCGATCCAGCCGATGCCCGTTTCGTCCATGTCTTTCTCCTGCGAAATGTTGCCTGACACAGGAAAAATGCGAAACTTCCCCGATGGTTCCGCGCCTATTGGCCTGCCCGTTGCCCTTCCCGCGCCCCGTTTCACGGCAAACGTGATTTTGTCGGACCCAACGCAGCTGCTAGCCTCGCTGCTGCGACACAGCCAACCAACACCAAGACAAGCCAGGGAGACCCGCATGAAGACATTTCTTGCCGTAGCCGCCGCGCTTGGACTTTCACTCTCGGCAGCCTCTGCCTGTCCGATGAAGCGCGACACCACCGCGTCGGTCGACAAGGGGACGGTCGCCAGCGTCAAGGCCCCTGTCCAGGCGCCTGTCTCTACCCCAGCCGATGCCACGACCACGAAGGAAAAGGCAGGGTAGGGTCCAAAGAAAAGGGGCAGGCTGCAACAACCTGCCCTTTTCTTTTTCGGTCTTGCCGGTCGGTCCCTATGGCCGGGATTCTCGCCTGGGGATCAGCCGGCGGGCCGAACTTTACTGATTGGCCGGCGCACCCGTTGAAGGCTGGGTCGGCGACGGCTGCATCGGCGCTGTTTCGGGCGCTGCGGGCGTCGGCGTCAGGGGCGTCGCCGGTTCCGTCTGGTCGGGAATGACCGCCGTGGTGCCCGGATCGGTCACTGTGCCGGAACTGAATGCGATGACCGCGATCACCAGCAGCGCGGCAATGATTCCGGCGGCAATCAACCCGCCGCGACCACCCGTCGATGCCGGCCTGTCGGCAAGGAGGGGATCGTTGGCGTGTTGCACCGCCGGGTCCCATGCGGGATTCAGGGCGGGATCGAGCGGCGGCTCCAGGCCCCGGTCGGACTCGGGACGATGATCGAGCGGTCGACGGTCGGAAGTGTTCGGGTCTGCCATCTTTCTTCTCCGTGGAACATCCAAGATGTGGCGGTTAACGTCGTGACTCGGCGCATGGTTCCGACGAACCGGATTCCGCGGGCTGTCCTTGCTGGCATCCTGTGCTAGAAACCGCATCCGGCATGAGGCGTAGTCCCGGCTCGGTAGAGGTCGAGGCTCGAACCCGCCGGCCGATGGCGGGATCGGGAGCGACCGCCGCCTTGGCCATGCATACAGGGCTTTGATTGGAACCGGTCATCCGAGGCAATGGCACAGAAAAAGGCGCATGAAGTCGATTCCTGGCTGCGCAAGCCGGACCCCGACATTTCGATCGTGCTGCTCTACGGGCCCGACCGTGGTCTCGTCGCCGAGCGGGCCGGGACCTTCGTCGCCCGCGCCGGTCTCGATCCGGCCGACCCGTTCTCATCCGTGCGGCTCGATGCATCCGAGCTGGAAAGCACGCCCGGCCGCCTCGTCGACGAGGCGGCAACGGTGCCGATGTTCTCGCCGCGCCGCCTGATCTGGATCAGGGGCGCAGGCGCCCACAAGCAGCTCGCCGAGGAGGTCAAGGCGCTGGTCGCAGCACCGCCGCGCGATTGCATCCTCGTCATCGAGGCCGGGGAATTGAAGAAAGGCGCCGGTCTGCGCAACACGGTCGAAGGCGGCAGGACCGCGATGGCGCTGCCGTGCTATGTCGATGAAGGCAAGGCGATCGACGCGATCATCGACGAGACCCTGGTTCGCGACAGGCTCTCGATCGGGCTGGAGGCAAGGCAGGCGTTGAGGGCCAGTCTTGGCGGCGACCGGCTGGCCACCCGCAGCGAGGTGGAAAAGCTCGCGCTTTACTGCCGCGGCCTTGGCGAGGTTCGCCTCGAAGACGTCAGGGCCATGACGGGCGACGTTTCCGGCGTCGGTGTCGACGATGCCGTCGACGCCGTTCTGGCCGGCAATGCCGCAACCTTCGATGCCAGCTTCTCGCGCCTGGTTTCCTCCGGCATCAACCCGTTCCTGGTTCTTGCCGCGGCCATGCGCCAGTTCCAGCTGCTGCAGACGATGCGCAGCGAGATGGAAGCAGGCGGAAAGCCGGCCGCCGCGGCGGTGGCATCGGCCCGCCCGCCGGTGTTTTTTTCCCGTCGCAGGCTTGTCGAGGACAGCCTGCAGCGCTGGAACGGCAGCGCCATCGCGCGGGCGCTCGAACGGCTTCAGGCGACGATATTGCTGACGCGCCAGCGCCCGGATCTCGCCACCGCCACCGCGCGGCAGGCGCTGATCGCGCTGCTGGTCGAGTCGGCGCGCGGCAGCAGATAGAGCCGTTCCCCCGAAAAATGCCGACGCCCGGGCAATAGAGCAATTCCAGCAAAAGTGCGAAGCGGTTTTGCGTCCGGAATTGCGTAAGAACTGCCGCCTGGAGCTACCTGCCTGTTATTGCAGGGTTATGATCCGAGACGACGGCAAAGCTCGTCGAGCTGCTCCAGTGTCCGGTAGGCGATCTTCATCTCGCCTCCCTTCTGGCCGTGGGAGATCGACACCTTGAGCCCGGTCGCATCCGACAGCGCCTTTTCGAGCGCCAGCGTATCGGCATCCTTCTGCACCGGCTGACCGTGACGAGCGGCGTTGCCGGCGGCAGCGCGCACCGGCTCCTGCGCCAGCGCCTCGGCCTGGCGCACGGAAAGCCCGTCGTCGACGATGCGCCGGGCGAGGCCGACCGGATCTTCGGCCGTCACCAGCGTCCGTGCATGCCCGGCCGACAGCGACCCGTCGACCAGCATGTCGCGAATGCCGTCCGGCAGCTTCAACAGCCGAAGCGTGTTGGCGACGTGGCTGCGGCTCTTGCCGATCACCTGACCGAGATCGGCCTGGGTGTAGTTGTGCTCGTCGATCAGTTGCTGATAGCCCAGCGCTTCCTCGACCGGGTTGAGATCGGCGCGCTGGACGTTTTCGATGATCGCCAGTTCGAGCGCGACGCGGTCGTCGACATCGCGGATGATGATCGGAAGCTCGGTCAGGCCCGCGCGTTGCGCGGCGCGCCAGCGCCGCTCGCCGGCGATGATCTCGTAGCGGCCGCTGCCCGTCGGCGCCGGGCGCACCACCACCGGCTGCACGATGCCATGCTCCCGGATCGATTGCGCGAGATCGGTCAGCTCGGCATCGGCGAAATTGCGGCGCGGATTGCGCGGATTCGGGCCGACGAACTCGATCGGGACCCGGCCGTCGGCACCCACGCGCGCGGCACCTGCCGCCGGCGCCGGCTTGTCGATCTCTCCGATCAGGGCAGCGAGGCCGCGCCCGAGGCGCTTTCTGGAGGGATCTTCGTTCATCGGACTGTCCGCATCGTTTCGTTACCGTATCGAATTATTCAGGGATCGCGTCATGCCGCGCGCAACCGCCGCTCGCGCCGGATCACCTCGGAGGCGAGCTGGAGATAGGCCTGGCTTCCGGTGCATTTCAGATCGTAGAGTATTGCGGGTTTTCCGTAGGACGGCGCTTCCGATACCCGGACATTGCGCGGAATGACCGTTTCGTAGACCGCGTCGCCCATATGGGCGCGCACGTCCTCCACCACCTGATTGGCGAGATTGTTGCGACCGTCGAACATCGTCAGCACGATCCCCTGAATGGTCAGATCGGGATTGATCGAGTTGCGAACCTGGTCGACCGTTTGCAGAAGCTGACTCAAGCCCTCCAGCGCGAAGAATTCGCATTGCAGCGGCACCAGCACCGAATCGGCCGCCGCCATGGAATTCAGCGTCAGCAGGTTGAGCGAAGGCGGGCAGTCGATGAGGACATAGCCGAAATCGATGCCTTCGGCAGCCGAGCGCCGCAAGGCGTTGCGCAGCCGCAACACGCGATCGGGCGCCGAGGCGATCTCCATTTCGATGCCGAGCAGGTCGAGCGTCGAGGGGATGACGAAAAGACCCGGCACTGCCGTTGCCATCGCTGCTTCGGCGACGCCGGCTTCGCCGGTCAACAGATCGTAGGACGAAATCTTGCGATCCTGGCGATCGATGCCGAGGCCGGTCGAGGCATTGCCCTGCGGATCGAGGTCGACGATCAGCACCTTCTCTCCGATCGCCGCGAGCGCGGTGGCAAGGTTGATGGCCGTCGTCGTCTTGCCGACGCCGCCTTTCTGGTTGGCGATGGTGATGATGCGGGTCCGCGGGGTCATGAGTCGGCCTGCCGAATGGTTTCATCGGATCGTTCCGCCGGACTGTTCCGAGCCAGTTTCGACAGTTCGAGAACACGCCCTGCCGGATCGATCCTGCTTCGATGTTCTATCAGATCGAAACGCCAGCCGTCACGGCTTTCCGCGATTTCAGCGGCGTATTCCCGGCCCTTGTGGAAAAGCCCGGTCGCGCCGCGCTCCAGCCATGGCCGGGAAAGATCGAGCAGCAACGGCAACGGCGCCAGCGCCCTTGCCGTGACGATTTCAGGCTGGTCCGCCTGCTGCGAAGCCTGCTCGATCCGGCAGACATGGACCCTGGCCGGTGCGCCGAGGGCTCCGAGCACCGATTTGAGGAAAGCAGCCTTCTTGTGATTGCTTTCGATCAGTTCGATCAGACCGCCCGGCCGTTCCATCAGCAAAATGGCGATGATCGCGCCGGGAAAGCCGCCACCGGAACCGAGATCGAGCCATCTCTTCGCCTGCGGCTTCAGGGAAAACAATTGCGCACTGTCTAGGATATGACGGCTCCACAGTGCGTTAAGCGTCGAGGGCGCTGCGAGGTTGATGCGCGCCGACCATTTGCGGAACTCTGCTTCGAAGGTTTTCAGCCGGTCCAAGGTTTCACGTGAAACCATTCCGGCAACGTCACGAATTTCCGACAGCCGGTCGCTCATGCCGCGCCCTGCGCCAGCACGCTCTCCGCCTCCTGAATACGGGTGAGAATGATCGCCAACGCCGCCGGCGTCATTCCATCCATCCGCCCCGCTTCGGCAATCGAAGCCGGGCGGCGGCGGGCCAGCTTCTGCTTCAGCTCGTTCGACAAGCCAGGCACTGTGGAAAAATCAAGACCGGAAGGGATCGTGCGCGCCTCCTCCCGCTTCAGGATAGCCACATCCGCGCGTTGGCGGTCGAGATAAACGGCATAGCGCGCTTCAGTCTCGATCCGCTCGGCCGTGACCGTGCGCACCTCCGACAGCTCCGGCCACACCGACTTCAGCCGCTCGACATCAATGTCGGGATAGGAAAGCATATCATAGGCGCTGCGTCGCTGGCCGTCCTTGTTCAGCATGATCCCAAACCGTTCGGCCTCGTTTGGCGTCATCGCCAGCGATTGCAACCGCTCGCGGACAGTTGCCAACTCCCTCTCATGGGCCGCGAAACGCTCGATTCGCTCCGGGCCGGCCAGACCGAGTTCGATCGCCCGCGGCGTCAACCTTTCATCTGCATTGTCGGCGCGCAGGGAAAGCCGGAATTCGGCTCGCGAGGTGAACATGCGATAGGGTTCGCTTACCCCGCGCATAACCAGATCGTCGATCAGAACGCCGATATAGGCGTCGCCGCGATCGAAAACCGCGGGGTCAAGACCTGCCACTCTTCGTGCGGCATTCAGCCCGGCAACCAGCCCCTGCGCCGCGGCTTCCTCATAACCGGTCGTGCCATTGATCTGCCCGGCCAGAAACAGGCCCGGAACCCGGCGTGTTTCCAGCGAATGCTCAAGCTCGCGCGGATCGATGTGATCATATTCGATGGCATAGCCGGGTTGCAGGATGCGGGCATTCTCCAGACCCGGGATCGTCGCGACCAGCGCCTCCTGGACTTCGCGAGGCAGCGATGTCGAAATGCCGTTCGGATAGACGGTGTCGTCGTCAAGCCCTTCAGGTTCAAGGAAAATCTGGTGGCCGTCTCGATCGCCGAACTTGACGATCTTGTCCTCGATCGACGGGCAATAGCGCGGCCCAGTTCCTTCGATAGCACCTGAATAAACCGCCGATTTGTCGAGATTGGCGCGAATGATGTCGTGCGTCTTGCTTGTCGTGCGGGTGATGCCGCAGGCGATTTGCGGCGTCTTGATCCTGTCGGTCAGCAGCGAGAACGGCACCGGCGTTTCATCGCCAAGCTGGCGATCGATCGATTGCCAGTCGATGGTGCGTCCGTCGAGGCGCGGCGGCGTCCCGGTCTTCAGCCGGCCGAGCGCGAAACCCAGCCTGTTCATCGTCGCCGACAGGCCGGTGCTGGCCTGTTCGTTCATTCTCCCGGCGGGGAAACGATGATCACCGATATGTATCAAACCGCGCAGGAAGGTGCCGGCGGTAAGAACAACGGCGTCGCAGGCGCAGGTTCCGCCGTCTACCAGCTTTACACCAGCCACCTTGCCATCGCGGATATCGAGATCGACAACCTCGCCCTCGACGACATCGAGATTTGCCTGGGCGGCAATCGCTACCTGCATCGCCTGCCGATAGAGCTTGCGATCCGCCTGCGTCCGCGGACCACGCACTGCCGGTCCCTTGCGACGGTTCAGCAGGCGAAACTGGATGCCGGCGGCGTCGGCGACGCGGCCCATCAGGCCATCAAGCGCATCGATTTCGCGCACAAGATGCCCCTTGCCAAGACCACCAATGGCGGGATTGCACGACATGACACCGATATTGTCGTGCTTCATGGTTACCAGCGCAACGCGCGCGCCGGCGCGCGCCGCAGCGCCTGCCGCCTCGCACCCGGCATGCCCGCCGCCTATCACCACAACATCGTAGCTTTGCGTCATTTCATCCTGCCTGTGGAGGCAAACCAATGTCCGCCGGGTGAAATACTGTCAAGCCTGTTTCACGTGAAACCTGCCTCAGCAGCTCCGTCGGTGTTTCACGTGAATCTTCGAGCCGCGGCCAATGTTTCACGTGAGTCACTTGCCGATGCAGAATTGCGAAAAGATAACGCCGAGAACCTCCTCGACGTCGATCGCGCCGGTGATCCGGCCTAGCGCATCCCCGACGAAACGCAGGTGCTCGGCCTGAAGCTCCATCTCCGCCTGATCAAGCGCTGCACGGATTTCCAATCTTGCCCGCCGCAACAGCTCGATCTGACGCATACGTGTCGGTGCTATGCGCCCACTGCGCGTCGTGGCATGCCCCGCTTTCTCGGCAATTGCCGTGATCAGGCGATCAAGGCCTTCGCCTGTGATGGTTGAAATCCGCTGGTCGAACTGTCGATCGTCTGGTTCACCAATGTCGATCTTTGTCGCTATACGCATTCTCGCTGGTGATTCGATGTCCGTGCCGACCGGAGCGGCGGATTGCGGGGTGGCCACATCGATCAGTTCGAGAACGAGGTCTGCGTGCGCAGCCGCGTCGAGCGCCCGTTCCACTCCAATCCGCTCGACCGTATCGTCGCTGGCACGAATGCCGGCCGTGTCAGTGACGATAACCTTCATTCCCTCGATATTCAGGCTGGTCTCGATCAGGTCGCGCGTGGTTCCGGCAATCTCGGTGACAATTGCAACTTCGCGGCGCGCCAGCGCATTGATCAGGCTGGACTTTCCGGCATTGGGCGCTCCAACCAGAACCACGCGGAAGCCATCGCGGATAATTTCCGCCGCACGATAACTGTCGATATGCGTTTCGATTTCATGCCCGAGCGCGGCCAGATCGGCCAGCACCAGATGCGAAACCGAACCCGGAACGTCGGCCTCGTCGGCAAAGTCGAGCTCGGCTTCGATCATGGCGCGGGCATGCAGCAGGCGCTGCCGCCATGACGCGTAGAGCTCACGTTGACCACCCTGGGCATTGTCGAGCGCGAGCCTGCGCTGAGCCTCGGTTTCAGCTGCGATCAGATCCGCCAGGCCCTCCGCTCCTGTCAGATCGAGCTTTCCGTTCAGGAACGCGCGACGCGTGAATTCTCCAGCCTCGGCATGACGCAGACCCGGCATCTCCCCCAGCCGGCGCAGGAGTGCCTCAACCACCGCCTTGCCGCCATGGACATGAAACTCGGCGCAATCCTCGCCTGAGAAACTTGCAGGGCGGGGAAAGAACAGCACCAGCCCCTGATCAATCAGGTCACCGGCGCTGTCGCGCAGATACAGAAGCGTCGCGCATCGGGCGGGCGGCACCCTTCCGGCTATCGCCTCCAATGCGGCGCATACACCCGGGCCAGACACGCGCACCACGGCCACTCCCGAAGGAAGGCTACCCGACGACAAGGCAAAGATGCTATCCTGAAACAGATGTCCGCCGTTCAATTCACCCGCTCCGATCCACTTGCCGGGGCCGCAGGACGCAAGGTGCTTCGATCCATGGCCGCGACCCCATCTGTCAACCTTCTCGCTCAAGCGACAAGCCCTTACCTGCGCCAGCATACGGACAATCCGGTCCACTGGCAGGAATGGTCGCGGACGGCGCTGGACGAGGCCAAGCTATTGCAACGTCCGATACTTCTTTCGGTCGGTTATGCAGCTTGCCACTGGTGCCACGTGATGGCGCATGAAAGCTTCGCCGATCCGGAAGTCGCCACGGTCATGAACCGCCTGTTCGTCAACATCAAGGTCGATCGCGAGGAAAGACCCGATATTGATCAGATCTATATGGCCGCGCTGACCGCGATGGGCGAGCAGGGCGGCTGGCCGATGACGGTTTTCCTGACCCCCGACGGCCAGCCGTTCTGGGGAGGCACCTATTTTCCCCGTCATGCCCGCTACGGTCGGCCGGGCATCATCGAGGTGCTCAAGGCGGTTGCGGCAACGTGGCAGGATCGCCGCGCCGAACTCGACCGGGCAGCGGATGCTCTGACGCGTCATATCTCGATCCAGCTTGCTCCGGCTTCCGATGGCGCGACCGGCGATATCAGCGCCCTCCGACGCGAGCACGCGCAAGCCATCCTGTCGATGATCGACGACCAGGAAGGCGGATTGCGCGGCGCGCCGAAATTCCCGAACGCACCGCTAATGAATCTGTTGCGTCTTTCCTCGCTGCAGGACGGAGCCGCAGATTGCGCCGCCGCGCTCGTCGACAGCCAGCGCAAGATGCTGGCCGGCGGCATCTATGACCATCTCGGCGGCGGGCTCTGCCGCTATTCCACAGATTCCCGCTGGCTGGTGCCGCATTTCGAGAAGATGCTCTATGACAATGCCCAGCTGATCGATCTGGCAGGATGGGCATATGCCCAATCCGGGGACGAACTGTTTCGGTTCCGAATCGAGGAAACGATCAGCTGGCTGGCGCGCGAGCTTCTGGTTAACGGCGGCGGTTTCGCTTCCAGCCTCGACGCCGACAGCGAAGGCGAGGAGGGACGCTTCTATCTCTGGACACGGCAGCAACTTGTTCAAGCCTTGGGAGATACCGGTGCAGAACGATTCTTGCAGTTTTATCAGCTGAATAAGCCTTCGGAGTGGGAAGGCGATCCGATCCTGAACCGGCTCGGCAGGCGCGATGCCGGCGCCGGCGACACCGATCCTGAGATGCGGGCGATGAAGGCCGCTTTGCTCGACATCCGCCATCGGCGGGTTTCACCCGCGCGCGACGACAAGGTTCTGGTCGACTGGAACGGCATGACCATTGCAGCGCTGGCGCGAGCCGGCCGTCAGTTCCAGCAGCCGGAGTGGATCAACCTCGCCAGATCCGCCTTTCATTACGTTGCCGAATCGGAAGTCGAGGGACGATTGCCGCATTCGATCCTGGGAGACGATCGCCTTTTCCCCTGCATGTCATCCGATTATGCCGCCATGATCGAGGCCGCCATTGCCTTGGCCGAGGCAAGCGATGATCCGGCCTTCTACACCGTCAAGGCGCGCACCTGGATGGAAGCGCTCGATCGCTGGCATGGTGACGAAATCGGGACTGGCTATTATTTCACCGCCTCGGACGCCACCGATCTGCCGATGCGCATTCGCGGCGATGTCGACGACGCGATGCCGTCAGCCACCGCGCGAATCACCCAGGCAATGACGCGGCTGGCAATGCTGAGCGGCGACTATACGCTGCAGGAAAGGGCCGTCGCGGTGGCCCATGCCGCGCTGGGCCGGACCACCAGCCAGCGCTATGGCCGATCCGGCATCATCCATGCTGCCGCGATCGCCGAAGGCGCAAAAAAACTTGTTGTCGTGGATGCCGGAGAATCATCTCTCGTTTCGGTAGCGAATCGGTTTCCTGATCCCACACGAACCGACCTGTTCACGCAACTTCAGGCAACGGGCATATCGATCGATCTGCCGAATGGTGCTGTCATCAATACAGATCGCCCGGGCGCCTGGCTCTGCATCGGCCAGACCTGCCTGCCGCCGGTGCGAACCGGCGCCGAACTTGAAAAACTGCTGCGCTCGACAGAAGGATGATCATCCTGTCGGACGCCGCTGCATTCGGGTTTCAACGGCAGATCGAACTGCCGCACGCGCGCGTTGCTCGATCCGATAATCAGGCAGGATCGACCTAGAGCATTTCGCAGTCAGACGGTTACGTCTGACGTCGCATAAATGCGGCTCAAGAAACAAAGCGAGAGCGACGGAACTGCATTCGTCAGAATGCCCGTTGCTCTAAGTATTCATCGAATCGAAGAAGTCCGAATTGGTCTTGGTCTGCTTCAGCTTGTCGATCAGGAACTCGATGGCGTCGGTGGTGCCCATCGGCGCCAGGATCCGCCGCAGCACGAAGATCTTCTGCAAGTCCTGGCGCTGCACCAGGAGGTCTTCCTTGCGGGTGCCGGACTTCAGGATGTCCATCGCCGGGAAGATGCGCTTGTCCGCCACCTTGCGGTCGAGCACGATCTCCGAATTGCCGGTGCCCTTGAACTCCTCGAAGATCACCTCGTCCATGCGGCTGCCGGTGTCGATCAGCGCCGTGGCGATGATGGTCAGCGAGCCGCCTTCCTCGATGTTGCGCGCCGCGCCGAAGAAGCGTTTCGGCCGCTGCAGGGCGTTGGCGTCGACGCCGCCGGTCAGCACCTTGCCGGAAGACGGAACCACGGTGTTGTAGGCGCGGCCAAGCCGGGTGATCGAATCGAGCAGGATGACGACGTCGCGGCCGTGTTCGACCAGACGCTTGGCCTTCTCGATGACCATCTCGGCGACCTGGACGTGGCGCACCGCCGGCTCGTCGAAGGTCGACGACACCACTTCGCCCTTGACCGAACGCTGCATGTCGGTCACTTCCTCCGGCCGCTCGTCGATCAGAAGTACGATCAGATAGGCTTCCGGATGGTTGGTGGCGATCGAATGGGCGATGTTCTGCAGCAGAACCGTCTTACCGGTGCGCGGCGGCGCCACGATCAACCCGCGCTGGCCCTTGCCCAGCGGCGCCACCAGGTCGATCACCCGGGCCGACAGGTCCTTGCCGGTCGGGTTGTCGGTCTCCATCCGCAGCCTTTCATTGGGATAGAGCGGCGTCAGATTGTCGAAATGGATCTTGTGGCGGATCTTCTCCGGATCGTCGAAATTGATCGTGTTGACCTTGAGCAGCGCGAAATAGCGCTCGCCCTCCTTGGGGCTGCGGATCGGCCCCTCGACCGTGTCGCCGGTCTTCAGCGAGAAGCGGCGCAGCTGCGACGGCGAGATGTAGATGTCGTCAGGACCGGGCAGGTAATTGGCGTTGGCCGAGCGCAGGAAGCCGAAGCCGTCCTGCAGCACCTCGACGACGCCTTCGCCGATGATCTCGATGTCCTGCGCCGCCAGCTTCTTCAGGATCGCGAACATCAGCTCCTGCTTGCGCATCACGCTGGCGTTCTCGACCTCGAGCGATTCGGCGAAGGCGATCAGCTCGGTCGGACCCTTGCTCTTCAGTTCCTGAAGTTTCATTTCCTGCATCGTGCGGACTCTGGAATAGGTAGAAAAAGATGAAGGCGCGCGGCGGCGATGTCTGCGGGGAAGGTCTGCCGGGAGGCAGAAATACATGACGCCATGCGGAGAGGAAGAAGACGACTCTTAACCCCGATGCCGCCGCACCGCAAGCCGGGAATCGGCGCAGCCATCCGGGAACGGACAGAAGCCGCCTAGAACGGCTTGACGATGACCAGGATCACGATGACGATCATCAGCACCGTCGGGATCTCGTTGACGATGCGCCAATGCCTTGCCGGCTTGGTGTTGCGATCCTGCGCGAACTTGCGCACCGCAGCGGACAGATAGCCATGAATGCCGGAAAGGGCGACCACCGCCGCGATCTTGGCGTGGAGCCAGCCGCCGGAAAACCCGAAGCCTTCCCAGGCCAGCCACAGGCCGAGAACCCATGCCACCATCATCGCCGGATTGATGATGGCCCGCAGCAGCCGGCGCTCCATCACCTTGAAGGTCTCAGACTTGTCCGATCCGATCTCAGCATCGGCATGATAGACGAACAGCCGCGGCAGATAGAGCATTCCCGCCATCCAGGCGATGACTGCGATGACGTGAACCGCCTTGATCCAGGCGTAGTAATCGCCGGAAACGATCCAGAACAGCACTATCGCTGCCGCCGCGGTCAATCCAAGGGCGATGACGGCCCGAAACGCGGCCTTCCCGGCACCGTCTCCGGCGCTGTCCTTGGTCATCGGCCCGCCTCCCTGACCAGCTCGACCATCTTCGCGACATGATCGACCGGCGTCTGCGGGGTCACGCCATGGCCGAGATTGAAGATCAGCGGCCCTCCGGACAGTTCCGCCAGAATGGCGCGCACCCCGTCCTCGAGCGCCCTGCCGCCAGCCTGCAGCCGCAGCGGATCGAGATTTCCCTGCACCGGCCCGTCCTGCTGCAGCCGTTTCGCCTGAGACAGCGGCACGCTCCAGTCGAGGCCGAGCGCGGTAACGCCCGTCTTATGCCGATAGCTGTCATAGAGCGCGCCGGCGCCCTTGGGAAAACCGATGATCGGCACGTCGGGATAGACCGCGCGCACCCGCTCGACCATTCTCCTTACCGGCCGGATGCAGCACATCTCGAAAGAAGCCTCGTCGAGGACGCCGGCCCAGGAATCGAAGATCTGCACCGCATCGGCCCCCGCCTCGATCTGGCGGATGAGATAGTCGGCCGAGCGCTCAGCGAGAACATCGAGCAATGCCGCCATCTCGGCCGGATTGGCGAAGGAGAACAGCCGCGCCGGCGCCTGGTCCGGCGTACCGTGGCCGGCGATCATATAGGTCGCCACCGTCCATGGCGCACCGCAGAAGCCGAGCAGGGTGGTCTTGCCCGGCAGTTCGGCGCGGAGCCGACGGACCGTTTCGTAGACTGGCGCGAGATTCACGTGAAACGACGCCGGATCGATTTCAGCGAGCGCCTCGACCTCGCGTGGCGAGATCGGCGTCATCATCGGCCCCCGCCCTTCCTCGAAGCGAAGATCGCGGCCCAGCGCATGCGGCACGACGAGAATGTCGGAGAACAGGATCGAGGCATCGAAATCGAAACGCCGGATCGGTTGCAACGTGACCTCGACCGCGAAATCCGGATTGTAGCACAGGTCGAGAAAGCTGCCTGCCTCGGCGCGGCTGGCGCGATATTCGGAGAGATAGCGTCCAGCCTGCCGCATCATCCAGATCGGTGGCGGAAAAACAGTTTCGCCTTTCAGGACGTCGAGGACAATGCGTCTTTCGGACATGCTCGGCTTCTCCGGGTTGGAACCCTCAATAAAGAAAGAATCTTTTAAAGGAATCTTCTGATTCTACGACTCTGTTGGTAGCGGCAATTCCGGCTTGTCCTCATTCTGCGATTTCAACTCAACCGGCAAACCGCCGCAGGCTCCGATTCAGGAGGAAGGACAATTTCAAGGAAAGTCTGGATTTCTTCCTTGAAAACAGAGAATTATCCGTTTCCTCCTTCTCACTTCGTCTGTGGAAAAATCAGAACGGAAACAGGTTTCCCCACAATCCTTCACAGCGTGATGGAAATTTCCGTTCCGGTGTCGATTGTGGACAAGAGGGGCTCTGATACAGTCGCCTCCGACGGTCGCCCGAATCCGCCCCCGTTTTCCACATTTGCCAACAGGCCCCTTTGATTTCTGTGAACAAGCAGCAGCGCTTCTTTCATCTCCATCTGATTTCCGATGCGACCGGGGAGACGCTCCTCGCCGCCGGCCGTGCGGTCTCGGCCCAATACAAGGATGCGCGCGCCATCGAGCACATCTACCCGTTGGTCAGGACAGAGAAGCAGCTTCTCAAGGTGCTCGCGGAAATCGACGAGGCGCCGGGGATTGTCCTTTACACGGTGATCGACAAGGCCCTGGCCGGGCTGATCGACGAACGCTGCGCCGCGATGGGCCTGCCCTGCGTGTCGGTGCTCGAGCCGGTGCTGACGGTGTTCCAGTCCTATCTCGGCCTGCCGGCGGGGCGGCGCGTCGGCGCGCAGCACGTGCTCGATGCCGATTATTTTCGTCGCATCGACGCGCTCAACTTCACCATGGATCACGACGACGGCCAGATGCTCGACAGCATCAGTGAGGCCGACGTGATCCTCATCGGCATTTCCCGCACCTCGAAGACGCCGACCAGCTTCTATCTCGCCAATCGCGGCATCAAGACCGCGAACGTGCCGATCGTCCAGGGCGTGCCGATACCGCAAAGCGTGGTCGACGCCACCAAGCCGCTGATCGTTGGCCTCGTCGCGGCGGCCGAACGCATATCCCATGTCCGCCAGAACCGCATATTGGGCACCTCGGTCGGCTATGATTCGCAAAGTTATGTCGACCGCGGCGTCATTGCCCAGGAACTGGTCTACGCCCGGCAGATCTGCGCCCGCCACGGCTGGCCGATGATCGACGTCAGCCGCCGTTCGATCGAGGAGACGGCCGCCGCCATCGTTGCCCTGCGCGGCAAGCCGCGCTAACTGGGCTCTGCGCGGCAAGCCGTGCTAACCGCAGCGCAACGAAAGCCCTCTGGAGAACGCCATGCCCGAAACAATCGTGCTTGCCTCCGGCAGCCCGTTTCGCCGCAAGATGCTGGAAGACGCCGGCGTCGACGTAGAAGCCGTGCCCGCGAAGATCGACGAACGGGCGGTCGAGGCGGCGGTGGCCGGTTCGGGCGTCACGCCGGAAGAACTGGCGACCATCCTTGCCGAAGCCAAGGCGCTCGATGTCGCCGGGCGCATGCCGGGCCGCCTCGTCCTCGGCGCCGACCAGACCCTGTCGCTCGGCGACGAGGTTCTGCACAAGCCGGCCGACATGGAGGAAGCGCGCCGCCGGCTGCTCAGGCTTTCAGGACAGACCCATCAGTTGAACAGCGCCGTCGTGCTGATGCGCGACAGCGAGGTGCTGTGGCGACATGTCGGGGTGGCGCGGCTGACCATGCGGCCGCTTGAGCCGGCTTTCATCGGCCGGCATCTGTCGCGGGTCGGCGACAAGGCGCTGTCGAGCGTCGGCGCCTACCAGATCGAAGGCGAGGGCATCCAGCTGTTCGAGGCGATCGATGGCGATCATTTCACCATCGTCGGCCTGCCGCTGCTGCCGCTGCTGGCCAAACTGCGCGAACTGGGAGCGATCGATGGCTGACGCCGTGATCAAGAAGGCCTTCGTCGTCGGCCATCCGATCGCCCATTCCCGCTCGCCGCTGATCCACGGGCACTGGCTGGAAACGCTCGGGCTCGAAGGCAGCTATGAACGCATCGACGTTCACCCGGACGATATCGGAACTTTCCTGCGCTCTCTGCCCGGCTCGGGCTTCGCCGGCGGCAACGTGACCATTCCGCACAAGCAGGCGGCCCTCGACGCTGCGGAGCGGCGCGACGAGGCGGCCGAACTGATCGGTGCCGCCAACACGCTGTGGCTGGAAGACGGCCGGCTGTGCGCCGGCAACACCGACGCCCACGGCTTTTCCGCCAATCTCGACGACCAGGCGCCGCAATGGCGCGCGCGCCGCACCGCGCTCGTCCTTGGCGCGGGCGGCGCTGCCCGCGCCATCCTGTTCGCGCTGCTTCAGGCCGGATTCAACGACGTCCGCATCGTCAACCGCACGCTTTCGCGGGCGCAGCACCTGGCGGACCGGTTCGGCGATGGCGTCTCGGCCCATGTCTGGGACGCGGTTGGCGAGCTCTCCGGCGACGCCGGCCTCGTCGTCAACACCACCTCGCTCGGCATGGGCGGCGGCGGTAGCTCGCCGCTGGATGTCGCGAAACTGCCGGACGCCGCCGTCGTTTCCGACATCGTCTATGTGCCGCTGGAAACACCGCTGCTCGCCGCGGCGCGGTCGCGTGGCCTCGCGGTCAGCGACGGGCTCGGCATGCTGCTGCATCAGGCCGCCCCCGGCTTCGAGCGCTGGTTCGGCATCCGGCCACAGGTGACGCCGGAATTGCGCGCGCGCATCGTCGCCGATCTGGAGGTCCGCGCATGATCGTCCTCGGCCTCACCGGTTCCATCGGCATGGGCAAGTCGACCACGGCGAAGATGTTCATTGACGAGGGCATCCCGGTCCACGATTCGGACGAGACGGTCCATCGGCTCTATGCCGGCATCGCCGCGCCGCTGATCGAGGCGCGCTTCCCCGGAACCGTCGTCGACGGCGTGGTCGATCGCGGACGCCTTTCGCAAGCGGTGCTCGGCAATCCGGATGCGATGCGCGATCTCGAGAAGATCGTGCATCCGCTGGTCAGGGCCGATTCGGATAGCTTCATCGCCCGCCACCGCGCGTCGGGCACTCCTCTTGTCGTGCTCGACATCCCGCTGCTGTTCGAGACCGGCGGCCGCGAGCGGGTCGATCGCATCGTCGTCGTCACGGCTCTGGCCGAAATCCAGCGCGCGCGCGTTCTGGCGCGCCCTGGCATGAGCGAGGAAAAGTTCGCCGCCATCCTCGCCCGCCAGGTGCCGGACGCGGAAAAGCGCTTGCGCGCCGATTTCGTCATCGACACCGGTGCCGGCATCGAGGCCGCGCGCAAGGCGGTGAAGGCGCTTGTGGCGGAACTGGTCGAAGCGGCGGGGAAAAGCCCCGGCTGAGCCTTGCCGCGCGGGTCGACGGCGCCCATGCTTGCCGCTTCAGGGGCGAATCAGGGGCCAGATCGCATGCGCGAGATCATCTTCGACACCGAAACCACCGGCCTCGATGCACGCGAGGACCGCATCATCGAGTTCGGTGGCGTCGAGCTGGTCAACCGCTTTCCGACCGGCCGCACCATTCATTTCTACATCGACCCGCAGGGACGTTCCGTCCATCCCGATGCCCAGGCGATTCACGGCATCTCCAATGCCGATCTGGCCGGCAAGCCGACCTTTCCCGATCTGGTCGCCGAGCTTCAGGCCTTCCTCGATGGTGCGATGCTGGTCGCCCACAACGCAAATTTCGACATCGGCTTCCTCGATGCCGAATTCGGGCGCCTCGGCCTGCCGTCCGTCGATCCGGCGCGGGTCATCGACACGCTGGCCATCGCCCGGCGCAAGCACCCGATGGGGCCGAACTCGCTCGACGCGCTCTGCCGCCGCTACGGCATCGACAATAGCCACCGTGCCAAGCACGGCGCGCTTCTCGATTCGGAGCTCCTGGCGGAAGTCTATATCGAACTGATCGGCGGCAGGCAGGCAGCCTTCAGCCTCGACGTGCAGGTCGAGACGGCCGTTGCCGCCGGCGAGATCGAGGCCGGCGCGGGCGCTGCCCGTCAGCGTCCCGAGCTGCTTCAGCCCCGTCTTACCCAGGCGGAGATCGAGGCGCATGCCCGTCTGGTGGACGGCCTCGGCGATGCCGCGATCTGGCGCGAGCAGGCAGTGCATCAGCCCTGAATGCGAAAAGCCCCGGACGAACCGGGGCTTTGCAATATTTAAAAGAGCTTCAGGCTCAGCTCGGCTGCGCCACCTTAGCCTTGGCCTGTTCCTCGGCCATGCGCTGCTGGAACATCTGCGCGAAATCGATCGGGTCGATCATCAGCGGCGGGAAGCCGCCATTGCGGGTCGAGTCGGCGACGATCTGGCGCGCGAACGGGAACAGCAGCCGCGGGCATTCGATGAACAGCAGCGGCAGCATGTGCTCCTGCGGGAAGCCGGCGACCCGGAAGACGCCGCCATAGATCAGCTCGACGTTGAACAGGACTTCGCTGTCGGCCGACGCCTTGGCCGCAAGCGTCAGCGTCACGTCGTATTCCGTCTGCGACAGCGGATTGGCGTTGACGTTGACATTGATGTTGATGCCTGGGGCCTTGTCGCGGGCGCGCAGCGAATTCGGCGCGCCGGGGCTTTCGAACGACAGGTCCTTCACATACTGCGCCAGAACGTTCAGCGCGGGCTGCGCGCCGTTTCCGACCTTGGCCGCGCCGGCCGGCTGGGTATTGGTTTCTTCCGGTTGCTTGGCCATCGGCCGAAATCTCCTGCTTCAGCCAGTATTGGCCGTGATCAGATCGCGGGGTTGGCTAGCATGGTGCGCCCTGCGTGACAAGCAGGGGGGGTGTGACAAGCAGGGGGGCGTGACAAGCAGGGCGTTGGAGCGGGCCTTAGTCGTCATCGTGCGAGAGGCGGCGGCGCGGCGTCTCGTCCTTGCGGGAGAAATCCTCGCTGTCGAGGTCGATGGTCCGGCGCCCATCCTGCCGGAAGCCTGCCGCGCCGGTGCCTTGTCCCATCGCTCCGACGATGACGATCCGCTTGCGCAGGAAGCGCCAGACCAGTTCGCGCAGCGGCGGGATGAACAGCAACAGCCCGAGGAAATCGGTGAAGAATCCGGGAATGACCAGAAGCACCGCCGCGATGGCGATCATCAGCCCGTGGACCATCTCGCGCCCGGCGGCATCGCCGGTGTCCATCGCCTCGCGGATGCGGCCGAGCACACCGAGACCCTGGACACGCAGCAGCACCGCGCCGAGCACCGTGGTGGCGACGACCAGCGCGACGGTGGGCAGGACGCCGACGAGGCTGCCGACGAGGGCGAAGCCCGCGATCTCGATGAGCGGCAGGGCGATGAAGAGGATGGGAAGAAGCGGCAAGGGCGGGGTTCCGGCTGTGGCGAGGGCGGCTGCGCCGTCGTTCGCCATTTCAGATAGGGTGGCGACGCTTTGATTTGAATGATCGGCGGATGCGTTCTATATGCAAAAGAAGCGCCGGCGCGGCGAAGTTGCGGCCGGACGGCAGGGATTTGGCGGAAACAATGGAAATTTTCGACTTCGGCACGATCTTCTTTCTGGTCGCGGCAATCGTGATCTTCGTCCAGCTGCGCAACGTGCTCGGACGCCGCACGGGCAACGAGCGCAAGCCTTTCGACCCCTATTCGCGCCAGGCGGAAGACAAGGAGGAGGCCGGGCAGAACGACAATGTCGTGTCATTGCCGCGTCGCAAGGGCGGGGAGGCGCCGGAAAGCGCCTATGCCGCCATCGATGCCATGGCCGCGCCCGGCTCGGAACTGAACAAGAACCTGCGGGCGATCCGCGACGCCGATCCGTCCTTCGACGCGAAGACCTTCGCGGAGGGCGCCAAGATGGCCTATGAGATGATCGTCATGGCCTATGCCGATGGCGACCGCCGCACCCTGAAGAACCTGCTGTCGCGCGAGGTCTATGACGGTTTCGTCGCCGCGATCGCCGATCGCGAGAGCCGCTCGGAAAAGGTGCAGTCCTCCTTCGTCGGCATCGACAAGGCCGAGATCGCCAATGCCGAGATGAAGGGCACCGAAGCCCATGTCACGCTCCGCGTCGTCAGCCAGCTCGTTTCCGCAACCCGCAACGCCGCCGGCGAGGTGATCGACGGCGATCCCGAGACAGTGGCCGAGGTCAAGGACGTCTGGACTTTCGCGCGCGACACCCGCTCCCGCGATCCGAACTGGAAGCTGGTCGCGACTGAAGCCGACGACTGAGCGTTTCGTAGCGCGATGGCACTCGCCCCGCTCTTCCGCGCCGTTTCTTTCGGCGAAATTCCGGGCTGGGCGCAGGACGATCATCGCGCCGCATTGGCCGCGTTCCGGCAAAGCGCCTTGCATGCGCTCGAAACGCCCTATCGCACCGGATCGCTCGGCGTGGAGACCGTCGCCTTTCACGATGCGTTTCTGCAAGCTGTATCGATCGATCAGGACGCAATTGACGCGCGGGCATTCTTCGAACAGCATTTCCGACCGTTCCTGATCTGCCCGGATAGCGAGGCGTCCGGCTTCGTCACCGGTTTCTACGAACCCGAGGTCGAGGCTTCGGCGGTCCGCGACGCCCGCTTCACAGTGCCGCTGCTGGGAATCCCCGACGATCTGGTCAAGGTGGATGACGAGAACCGGCCCGCCGGTCTCGACCCCTCCTTCGCCTTCGGCCGCGCCATGCCGGACGGCATCGTCGAGTATTTCGACCGCGCGGCCATCGAGGGCGGCGCGGTTGGTCCAAGGGCAAAGCCGCTGGCATGGCTCGCAGACAAGGTCGATGCCTTCTTCATCCACGTTCAGGGCGCGGCGCGGTTGCATTTTTCCGACGGCGCGGTCACGCGCGCCACCTATGCCGCCAAGTCCGGCCATCCCTTCACCGGGCCGGGCCGGGTTCTGGCGGCGATGGGTGAAATTCCGCCGGGCGAGGTGACCATGCAGTCGATCCGGGCATGGTTCCGGCGCAATCCGGGGCGGATCGATGAAATCCTGCACCTGAACCGCTCCTATATCTTCTTTCGCGAAGCGCCGGTCGACAATCCGGCGCTCGGGCCGGTGGCGGCAGCGAAGGTGCCGCTGACACCGGGCCGGTCGCTGGCGGTGGACCGGCTGCTGCACAGCTTTGCCACGCCGTTCTTCATCGATGCGCCTACCCTTCGCGCCTTCGATGGCGCGCCGTTCCGTCGGCTGATGATCGCGCAGGACACCGGCTCGGCGATCGTCGGCCCGGCGCGCGGCGATCTGTTCGCCGGCTCCGGCGACGCCGCCGGCGAGATCGCCGGCGTGGTGCGGCATCCCGCACGCTTCTTCGCGCTGCTGCCGCGCGGCCTGATGCAAGCGGGGATCGCGCAGGCGGGGGCGGCTTGATGCGCGGCCGCCGCGACAAGAAGCTGACGCGGGAAGACCGCATCCTGTGGGGCAAGGTCGCGAGATCGGTGACGCCGATGCCCGGCAGGATGGCCGATGAGGAAGAGACCGAGCCGCAGGATTTCGCCGGCATGCTGGAAGCGCCGGCCGTTGCCGCCAGGCCGCCGAAGCAGCCATCGCCCGCGCCGGTTCTGATGCCGCCCTACTCGCCCGAGCGGCAGGCGCCCTCCCGCACCGCCCACGGCATCGACCGGATGACACGGACCAAGCTCGCCAAGGGGCGCATCGCCATCGAGGGCAAGGTCGATCTCCACGACCTGACCCAGAGCGAAGCGCACGCGCTGCTTCTGTCATTCCTGCACCGCGCCTATGCCGATGGCCGCCGCCATGTCCTCGTCGTCACCGGCAAGGGGTCTTCGCTGGGCAGCGAGGGCATCCTGCGGCGCGCCGTGCCGGGCTGGCTGGCGACGCCGCCGTTCAGAGCGCTGGTCAGCGCGCATGAGCCCGCCGCGTCGCGTCATGGCGGCTCCGGTGCGCTTTATGTGCGGCTGCGCCGCCGGGAGGGCTGAAACGTGACGCCGTTCGGAGAGCGCATGCGCCGGATGCGCGCGGAAAAAGGCGTGACGCAAAAGGAGATGGCGTCGGCGCTCGGCGTCAGCCCGGCCTATCTTTCGGCGCTCGAGCACGGCAGGCGCGGCACGCCGAGCTGGCCGCTGATCCAGAAGATCGTCGGCTATTTCAACGTCATCTGGGA
>JBLJBS010000231.1:0-24201 GCA_047637695.1 Aquamicrobium sp. | reverse complement strand
GCTACCGCGTCGTCGCCTATCGCACCGCGATCTTCTGCATCGCCGCCGTCATCGCAGCCCTTGCCGGCATCCTGCGCGCGGTATGGCTGAAATATACCGGGCCGGACGTGGTGCTGTCGTTCGACATCATGCTCGACATTCTTCTGATGGTTGTGATCGGCGGCATGGGCACGCTCTATGGCGCGCTGATCGGCGTCGTCATCATGACGCTGGCGCAGTACTACCTGAAGGACGTCATGGCCGCAGGCGCGTCGCTGACGGCGGATGTGCCGTTCCTGCCCGAATTGCTCAACCCCGACCGCTGGCTGCTCTGGCTCGGCGTCGTCTTCATCCTTCTGGTCTACTTCTTTCCGGCGGGCATCGCCGGCACGCTGATGGGAAAGGGCGGACATAAATGACCATCCCACGCTCCACCTATATCGAGGCAGAGGGCTTCGAGGTCCATGTCGCCGAATGGGGTGATCCGAAGAACCCCGCGCTCGTCATGTGGCACGGCCTGGCCAGAACGGGGCGCGATTTCGACGAGGCGGCGGCGGCGCTGTCGGACACCTACTTCGTGCTCTGCCCGGACACACTGGGGCGCGGCCTGTCGGGCTGGGCGCGCGACTACCGGACGGATTATTCCTACGCCACCTTCGGCCGCGTCGCCGAAGGCATCCTCGATCATCACCAGATCGACAGGCTGCGCTGGGTCGGCACCTCGATGGGCGGGCTGATCGGCGTGACGCTGGCCGCGGGCGCGTTGAAGGGGCGCATCAGCCACCTCGTCATCAACGATATCGGACCCGATATTCCCGCAGCCGGAGCCGAGCGCATCACCTCTTACGTCGGCACTCCGCCGGTCTATGACACGGTCGCCGAGCTGGAAGCCTGGCTGCGAGCGAACTACGCGCCGTTCGGCGACAACACCGATGCCTTCTGGCGGCGCATGGCGGACACCTCGGCCCGGCGCACCGATGACGGCCGCGTCACCGTGCATTACGACCCCAACATCGTCTCGCAGTTCACGCATCACAAGGCCGATCTCGACGTCTGGGACGCCTATGACGCGGTCGAGGCAAGGGCGCTGCTGATCCGTGGTGAAACGTCCGACGTGCTGGCGGCATCGGTGGCCGAGGAAATGACCCGTCGCGGGCCGCGGCCTGCGCTGCATGTCATCGCCGGCTGCGGCCATGCGCCGACGCTGGCGGATGAGGCGCAGATCGCGCTGCTGCGCGCGTTCCTCGCCGACTGAGGACGGCCAACTGAAAATGCCGGGCAAACCCCGCAGCTTCAGGCTTTCGTTGAAAGCCGGCCAGCCGCGAGCTCGGTTGCGTCCATATCGGCAAGAAGCCGCGTCAGGTCGTCGGGGAATTCGCGATCGAGGGCGAAGGCGGGCATCCGGGAGAGGTGCCGGCGATTGACGACGGTACCAATCTGCCGCCGGATCAGTTCCGGCAATTGCGCTTCGTGCCCTTCTTTTCTGTCTGCTCTTGCCATGGTTCCGTTCCAGTTTCGCAACGCACAACATTTGCCGGTTGCCAAAGGTTCCCGGTTTTGGGCGGAAGAGCCGGCCAAACGAAAATCGCGGTATAATTTTAGTTAAATTGCAACGATCGGGGAAAAGCCGCGCCTTCAAGCGGATTCGCGGCCGTTTCACGTCCCCCGGAATCCGGCTGCGCGCTTGCCGAGAAAGGCGGCGACGCCCTCGCGGAAATCCGCGGTCTGCGTGCAGGCGATGAAGGCGGCGCGCTCGGCTTCGAGATGGCTGGCCAGCGGTTCGGTCATCGCCGCCTCGCTCAGCCGGCGGAAATGGCCGAACGCCCGCGTCGCGCCGCGCGCCACCTTGCCGGCGAGTTCGGCCACGGCGTCGTCGAGCCCGCCCTGCGGCACGACGAAATTGACGATGCCCGCCGCCTTCGCCTCGGCGGCGTCGAGCGAGCGTCCGAGCAGCATCATCTCGGCGGCGAGCGCCGGTCCGACCCTGCGCGCGAGGAACCAGGTGCCGCCGCAATCGGGCGAGACGCCGATCCGGTCATAGGCGATGATGAATTTTGCTCCCTCCTCGGCCACAACGAGATCGGCGGCGAGCGCCAGCGACAGGCCGGCGCCGGCCGCAGCGCCCCTGACCGCGGCGATGACCGGCGCATCCTGCCGGCGCAGGCTCAGGATCGCCGGGTGCATGGCGTCGAGGATGGCGTTGACAACTTCGGCGGAGCGCGCGGTGTCCGAACCGAAGGCGGAGATGTCGCCGCCGGCGACGAAGGCGCGACCTCTGGCCTCGATGACGATGACGCGGACATTCGCGCGCGCCGCGACGTCCTCGACCGCTGCGGCGATCGCGCGGGCCATGGCGACATCGACCGCGTTCAACACCTCCGGGCGGTCGAAGACGATGCGGGCAATGCCGGTTTCAGCGTCGTGCTCGACGATGACGACTTCACTCATGCTTTCCTCCCCTGCCGGCGCCGCGGGCGGGGTCGCGACCTGCGGCTCAAGGGATGATTATGCCGATCCGGACCTGCTTGCAAACCGGCATGACGTGGGAAGGACGTGCGCCTCTTCGAGCGCCCTTGGGGCCGTTTCCTGCGTTCGCGCCTCGTGCCGGCTCGCTGGCTGCCCGACAGGAAATTACCGCCCGCAGAATATTTTTATCTTTTGAGTGAGGAAAAATAAAATAGCTCCTATATTTCATAATACAATAGAGTGACATGAAAATACTTTATATAAATTATAAGTTATGTATAAATAGATACTACGCAAACAAAAACGGATACTATCACGAATCTATAAGAATTTGACTCCGTATGTTTGGATTGTTACGTTGATATCATCAAAAATCAAATATTGAGGTTGGATATGCTGGAGAAATCCGGCGGCATCGCCGCTGCGATAGGGATTGCTATTTTTTCTGCGGGGATGGCCGCGCCTGCGAGCGCGCAGGATGCTGCGGTTTGCGGAACCGACCGCACCATCGACATTGCCGAGATGACATGGCCATCGGCCGCGGCGCTGGCGCATATCCATGCGCTCATTCTCGAGCACGGTTTCGGCTGCTCGGTCGAGATCGTCGCCGGCGATACTGTACCGACCGCCGCCTCGATGGTTTCGCGCGGCACGCCTGCGCTGGCGCCCGAACTATGGACCAGCTCCGTCGAGGAAGCGTGGGAGAAGGGCATAAATGACGGCATCGTCGTCAAGCTTGCCGACGCCATCACCGACGGCACGGTAGAGGGCTGGTTCATCCCGCGCTATATCCAGGAAAAAAACCCCGAACTGACCACGGCCGATGCCGTGATTGCGCGGCCGGACCTGTTCCCGGACCCTGAGAATGCAGGCAAAGGCCGGCTCTATTCCTGCCCGCCCGGCTGGGCCTGCGAGTTGTCGACCTCCGCGCTTTATGAAGCGTTCGGCATGGCCGACAAGGACTGGAACCTGTTCTCGCCGGGTTCGGGCGGTGCGCTCGATGCCTCGATCGCCCGTGCCTTCACCCGCGATGAGCCGATCCTGTTCTACTATTGGGGCCCGACCTCCATCCTCGGCAAGTTCGACGCGGTCCAGCTCGATCTCGGGCCGGTGAAGCCGGACGTCTATGCCTGCAACACCGACACCGACTGCGCCGATGCTCCGGGCATTACCGCCTATCCGTCGTCGCCGGCGGTGATCGGCGCTGCCGCCTGGCTGCCGAAGGAGGCGCCCAATGTCGCCGCCTATATGGCGAAGGCCGGGCTGACCAACGCCCAGATCAGCAAGCTTCTCGTCTATGGCGACGAGAACAAGGCCGATGCCGCCGAGACCGCCCGCAACTTCCTCAAGACCGAGGAAGCGCTGTGGTCGGGCTGGGTTCCCGCCGAAGTTGCCGAGAAGGTGCGCGCCGCCATCCAGTGATGGTGCGCGCTTCCTGCCGCCTGCCTGCATGCGACCGGGCCAGCCGCCCGGTCGCTTTTTCTGTCGAAGGCGGCTGGTGAACAACGAACGACAGGGGGTCGGATGTTTCCGGAACTGATGGACACGAAACCGCTGCGCCGGGCCGTCGATGACGGGCTGAACTGGGTGGTGCGCAACTGGGGCGGTGAACTCGAAGCTGCCGCCTATCCGCTGCTGATGATGTTGAACTGGATCGAGCGGCTGCTGATCGCAACGCCGTGGTGGCTGTTCATCGCCTTCTTCGTCGGCCTTGCCTGGCTGGCGACGCGCAACTGGAAGCTGCCGCTGGTCGTGCTCCTCGGGCTGGTGTTCCTCGGCTTGATGCAGCTGTGGCGCGACGCGATGATAACAACGGCGCTGATGATCGCGGCGACGCTGGCGGCCATCGTCATCTCCATTCCCGTCGGCGTCTGGATGTCGCGTTCCCAGGGGGTGCGCAATGTCGTTACCCCTGTGCTCGATCTGATGCAGACCCTGCCGAGCTTCGTCTATCTCATCCCGACGGTGATGATCTTCGGGCCGGGCAAGATCCCGGCACTGCTCGCCACCATCGTCTATGCCTCGCCGCCGCTGGTCAGGCTGACCGATCTCGGTCTGCGCAATGTCGATCCGGCGGTGATGGAGGCAAGCCGCGCCTTCGGTACCTCGTCGTCGCAGCGCCTGTTCGGGGTGCAGATACCGCTGGCGCTCCCCACCATCCTCGCCGGTATCAACCAGACGACGATGATGGCGCTGGCCATGGTGGTCATCGCCTCGATGATCGGCGCCGGCGGCCTCGGCTATCAGGTGCTCCAGGGCATCGGCCGGCTAGAAGTCAGCCGTGGTCTGTTCGCTGGCCTGGGCATCGTCGTGCTGGCCATCGTCTTCGACCGCATCACCCAGGCATATGGCCGCCGCATCCAGCAACGGATCGGCGTCGGGGAGGCACGCTGATGATACTAAATACCGAACCGATGGCGCGGACCGCGCCCAATGCGGAAACCCCCGAAGCGGAAATTCATGGCCGTGCCCCCGTTCCGGGCCGGGATATGGCCTCCGATCTCGCCCCGGATATGGCCATCGTCATGCGCGGCGTCACCAAGATATTCGGGCCGGACCCCGAAGCCGCGCTGGCGCTGCTGCGACAGGGAAAGTCCAAGACCGAGGTGCAGGCCGAGACCGGCCATGTCGTCGGCCTCGACGATGTCTCGCTCGACATCGCGCGCGGCCAGATCTACGTCGTGATGGGCCTGTCCGGCTCGGGCAAGTCGACGCTGATCCGCCACGTCAACCGGCTGATCGACCCGACCGCCGGCGAGATCGTCGTCAATGGCGAGAAAGTGCTGGACATGACGATGGCGCAGCTGCGCGATTTCCGGCGCACCCGCATCGCCATGGTGTTCCAGAAGTTCGGGCTCCTGCCGCATCGCTCCGTCATCGACAACGTCGCCTATGGCCTCGAGGTCCGGGGGCTCGGCAAGGCCGAGCGGCTGGAGAAGGCCGCCCACTGGATCGAGGTCGTCGGCCTTTCCGGCTACGAGAAATCGCGGCCGCGCCAGCTTTCCGGCGGCCAGCAGCAGCGCGTCGGCCTCGCCCGGGCGCTGGCCATGGACACCGACATCCTGCTGATGGACGAGGCGTTCTCGGCGCTCGACCCGCTGATCCGCTCCGGCATGCAGGAGCAGCTTCTCGAGCTGCAATCCTCGCTCGACAAGACCATCCTGTTCATCACCCACGATTTCGACGAGGCGCTGAAGATCGGCAATCGCATCGCCGTGCTCAAGGACGGCGCGGTGCAGCAGGTCGGCCGGCCTGAGGAGATCGTGCTCAATCCCGGCAATGCCCATATCGAGGAATTCGTCCGCGACGTGAACAAGGCGCGCGCCATCCATGTCCGCACCATCATGGAGGAGGGTGCATTCGAGCCCTGCGAGATGACGGTGCCGGCCGATGCGCGCTGCGAGGACGTGCTGCCGCATTTCGCCGAGCATGAATGGGTCGGCGTCCTCGACGAGGAAGGCAGGCAGATCGGCCGCGTCCGCGCCCGTCAGGTCATCAGGGCGCTGGCGCGCTACGTGCCGTCCAACGGTCAGGGCTGATCGGGGGTGAAGTCCGCAGCCGGTGATTCACGGCCGCTGCGGGAAACGGAGGCAAGGGGCGCATCCGCCTTCAGTGGGGAACTCGCTGGGGGAGGGGCGATTCAGCCGCGGCGCGGCGCTTTCGGGCGCAGCCTGACGATGATGTCGACATTGACGATCTCCATCCCCTCCGGCGGTTCCGGCAGGTTGTGGACGCTGACCGGCGCGGCCTCGATGTCGACGACGCGGTTCTCGCCCTCGATGAAGAAATGATGGTGATCGGACGTGTTGGTGTCGAAATAGGTCCTGGACCCTTCGAGCGCGAGGATGCGCAGCAGGCCGGCTTCCGTGAACTGGTGCAGCGTGTTGTAGACGGTCGCGAGCGACACGGCGACGCCGGCGTTGAGCGCCTCCTCGTGCAGTTCCTCGGCCGAGAGATGGCGGTCGCCCTTGGCGAACAGAAGCTCGGCCAGCGCGATGCGCTGCCGGGTGGGACGCAGGCCCGCTTCGCGAACCCGGATCTCCAGATCGTCGTCCTGCCTGTATGCGATGTCCACCAAGTCGCTGCCGATCCCTTGCCATTTCGCCTGCGCGAACCGGCATTTATGCCGCGCCGCACATTGCCAACATATATTCTGTCGTCAATATGCGATCAATAGCGCCGCGATGCGCCGGAGGGACGCAGCCACGGCGCATGCAATATGTCCGACGACGGTTTCCAGTCGGAAACGGTCTGTGATAGGGGAATCGGCAACGATGGGCCGGCCTGGCCTGTGATTGTCAGAGTGCGGCGCGCCGCAGGGGAATGGAAAAGGCATGTTCGAAAGAAAGTCGAGCTACGATTACGAGGAACTTCTGGCTTGCGGCCGCGAGGAGCTGTTCGGGCCGGGCAACGCCCAGCTGCCGGCGCCGCCGATGCTGATGTTCGACCGCATCACCGAGGTGAGCGAGACCGGCGGCGCCTTCGACAAGGGCTTCATCCGCGCCGAGCTCGACGTCCACCCCGACCTGTGGTTCTTCCCCTGCCACTTCATCGGCAACCCGATCATGCCCGGCTGCCTCGGCCTCGACGCGCTGTGGCAGATGACCGGCTTCTTCCTCGGCTGGCTCGGCGAGCCGGGCAAGGGCATGGCGCTCTCCACCGGCGAGGTCAAGTTCAAGGGCATGGTCACGCCCTCGGTGAAGAAGGTCGAGTACGGCGTCGACTTCAAGCGCGTCATGCGCGGCCGCCTCGTGCTCGGCACCGCCGACGGCTGGCTCAAGGCCGACGGCGAGCAGATCTACACGGCGACCGACCTGCGCGTCGGCCTGTCGAAGCAGAGCGCGGCCTGACCGGCGGCGGCAAGTACCAGAAGAACGGACAAGGAAGCGCTTATGAGACGGGTAGTCGTCACCGGACTGGGTATCGTCTCCTCGATCGGCAATGACGCCGGCGAGGTCACGTCATCGCTCCATGATGCAAAGTCGGGCATCACCTTCTCGCCGGATTTCGCCGAGCACGGCTTCCGCTGCCAGGTCTGGGGCGCGCCGACGCTCGACCCCACGGAACTGGTCGACCGCCGTGCCATGCGCTTCCTGCACAAGGGCGGCGCGTGGAACCATGTCGCCATGGAGCAGGCCATCGCTTCGGCCGGCCTCGAGGAAGGCGACATCACCAACGAGCGCACCGGCATCATCATGGGCTCGGGCGGTCCGTCGACGAAGACGATCGTCGAGGCGGCGGCGATCACCGAGAAGAACGGCAGCCCCAAGCGGATCGGGCCGTTCGCGGTGCCGAAGGCGATGTCATCGACCGCGTCGGCCACGCTCGCCACCTGGTTCAAGATTCACGGCGTCAACTACTCGATCTCCTCGGCCTGCTCGACCTCCGCCCATTGCATCGGCAACGCCTATGAACTGATCCAGTGGGGCAAGCAGGACATCATCTTCGCCGGCGGCCACGAAGACCTCGACTGGACGATGTCGAACCTGTTCGACGCGATGGGCGCGATGTCGTCGAAGTTCAATGATCGCCCCGCGGTCGCCTCGCGCGCCTATGACGTCGATCGCGACGGCTTCGTCATCGCCGGCGGCGCCGGCGTGCTGGTCCTGGAAGAGCTGGAGCACGCCAGGGCGCGCGGCGCCAGGATTTATGCCGAGGTGGTCGGCTACGGCGCGACCTCGGACGGCTACGACATGGTCGCCCCTTCGGGCGAGGGCGCGATCCGCTGCATGCGGCAGGCGCTGGCCACGGTGAAGGGTGACGTCGACTACATCAACACCCACGGCACCTCGACCTCGGTCGGCGATTCCAAGGAGATGGGGGCGATCCGCGAGGTGTTCGGCGACAAGATGCCGGCGATCTCCTCGACCAAGTCGCTGACCGGCCATTCGCTCGGCGCGGCCGGCGTTCAGGAATCGATCTATTCGATCCTGATGATGGAAGCGGGCTTCATCGGCGAGAGCGCCCATATCGAGAATTTCGACCCGGAATTCGAGGGCATGCCGGTGGTGCGCCAGCGCATCGACAACGCGAAGATCGACACCGTGCTCTCCAACTCGTTCGGCTTCGGCGGCACCAACGCGACGCTGGTCTTCCAGCGCTACCAGGGCTGAGGAAGCGTCTATGAGCGGGTTGATGAAGGGCAAGCGCGGCCTCGTCATGGGCGTTGCCAACGATCATTCGATCGCATGGGGCATCGCGAAGCAGCTTGCCGAACAGGGCGCGGAGCTCGCCTTCACCTATCAGGGCGACGCTTTCGGCCGGCGGGTAAAGCCGCTGGCCGATCAGGTCGGCGCGAAGCTCGTGCTGCCCTGCGACGTCGAGGACGCCTCGACGGTCGACAGCACCTTCGAGACCCTGAAGTCTGAATGGGGCGGGATGGATTTCCTGGTCCATGCCATCGGCTTTTCCGACCGCAACGAGTTGAAGGGCCTCTACGCCGACACCAGCCGCGACAATTTCGTCCGCACCATGATCATTTCCTGCTTCTCCTTCACCGAGGTCGCCCGTGCCGCCGCCGCGCTGATGGGCGAGGGCGGATCGATGGTGACGCTGACCTATGCCGGCTCGGTGCGCATCATGCCCAATTACAACGTCATGGGCGTCGCCAAGGCAGGACTCGAGGCCAGCGTGCGCTATCTCGCCAACGATTACGGCCCGCGCGGCATCCGCGTCAACGGCCTGTCGGCCGGGCCGGTGCGAACGCTGGCCGGCGCCGGGATTGCCGACGCGCGGCTGATGTATTCCTTCCAGCAGCGCAACTCGCCGCTCCGGCGCACGGTGACCGCCGACGAGGTGGGCAGGTCCGCGCTCTACCTGCTCAGCGACCTGTCGTCGGGTGTGACCGGCGAAATCCACTATGTCGATTCCGGCTATCATATCGTCTCGATGCCGACGCTCGACGAGTTGAAGCGGACGGATGAAGGTTGAAAGGCGACCCGGCAATGATGTCGCATGCGGCCTGTTGCAAATTATTCGAATCCGGGGGAAGCGTTTTTAAGATTTCCTGTATATTGCCCGTCTGGGGCTAGGGACAGGTGATGGGCGACAGCCACGGCGGCAACTCTCCGAAGCGGAGCCGGGTTTTCCGGCTGACGACGATTGTCGTCTCCGGGCTGGGCAGCTTCGTGCTCAGCCTGTGGGCGATCCGCTCGGGTTTCGGGGGAGGCCTTTCCGGCTTGTCCGCCGGTGTTGCCGCCGGCATGGTTGCCGGCCTTTGCGCGCTGGCGGCATCGATCGCCGCGATGTCGTTCTTCGCCGGGGTCGACGAATCCGCCGGTTTCGTTTTTCGTGAGACGCAGCTCGACAAGCTGACCGGTCTTTATACGCGCAGCGCGATGATCGGACGGGTTGCCAACGCGGTTTCGCAGGCGGCGCATGTCGGCACGCCGGTCTTCCTGCTCGACATCGACATCGACCGCTTCAAGCAGATCAACGACAATATCGGCTATGGCGAGGCCGACCAGCTCGTTGCCGCTTTCGCCGGGCGGCTGAAGCAGATCCTGCCGCCCGAGGCCGAGATCGGCCGGATCAATGCCGGCGAGTTCGCCGCCCTGATTCCCGACCGGCCCGACATCCGCTCGATGGACGAGATCGTGTCGGGAATGGTCGCGCAGCTCACCCAGCCGTACCAGCTTCCCTCTCACCTGCAATCCGTCAACGTCTCGATGGGGGTCGCGGCAATCCCCAAGGACGGGACCGATCCCGTCGCGCTGCTGCGGCGCGCCAATCTCGCGCTCCAGCATGCGCGCGCGGCCGGCGTCGGCAACTGGTCTGCGTTCCACGATCAGATGGGCAAGGTCGCCGAACATCGACAGTGGATCGAATCGGAGCTGCACGTCGCCTTCAGGCGCGGCGATTTCGAGGTCCACTACCAGCCGCAGCACGATCTGGCGACCGGCCGCGTTGTCGGCTATGAGGCGCTGGCGCGCTGGCGTCACCCCGAGCGCGGCCTGGTGCCGCCGGGCGAGTTCGTCCCGGTGGCCGAGGAGACGGGCATGATCGTGCCGATCGGCGAATGGGTGCTGCGCAAGGCCTGCGACGATGCCCGTTTCCTGCCCGACGACTGCTTCGTCGCCGTCAACATCTCGCCGGTCCAGTTCATGACCCGGGATTTCCTGTCGCTGGTGCGCGAGGTCATCGCCGCCACCGGCATCGACCCGAAACGGTTGGAGCTCGAAGTCACCGAGACGGCGATGATGCAGGACCGCGACCATGCGGCCCGCGTCCTCGAGGCCCTGTCGCGGATGGACATCTCGGTCGCGGTCGACGATTTCGGCACCGGCTATTCCAACCTGTCCTATCTGGTCGATTTTCCGTTCAAGAAGCTGAAGATCGATCAGTCCTTCGTCCGCAGGCTGGAAAGCGACAGCAATTCCGGCGCGGTCGTCTCCACCATCGTCGGCTTGTCGCGGGCGCTCGGCGTGCGCACCATCGCCGAAGGGGTCGAGACGGAAAGCCAGGCGACGCTGCTGAAGGCCGCGGGCTGCCAGGTCGGCCAGGGCTATCTTTTCGGCCGGCCCGGCCCGCTGGTGATGCGCGAAGGCCGGCTTTCGCCGTTCCACGACACCGTCACCCTGCATTGACGGCGGCCTGCCGCTTCGCCGGGCGCTGTCATTGCGCCGGGGCGATGCGCAGGATCTGGCCCTTGCTTTCGTCGGTCGCGACATAGAGCGCGCCGTCCGGCCCCTGGGCAACGTCGCGGATGCGCAGGCCGAGCGGATTGAGCAGCCGTTCCTCATGCACCACGCGCTCGCCATCCAGTTCGAGCCGGACCAGCGCGTTGGAAGCGAGGCCGCCGACGAACAGGTCGCCCTGCCAGTCGGGGAAAGCGGACCCCGAATAGAACAGCATTCCCGATGGCGCGATGACCGGCGTCCAGCTGTAGATGGCATCGACCATTCCCGCGGCGGTCTTCAGCCCGTCGCCGACGGTGAGGCCGGAATATTCGACGCCGAGCGTGACGGTCGGCCAGCCGTAATTGGCGCCCGGCCGGATCACGTTCAGTTCGTCGCCGCCGCGCGGGCCGTGCTCGATTTCCCACAGCACGCCGGTTTCGGGATGAAGCGCGGCAGCCTGAGAATTGCGGATGCCGTAGGCCCAGATTTCAGGCAGCGCGTCGGTCCTGCCGATGAAGGGATTGTCATCCGGAACCGAGCCGTCGGTGCGGATGCGCACGATCTTGCCGATATGCGAGCCGAGAACCTGCGCCTGGGGCCTGAACGTGCCGGCCTGGCGGTCGCCCATGGTGACGAACAGATTGCCTTCCCCGTCGAAGACGAGGCGCGAGCCGAAATGACCGCCGCTGTCGACCTTGGGTTTCTGGCTGAAGATGACCTCCACCGCTTCGAGGGCTGTCAGGTCCTGGCTCAACCTGCCGCGCGCCACGGCGGTGCTGCTGCCGCCGTCTCCCGGCTCGGAAAAGGACAGATAGACCAGCCGGTTGGCCGCGAAATCGGGATCGACGGCGACGTCGAGCAGTCCGCCCTGGTCGCGAGCCTCGACGGCGGGAACGCCGGCGAGCGGCGCGGATACCTCGCCCGTTGCCGTGACGTGGCGCAGGCTGCCGGCCCTTTCCGTCACCAGCATGCCGCCTTCGGGCAGGAACGCGAGCGCCCATGGGTGCGACAGCCCCTCGGCAACCGTCTCGACGCGGATCTGGCCCGCCTCGGTCGGGAGTGTCTTGTCGACGGCCTGTGCGCAGCCGGCGCCGAGAAACAGGATCGGGGCTACCGACGCCAGGAGGGATGCGGATCGCAGCATGGCTTTTCCTTTCCGGATAGGGGTCCGCAATGCGGATCGGGATGATTGGTGCATGATCTCATTTAACGGACGAAGACGGGGAAAATCTCGCTTTCACGCATTCGTGACCTTCGATGCTTGGGAAAGCGCCTGTCGCGCGTTCAGCGCCGGCAGCATCGGAGCCTGCGACGTGGTGTCTATTCACAATTACGGGCGAATTATCTATCACTGCGTGCAAGGGGGAATGCCGATTAACCTGGGTTTAATTGACCCAGGGGTAGTTTAGTCGAATGCACGGGAGCGTATGCGCCCCTTGCAGCACAGGCACGTGCAGAAATCGCTCCGGCCAGGGTTTGGGCCGGCTTTCGGCGTCCTGCCTTGTGGAACGGGGGTGGGCTGCGTGAGCACGATCGAAGAGACGACACTGGCGGCCGAGCGCCCCGAGTCTCCGGCCAATCGGCCGGACGCGGCCGCGACCGTCGTCCTGACCATGCGCCAGCTTGGCGTGCCCGGACTGCCGCGCAATTACGAGCTTTTCTACGAGGCGGTCACGGCCGGGCGGCGCGATCTGGTCGAAGCCCTGTCCGAGCTTGGGTCGCGGCCGACCCAGAAGCAGCTCGACGACGTGGCCAGCCGCATGCTCAAGCGCGGTGACGAGACCGCGGTCGAGGAGGCGCACTCCAGGATCATCACCAAGCTGAGTGAGATCATCGGGCTGCTCCGCAAGGAACGCTCGTCGATGGAAACCTACGGCAAGATACTCGGCGAGACCTCGAGCGGGCTTGCTGCGCCGCAGCCCTTGTCGCGTGAGTTCCTCGACAGGATCATCTCCGTCACCGCCACCGCGACCCGGACGTCGCTCGCCAGCCAGAAGGAGATCGTCAGCTCGATCGGCAGCAAGTCCAGCGAGCTGCAGTCGGTGAAGTTGCAGCTCGAGGAGTACAAGCGCCTCGCCGACACTGACGCGCTGACCCAGATCTCCAATCGCCGCGCCTTCGACCGCGCCCTCGGCGCGATCTACGACAACAACCGCAACATCGTGTTCAGCGCGCTGATCCTCACCGACATCGATCGCTTCAAGACGGTCAACGACCGTTTCGGCCACCCCGTCGGCGACCGCATCATCCAGATCGTCGCCAACCTGATCCGCTCCACCGTCAAGGCCGACGCCTTCGTGGCGCGCACCGGCGGCGAGGAGTTCGCGATCATTCTCGAAGGCTGCGGCGAGGAAGCCACCTTCCGCTTTGCCGAGGACATTCGGCAGGCGGTGTTCGAGGCGCCGTTCGTCAATGTCGCCAAAGGCACCAATTACGGACCGATCACGGTGTCGCTCGGCATATGCATGGCGACGCAGGCGCAGAATCCCGACGATCTCTACGCCAAGGCCGACCGGGCCCTCTACGCGTCAAAGGCTGCCGGGCGCAATCGCACCACGCGGTTCTCGACCCTCAAGGAAGGCAACTTCGTCAAGAACTGGCTGCTTTATCGCAACAGCTGAACCTGCTCGGGCAGGCAGGCTTTCGCGGCATCAGGGCCGCGGCCGCTGCTCGGCGATCAGCATCAGCCCATGGGGATCGACGATCACCACGCGCTGCCGGCCACTGATGACGATCTTCTTCTCTTCCCATGCGCTCATCAGCCGGCTGACCGTGTGCAGCGTCGTCGCGGTCATCTCGGCGATGTCCTGCCGGGTGATCGGAAAGTCGATCTCGATCCCCTCCGCCGTCTTGCGCCCCGCCTGGTGCGCCAGCCTGAGCAGCGCGTGCGCCACGCGCTGCTCCACCTGCGCAGTCACCAGCTCCAGCATGCGCGTATGGGTCTCCTGCAGCCAGCGGCCGATGGTTCGATAGGTCGAGGCGCCGAAGGACGGGAACTGCCGCGACAGCTCGGTGAAAGCGCTGTTCGGCCAGGCGACGACCACGCAGTCGACGGCGGCGATCGCCCGCGCCGGATAGGTCTGCCGCCCCATCGCCACGGCCAGCCCGAACATCTCGCCGGAATTGACATAGCGCGAGATGATCTGCTCGCCCTCCGGCGTGATCCGCACCACGCGCACATGGCCGTCGAGCAGCAGGAAGAAATGCCCGGCCGGCGCGTCCTGCTCGAAGATGGCGCTGTCCCTCTGGTAGCGCGACGAACGCGCCTGTTCGAGCATGCGGTCGAGATCGTCCGGCTCTATGCCCTCGAAAGGAGGCAGGCCGGCAATTACCGATCGATCCAGCATTGCCACGCTCGCCGACCTCCATGTCAGGCTTTTGCAGGCTCGGATCTGCGCTCCGGCGCCCAAAGGTTCAATCGTTTCAACGGCGGCACAACCATGCGGCGCAACGCCGCGCGTCCTGTTGTAACCTTTGTTTGCGCCAGCGCAAATCCTACATGCCTTCCGGCGATTATCTTCACCCCAACGGCAAAAGCCGTCCACAGACCGGAAGGAAAGAACCATGAGAAAACTGATGATGCTGGCCGCCGCGGCGGTTGTCGCGATGGCTGGAGTTGCGGGCGCCGCCGAGCATGAGGTGAAGATGCTGAACAAGGGCGCGAAGGGAGCGATGGTGTTCGAGCCTGACTTCCTGAAGGTCGAGCCTGGCGACACGGTCAAGTTCCTGGTGGTCGACAAGGGCCATGACGCGCAGTCGATCAAGGGCATGCTGCCGGATGGCGTCGAGGGCTTCAAGGGCAAGATCAACGAGGAAGTGACGTTCACGGTTGAGAAGGAAGGCGTCTACGGCATCAAGTGCGCGCCGCACTATGCGATGGGCATGGTGATGCTGATCGTGGCGGGCGAGCCGGTCAACGCCGAGGCGGCGAAGGCCGTTAAGCAGCCGGGCAAGGCCAAGCAGGTCTTCGCCGACCTGTTCGCGCAGATCGGCCAGTAACGATCGCCGATCATGTTTCGCGGGGAAGCGTCGACGAGGCGCTTTCCGGCGGCATCGGTTTTCGGGGGAAGGAACGATGGCGGGGCAGGACGAGGAGTTGCTGCGCAGCGAGTATGAGCTCTGCCACCCGGACGATACGTTTGACGGGCTGAAGAGCCGTGCCGCCTTTTCCAAGGAGGACAGGCTGCTGCTGCGCGAATGGCGCGCCGCCATCCGTGCGCGTCTCGCGGCCACGGCCGTGCCGTGATCCCGCAGACAGAGCATGCCGTCCCGAAGCGGTAGGGGCCTTATCCGAAAGATAACGCCTCCCGCCATGGCCTCCTCCATATGCGACAAGGCCCGGCGCTCGAAAGAGCGCCGGGCCTTGTTTTTGCCTGGGCCATGCCGTGGTCGGGAGACCTGCCAGAAAGGCTTATTCCTCGGCCGCAGCCTCGGCCGGCGCGGCGGCAGCTTCTGCGGCGGCGGCGGCAGCTGCAGCGGCCTTGGCGGCGGCGGCTTCCTCGGCCGCCTTGGCGGCTGCGACGCGCTCCTGCGCCTTCTTGCCGGGCTGGCCCTTGGTCGGGTTCGAGCGGGCGTCGCGGGTGGTCAAGCCGGCCTCGGCCAGGAAGCGGGCGACGCGGTCGGTCGGCAGCGCGCCGTTCGACAGCCAGTGCTTGACGCGCTCCTCATTGAGCTTCACGCGCTCGCCGTCCTTGGGCAGCATCGGGTTCCAGGCGCCGAGCTGCTCGATGAAGCGGCCGTCGCGCGGGCTGCGCACGTCGGCGACGACGATGTGGTAGTAGGGGCGCTTCTTGGAGCCGGCGCGGGCGAGGCGGATTTTCAGAGCCATTCGATTTTTCTCCTGTCGGAATGTGCGTTCGCTGATTTTTCGGGTTTGCCCGTCGCCCTGTCAGGACGGGCGGGTGACGAGGTCGGCATCCTTCGCGCCCGCCGCGATCGCCTCGTGATGGCGGATGACGTGCGGGATGATGAAGCCGAGATATTTTTCGGTGAAGTCGGGGTTGAAGCGGGCGTCCTGCGCCAGCCGGCGCAGCCGTGAGATCTGCTCGGCCTCGCGCGTCAGGTCGGCCGGCGGCAGCTTGTGCTCGGCCTTCAGGCGGCTGACCGCCTCGGTGCAGCGGAAGCGCTCCGCGAGCATGTAGATGATCGCGGCGTCGATATTGTCGATCGAGGCCCTGAGATCGCCAAGGAGCGTGCGTGCGCGTTGAACGTCGTCGTTATCGTCCGCCATGCTCGTCTCCTCACTTCTTCTTCGGGAAATTGGGCAGGCCCGGCAAGCCGCCGAGGCCCGGAAGGCCGCCGCCCGGTAATCCCGTGGGCAAGCCCTTGGGCAATCCCTGTGGCAGACCGCCGCCGAAGCCGGCGGCCTGCGCCTGCTTCTGCAGCGCCTCGAGCTGCTTCGGGTCCATCTTCGACAGGTCCGGCATGCCGCCGCCCATCATGCCGCCCCCGAGGCCACCCAGCCCCATCTTCGAGGCGAGGCCGCCCATGGCCGCGCGCATCATGCCGCCGCCCTTGCCCTTGCCGCCCATGGCTTTCATCATGTCGGCCATCTGACGGTGCATCTTCAGCAGCTTGTTGATCTGTGCGGCGTCGGTGCCGGAGCCGGCGGCGATGCGCTTCTTGCGCGAATGCTTCAGCAGGTCGGGGTTGGCGCGCTCGGCCTTGGTCATCGACTGAATGATGGCGATCTGGCGACCGAACATCCGGTCGTCGAAGCCGGCCGCGGCCATCTGGTCCTTCATCTTGCTCATGCCGGGCATCATTCCCATGATGCCGCCCATGCCGCCCATCTTCTGCATCTGTGCAAGCTGGTCGGCGAGGTCGTTCAGGTCGAACTTGCCCGACTGCATCTTCTTCGCCATCGCCGCGGCCTTTTCCGCGTCGAGGGTTTCGGCGGCCTTCTCGACCAGCGAGACGATGTCGCCCATGCCGAGGATGCGGTCGGCGATGCGCTTGGGATGGAACTCCTCCAGCGCGTCCATCTTCTCGCCGGTGCCGATCAGCTTGACCGGGCGGCCGGTGACGGCGCGCATGGAAAGGGCCGCGCCGCCGCGCCCGTCGCCGTCCATGCGGGTCAGCACGAGGCCGGTGACGCCGACGCGCTCGTTGAAGTTGCGCGCGAGGTTGACCGCGTCCTGGCCGGTCAGCGAGTCGGCGACGAGCAGGATCTCGTGCGGGTTGGACGCGGCCTTGATCTCGGCCATCTCGGCCATCAGCGGCTCGTCGATATGGGTGCGGCCGGCGGTGTCGAGGATGACGACGTCGTAGCCGCCGAGCTTGCCCGCCTGCACCGAGCGGCGCGCAATCTCGACCGGCGTCTGGCCGGCGATGACCGGCAGCGTCGCCACCTGGGTCTGCTCGCCGAGCTGGCGCAACTGCTCCTGCGCGGCCGGACGGCGCGTGTCCAGCGACGCCATCAGCACCTTCTTGCTCTGGCGCTGCGTCAGGCGGCTGGCGATCTTGGCGGAAGTGGTGGTCTTGCCCGAGCCCTGCAGGCCGACCATCATGATGACGACCGGGGCCGGCGCGTTGAGGTCGATCGTTTCGCCTTCGGCACCCAGCGTGGCGACAAGCTCGTCATGGACGATCTTGACCACCATCTGGCCGGGCTTGATCGACTTCAGCACCTCGGCGCCGATGGCCTTCTCGCGCACGCGGTCGACGAAGGAGCGCACGACCTCGAGCGCGACGTCGGCCTCGATCAGCGCGCGGCGCACCTCGCGCAGCGCAGCCGAAACGTCGGCCTCGGACAGCGCACCGCGGCCGGTCAGGCCATTGAGGATGGAGCCGAGGCGTTCCTGAAGCGACTCAAACATGCCTGCCTCCGCGGCGCAGAAACGCCTCGGTTTTCCTCATGTCCCTGTCGGGCCTGCGGCCCTCTACGCCTCTTGGACGCTCCTGAAGTGATTCAAACATCCGTTTTTCCCGTTCCCTGACGCGTCGAAGCCGCCAGAGAGGTAGTGCACCGGCGCCCGGATGCCAAACCGCAAAGCCGCAACGCACCCGGGGGCGCATCGCGCTGCCGGGTGTTGACCTCCGGGATCGTGATCTTCATCGTGGAAGAAACGCCCCGGTCGGCTGCTCGGAGTTGGCACTCGTCGCTGAATTCAAGCGGCTCTAGACATGAAAAACGCCCCCGAGTCAAGTTTCGCCGAAGCCTTGAGCCTTGCTCTCGACATCTTCACCGTCACGATCGCGCTGTTGAAATCGGGCCGGCGGTAACGCAAAGGCAACGCTGACAGGGTATCGAACAGCACGACAGGCTGGGGAAACGCGCGCTCCGCGAGGATCAACCTTTCGTCAGGCAGGTGACAACGCGATCCCGGATTGGCAGAATTTCGCCGGCGGGACGACTCGGGCGAACGAGGAGACAGGAATGGCAGCAGGTATCAGGGGCGGCATCGTCGTGGCGGCGCTGGCGGCATTCGCCCTTTCCGGCGGCGCGGCGCATGCCGCGAAATGCGGCAACACCGGCGCGGGCTTCGACGCCTGGAAGAGCGAATTCGCCGCGGAGGCGAAGGCGGCCGGCGTCAAGGGCAAGGGGCTTTCCGCCCTCGCAGGCTCGCAATACGCCAACGCCACCATCAAGGCCGACCGCGCGGTCAAGAAGGCGTTCAGCGGTTCGGTCCAGGCGTTCATGGACCGCCGGGGCGCCTCGACGATCATTTCCAAGGGCCGCTCGCTGAAGAAGTCGAATGCGGCGCTTTTCAACCAGATCGAGCGGCAATATGGCGTGCCGCCCGGCGTGCTGCTGGCGATCTGGGGCATGGAGACCGGCTTCGGCTCGTATATGGGCAAGCAGAACACGGTGTCGGCCATCGTCACGCTGGCCTATGACTGCCGCCGGCCCGATTTCTTCAAGCCCCACGCCATCGCGGCGCTGAAGCTGATCGACAGCGGCGCGCTGAGCACCGGCTCCGTGGGCGCCATGCATGGCGAGATCGGCCATACCCAGTTCCTGCCCGGAAACGTGCTGAAATACGGCGTCGGCAACCGCAATTTGCGCGACCGCGAGACCGCGTTGCACTCGACCGCCAATTTCCTGCGCGGCCATGGCTGGCGGGCAGGCGCGAGCTATCAGGCCAATATGGGCGCGATCGCCGGCTGGAACGCCGCCCGCGTTTATCAGCAGGCCATCGCCATCATGGCCGAGGCGATCGACAAGTAAGAATCCGGCTCCGGGCCGCTTCCGGGGTTGCGAAGGGCTGCTTCACGGCAGCCCTTCGCGCTTTGGAACGGGACGGATTTAGCCGTCCCGTCCGCGGCTCTGGACTCTTTCCCCGGCCAGCATCATCGTGGCGACGGTTCCCGCCCCTCGCCCGATGATCCCGATGCCGCCCCGTTCACCCACAGCACGCGTTGTCGTCGCCCTGTCGCTGACCCAGCTCATCGGCTGGGGCGCCACCTTCTGGCTGCCCGCCATCACCGGACCTGCAATGGCGGCCGAACTCGGCATGACCTTGCCCGTGGTCATGGCGGGGCCGACGGTGATGCTCGTGATCATGGCGATGACGTCTTGGCCGCTGGGTGCCGCCTTCGAGCGCCATGGCGCGCGCCCCGTCATGGTGTTGGGGTCGCTTCTCGGCGCTGCCGGCCTTCTGATCATGGGGCTGGCCGACGGTCCGGTGCCCTATCTCCTGTCGTGGACCGTCCTCGGCCTTGCCGGTTCCGGCATGCTGACCACGCCGGCGCAGATCGCCGTGGCCGAGATCGCCGGCGACAAGGCGCGCCGGGCGCTTGGCCTGCTGATCCTCGCCGGCGGGCTGACATCGACGATCTTCTGGCCGCTGACCGGGCTTCTTCAGGCGCACTGGGGCTGGCGCGCGACGACGCTGGCCTATGCCGCCCTGATGGCGTTGGTCTGCATGCCGCTGCACTGGGCGGTACTTGCCCGCCGGCCGGCGACAAGACCCGGCGCGGCGGCGGCCGAGCCGGCGGCCATCGACTGGCCGCGTTTCGCCCTGCTGGCCGCGAGCTTCGCCGCCAATGGCTTTTTCACCTGGGGATTTGCCCTCACCATCATCATCCTGTTCGAAGCCGGAGGCCTCGATCACGCCAGCGCGCTGACGGCCGCGGCCTTCATCGGCATCGCGCAATGGGCGGGAAGGATGGTCGACGTCCTCGCCGGCCGCTGGTCGGGCTTTGCCACGGCCATTGCCGCCTGCGCCCTGTTCCCGGTGAGCTTCATCGTTCTCCTGCTGAGCAGCAGCTTCGCCGGGGCCATGCTGTTTTCGGCGCTCTACGGCGTCGCCGGCGGCATCACGGCCGTCGCCCGCGCCACGTTGCCATTGCAGATATTCCCCGCCGGCGCCTATGCCCGCGCATCGGCGCGGCTTGCGGTGCCGCTCAACCTGTCCTTTGCCGCGGCGCCGCCGGTCTTCGCCGCCATCCTGACCTCCGCCGGACCGCGCGCCGCCCTGTGGCTGGCACTGGCGATCTCGGTCGTTGCCTTCGGCGCGCTTCTCGGCCTCCTGCTGCTGCAGCGCCGGGCGGAGCGCAGGCCCGGCAGCCCGCGCTCCTGATGCCGTTCTAGACGCCCTTGCGCCGGCGCGAGGCCAGCGTGCGCAGGCGAAGCGCGTTCAGGCGGATGAAGCCCTCGGCGTCCTTCTGGTCATAGGCGCCGCGGTCGTCCTCGAAGGTGACGAGCGCGTCGGAATAGAGCGACTTCGGCGAGCGCCGGCCGGTGACGATGACATTGCCCTTGTAGAGCTTCAACCGGACCTCGCCCTCGACGTCTTCCTGGCTCTTGTCGATCAGCGCCTGCAGCATTTCACGCTCGGGCGAGAACCAGAACCCGTTGTAGATCAGCTCCGCATAGCGCGGCATCAACTCGTCCTTGAGGTGCGAAGCACCCCGGTCGAGCGTGATCGATTCCATGGCGCGGTGCGCGGCAAGCAGGATGGTGCCGCCGGGCGTCTCGTAGACGCCGCGCGACTTCATGCCGACGAAGCGGTTCTCGACCAGATCGAGGCGGCCGATACCATTGTCGCGGCCGAGGTCGTTCAACGCCGCAAGCAGGGTTGCCGGCGACAGCTCCTTGCCGTCGATGGCGACCGCATCGCCCTTGCGGAACGAAACGGTGATCTCGGTTGCGACATCCGGCGCTTCCATCGGCGAGATGGTGCGCATGTGGACATATTCCGGCGGCTCCTGCCACGGATCTTCCAGCACCTTGCCCTCGGAGGACGAGTGCAGGAGGTTGGCGTCGACCGAGAACGGCGCTTCGCCCTTCTTGTCCTTGGCCACCGGGATCTGGTGCTTCTCGGCGAAGTCGAGCAGGTCGGTGCGCGACTTGAACTCCCAGTCGCGCCACGGCGCGATCACCTTGATGTCGGGGTTGAGCGCATAGGCCGAAAGCTCGAAGCGGACCTGGTCGTTGCCCTTGCCGGTCGCGCCATGAGCGATCGCGTCGGCGCCGGTCTCGGCGGCGATCTCGACCAGGCGCTTGGAGATCAGCGGCCGGGCGATCGAGGTGCCGAGCAGGTAGACGCCCTCATATTGCGCGTTGGCGCGGAACATCGGGAAGACGAAGTCGCGCACGAACTCCTCGCGCACGTCCTCGATGTAGATTTCCTTGATGCCGAGCATCTCGGCCTTCTGGCGCGCCGGCTCGAGCTCGCCGCCCTGGCCGAGATCGGCGGTGAAGGTGACAACCTCCGCGCCGAGCTCGGTCTGGAGCCATTTCAGGATGATCGAGGTGTCGAGCCCGCCCGAATAGGCAAGCACCACCTTCTTGACGTCTTTCCACTTGGCCATGGTTTCCCCGCTTCTTGCCGGGCCTCGCGCGGCCCATAAGGATCGGCGGCCCTTTTAGCAGGAATGCCGCGCCGGACAAGGGAGAGGACAAGGGAACGACAAGGGGTGCGGCACGCTCGCCGGTTTGTGAAGCCGGGCGGCCTTGCCGATCCGCCTGCGGAGGATAGGATCGCCCGACCGATTCAGACCCGACACGTCCAAGGGGAACGAGGCTTGGCGACATCTTCCGGCAGAACCCCGCTGCGGCTCTCCGTGGCCCTCGCAGCCCTTTTTCCACTCCTCACGCCGCAAGCGGCGGCGCAAGGGGCCGACAGATGGGCGGCACACGAGAGCGAGGCGCGGGCGATCCTGCCCGCCGCGCTAGGCGAGACCAGGGTGACGGGGGCGACGCTCTCCTGCGCGGCCCAGCGCTGGCGGCTCGACCTCGCGCTCGCCGGGGACACGGCACCGGCAACGGGCGATGCCGTTATCGACATCGACAAGCGCGCCTTCGAGGCGAAGGCCACCCCCGCCGATGGCGGGCTGGCGCTGGCGCTGCCGCGCGCGGCCATCGAGCCGCTGAAGGCCGGCGTCCGCATGACGCTCAGCCTTGCCGACGGGCCCGGCGAGGCGGTGGGCGAGGCCGCCTTCCCCCTGCGCGGCTCGCGCATCGCCATCACGGCGGCCGAGGAGCGCTGTTCCCTGCGCGACATGACGGCCTATACGCCGGTGACGTTCACGCCCTTCTCCTCCTACATGAAGCTGGCGCGGGAGCTTCGGAAGGACGACATCGCCGGCTTCAGGCACTCCACCGCCTCCGAGCCGACGCTCGTCGCGGCGATGGCCGAGTTCGACGGCGGCCGGCGGGTGCTGTTCACCCGGCTGTGCGGCTCGTCCTGGTATTACGGCGCCTCGGGCTGCAACGTCACCGGCTTCGCGCCCGATGCGGCGAGCGAGGAGTGGCGCGTCGTCTACGACACCGAGAACGTCCATCTCCACACCGACCCCGGGGCGCTGACCGACGGCTGGCCCGACATCGTCACCTTGCCGGCGCGCGGCCCCGGCCCCGGCCTCGTCTGGCGCTGGGACGGCAAGGCCTACGCGCTCAAGGGCGAGTTGCCGGAGGAGGAAGACGATATCGAGACGGCACGGGAGTAGTTCGCGCCGCCCCCTCGCCCGCGCCGCGGCGATGGAGTATAGAACGCCGGTTTCCACTCCGGCGGCATCGTCATGACATTCGCGACCTTCGTGCCCGACTTCTCCGTCATCGTCCAGTTCGCGGTGGCGGTGTTCGTCATCGCCATCACCCCCGGCCCCGACATGACGTTGTTCGTCGGGCGGGCGCTGAGCCAGGGCCGGGCGGCGGGCCTCGCCTGCATGGCCGGCGCGATGACCGGCATCATGATCCACACGCTGCTCGTCTCGCTCGGCCTGTCGGCGCTGATCGTCGCCTCGCCGCAGGCATTCCTGGTGCTCAAGGTGGCCGGCGCCGGCTATCTGATCTTCCTCGCCTACCAGGCGATCCGCCACGGCTCGGCCTTCTCGCCGGAGGCGAAGCCGGAACGGCAGCGGCCGTTCTTCCGCAACTGGGCGCTCGGGCTGACGATCAACCTGCTCAACCCGAAGATCGTGCTGTTCTTCATGACCTTCCTGCCGCAGTTCGTCACCGCGAGCGACCCGCACGCGCCGCAGAAACTGCTGTTCCTCGGCCTCTTGTTCATCCCGCTGTCGCTGCCGGTTATGGTGCCGATGGTGCTGGCGGCGGATTCGTTCTCGGCGATGCTGAAGCGCGCGCCGCGCCTGATGCGGCTGACCGATTACCTGTTCGCCGGCGTGTTCTCGGCCTTCGCGTTCCGTATCCTCACGGCCTCGGCGAAATAGGACAGAGTCAGGCGACATCCGCGGAGGCGATGGCGCGGCCGCGCGCCACCAGCCGGCCGACCGAGAACCAGTAGGCCGCGCCGCCGGCGAAGCCACCGGGAAACGACGCCACCACCATCGACGGCATGTCGAACGGCGAGCCGACGAAGACGGCGAAGATCGCCAGCGACGGCGCGGCGTTGGCGAGGCCGGCGGCGGCATAGCTTCGCCAGCGATCCCAGCCCCCGCGCTCGCCGAGCAGGATCGCGACGATGAAGCCCGGCAGGGCGCAGGACACGGTCCAGACGAAGCCGATCATCAGGAAGGCCGACAACTCGCGCATCAAGGCGAAAAAGGAGCCGCGCGCGCCGCCGTCGGGCAGCGCCGACGGCGCGAGAATGAGCGCGACGGTGACGACGACCGCGACACAGACGGCGACGACGTAACCGGAAGCAACCAGGGCAATCGTAAAAAGACGCTGGCCGCTCACGCCTCGCCGTGCCCGGCGATCATCATCGCTTCCAGCGCCAGCCGGTCGCTC
>JBLJBS010000230.1:0-25062 GCA_047637695.1 Aquamicrobium sp. | reverse complement strand
GCGTTCTTCAACGCGCTGCTGTTTTCGGAAAGCGAAGCAAGGCAGGCGCGTGGCCAGCCGAAAGGCAGGGAGGAATATCTTCCCGCCGAAGCGCAGTGACCGGCCATCGGCGGCAGAGGGTGCGACGGAAGGACCCTGAAGCGAAGATTGACATGAAATGGCGTCAGGAGATAAGCTGGTGGCCGGAGAGGCAGATGAGGTGAGCATGAGCACACGCTGGTACGTTGTTTCCACCAAGCTGGGATTCGAGGATACCGCCGAGACCAACCTGGTCAGGCAGGGTTTCGCAATCTGGACACCCCGTCAGGTAAGGGTTGTGCGCCATGCGAGGCGGCGCCTCGAAAAACGGGTTCCGTTCTTCCCCGGCTATCTGTTCGTGCAACTGGATGTCGACAGGCAGCACTGGCGTTCGGTGAACGGCACGCTTGGCGTGCGCCGCCTGATCATGCAGGGGGAGCGACCCCTGCCCTGTCCGCCGGGACTGGTCGAGGAGTTGCAACGCCTCGGCGAGGGCGACCGGATGTTCAACGCCGCCATCGAGCCCGGCGATGCGGTCCGGGTGATTTCCGGCCCCATGGCCGAACTGGTCGGTTCCCTTGTTCATCTTGACGGCGCGGGCCGGGCGCGCGTGTTGCTTGGTTTGTTGAATTCCGAAATAGTCGTAACACTCGACGCAGTCAGATTGATACCTGCCGCCGCATAGTTTAGTCCGTGCCTATCCGGTTAATGCAGACACCCGCTACATGTTGGGGTCTGCGGGGGAAATTCACCCAAATAGGTCTACCTTTGGTGGCTGTATGTGCAAACCGGATAGGCACGGTTTAGTCATAGCCAACCTAGCGGCACCGCTAGGTTGCCAAAGCCGGTTTTCACCGATCCCCGGTCGGCGAATCGGCTGAATTGTTTTGCACTTCAGAGTGGTCACTCTGGAGTGCGGTAGCTTTGGAAGATCGTTTTCTATCTCTCCCCCCACCCGCTCATCGCCCGACCCGTTTCCCGACGGCCGACGTGGATGAAATGGCTCGTGCCTGCCGTGTTCCAGCTGGAAGTCGCGTTGATCCGGTGGAGCGCCTCGTTCGGCGGCGCGCGCCGCGCACGGTTGAGTATGCGCGCATGAGCGGCGGAACCCGAAGCGGTAGGCATCCGCTCCAGCGCAAGCGTTACCAGATCCTGGGCGGCCTGCTGTTTGCGATCGGGTTGCCGCTTCTCCTGCGCATGGCGTTCGAGCCTCGCGTCATCCTCACCAGCAACTATCAGGTGACGGTCACGGCAGCAGCGATCGCGCATTTGACGGGCTATTTCGTCTACCGGCGGCTGGGCGCCTTTCCCGGCGTCGCGGCGACCGGGGTGATCCTGCCGACCTTCGCCCTCACCTACGGGGCGGTGTTCCTGCTGATCTTCTTCTTCCGCTTCGACTACAGCCGCTTCCAGGCCGCCGGCTCCTTCCTGATGTCGGTCTCTTGGTATTTCGGGGTGAGCCTGTTCATGCGACGGCGCGCTCCCTATCGGCTGGCGATCGTGCCCGGCGGGCAGGTCGAGCAGGTCATGTCCATCGCCGGCGTCGCCTGGCGGCCGCTGGACGCTCCCGACGCCCTGCTGCCGGGACGGGTCGATGGCGTGGTCGTGGATCTCAGAAGCGACCTGTCGGACGCGTGGGAGCGTTTCATCGCCAATTGCGCGCTGGCGGGCGTACCCGTCTACCATGTCAAGCAGATCATGGAATCGCTGACCGGCCGCGTCGCGATCGAGCACCTGTCGGAGAACACGCTGGGCTCCATCAACCCGAACATGGCCTATTTCGCGGTGAAGGGAGCGTGCGACCGGCTGGGCGCGGCGATCGTCCTTCTGGCGCTGTCGCCGCTGCTGCTTCTGGTCGCGCTGGCGATCCGCCTCAAATCGCCGGGGCCGGCGCTGTTCCGCCAGGAGCGCATGGGCTATCGCGGCGAAACGTTCACGGTGTTCAAGTTCCGCACCATGCGCGCGGACGCTTCCAGCTCGGAAGATGTTTCCGAACGGGAGCGGGCGATCACGCAGGACGGCGATCCGCGCATCACCCGGCTGGGCCGCTTCCTGCGGCGCACGCGCATCGACGAGCTGCCGCAGCTCATCAACGTGCTGCGCGGCGAGATGAGCTGGATCGGCCCGCGCCCCGAGGCGACCGTGCTGTCAAAATGGTATCAGGGCGAGTTGCCGTTCTACCGCTACCGCCACATCGTCAGTCCGGGCATCACCGGCTGGGCGCAGGTGAACCAGGGTCATGTGGCGCAGGTCGACGAAGTGCTCGACAAGCTTCACTACGATTTCTACTACATCAAGAACTTCTCGCCCTGGCTCGACATCGTCATCACGCTCAGGACCGCGAAGATCATACTGACCGGGTTCGGGGCGAGGTAGCGCGATGGGGAGCGGGAGAAACACGGCATGACGGTCATTCCCCTCATCCTGAGCGGCGGCTCGGGCACGCGGCTGTGGCCGCTGTCTCGCGCCTCGAAACCCAAGCAGTTCCTCGGCTTCGGCGCTGAGCATTCGCTGTTCCAGGACACGGCGCTGCGCTGCCGGGGGCCCATCTTCGACGAACGCCCGATCGTCGTCGGCGCGCATGGGCACCGCTTCCTTCTGGCCGAGGATTTGCAGGAAATCGGCATCCCGGCCGACATCCTGCTCGAGCCCGTCGCGCGCAACTCCTGCGCCGCCATCGCCGCAGGCTGCCTTCAGGCGCTGACGCGCTCGCCCGACGCCCTAGTGCTGGCGCTGGCCGCCGACCACCACATCCCCGATGCGGCCGCCTTCGCCGCGGCCGTGGAGGCGGCGCTGCCGGACGCGCAGGCGGGCCGGCTCGTGACCTTCGGCATCCGGCCGGATCGGCCCGTAACCTCCTACGGCTATATCCTGCCCGGCGAACGCCTCGAAACGGCTCAGGCGGTCGCGCGGTTCGTGGAGAAGCCCGACGCCTTGCAGGCCGCGCGCTATCTCGCCGAGGGCTATCTGTGGAACAGCGGCAATTTCCTGTTCTCGGCCGCCGCGTTCCTCGCCGAGCTCGAGAAGCTCGCCCCGGAGGTCTTCGCCGCCGTCTCGCAGGCTCACGGCCGGGCGCACGCGGATCTCGACTTCCTGCGGCTCGACGAGGCGGCGTTCTCCGCCGCCCCCGCCATCGCGGTCGACTACGCGGTGATGGAGCGGACCGGCCGCGCCGCCGTACTGGCCGTGGATTACGCCTGGTCGGACGTCGGAAGCTGGGACGCGGTCGCCGCCATCCTGCCGCGCGACGCCGCCGGCAACGCGACGGTCGGGGCGGCCGTGGTGGTCGACGGCGAGGACAACATCGTCCACTCCATGGACCGGCTGACCACGCTTTCGGGCGTCAGCGGCATGGTGGTTGTCTCGACGCGCGACAGCCTGCTGGTGATGCCGAAATCGCGCGCCGAGGAGGTGAAGGGCCTCGTCGCCCGCCTTCAGGAGGAAGGCCGCAGCGAGGCGGTCGAGGCGCTCCGCATCTTCCGGCCCTGGGGCAATTACGAGCGGCTCGACATGGACGAGGGCTATCAGGTCAAGCGCATCGTCGTGAAGCCGGGCGGCGTGCTGTCGCTGCAAAAGCACAGGCACCGCGCCGAGCACTGGGTGGTGGTGCGCGGCGAGGCCGAGGTGACGATCGACGGCGGCGTGCGGGCGCTCCTGCCTGGCCAGTCGGTCCATGTGCCGCTCGGGGCAGTTCACCGGCTGGCCAATCGCGGAGACGAGCCGGTCGTCCTGATCGAGGTGCAGACCGGCGACTATCTCGGCGAGGACGACATCGTCCGGCTGGAGGACGTCTACAACCGCGAGCCGGAACCGAAAGCGGCGGACGCATGAGCGCACGCGCCCAGCATCGCCCGTGCCGCCTCACATGCCGATGATGCGCCTGCCCGCCGGGCTGCTTCGACGCCGCATCGTGCGCGAAGGCGCCTGGGTGGCGGCGGGGCAGATCGCCAGCGCCGTCGCGGCGATCGCTTCGATCCGCATCATGACCGAACTGCTCGCGCCGGACGAGTTCGGCCGGCTAACCCTGCTGGTCGGCGTGGCGGCGCTGGCGCTGGGCGTTTCTGTCGAGCCGAGGCTGCAGGCCGTCATGCGCTCCTATGCGGATGCGGCGCGCGAGGGCCGGATCGGCAACTTCCGCGCCATCGGCGTCCGGCTGATTGCGCCGATGGTTGCCGGCGCGGCCCTGCTCATCGCCGCGGGCGGGTTCGTCGCCGGTCCGTGGCGGGGCGAGCCGTGGTTCACCGGCCTGCTGGTCGCCGCCATGCTCCTCGTCGACTGCCTGCGCATGTTCGAGATGGCCCTGTTCAGCGCCGCGCGCCGCCAGCGCGCCATGGCGGCGATCTATGCGGCCGACGCCTGGTCGCGGCCGCTGATGGCGGTGGCGGCGATCCTGGCCTTCGGATCGAGCGCGGAGGCGGCGCTCGCCGGCTATATCGGCGGCTCGGCGGCGGTGGTCCTCGCCATGCGCGCATTCATGCGGCTCGAGGGCGCCGGCGAAGATGCACCGCCGCAGGATGCGGGCAGGGATGGCGCGCTGGCTGCCGCCATGCGGCGCTATGCGCTGCCGCTGGCGCCGCTCGCCATCCTCGGCTGGTTCAACGGCATAGGCGACCGCTATGTGATCGGCGGCATGATCGGGCTCCACGAGGCCGGCCTCTATGCGGCCGCCTACGGGCTGGTGAGCAAGCCGTTCCTGATGCTCGGCACGATGGCCGAGCTGCTGATGCGGCCGATTCTGTTCGACGCCGTGGCCGCCAACGACGCTGGCGCCCAGCGGCGCGCCAAGCTGGTCTGGTTCGCCCTGGTCGGCAGCGGCGGCGCCTTCGGCGTCCTCTGCTTCCTCGTTCTCGGCCCCTATGTCGCCACCGTTGTTCTCGCCGCCGACTACCGCGAGACCGCCATCGCCATGATGGGCTGGATCGCCCTCGGCTATGCGTTCTATGTGATGAGCGTGGTGAATATCCGCCTCTGCTACGCCTTCCACGATACGCGCGCGGCACTGCTTCTGACGGTCGCCAGCTCGGCGGTGATGCTGACCACGCTGCTCGTTTTCCTTAAGCTCTACGGATTGCCCGGCGCGGCGATGGCCGTCCCGGTCTATTTCGGTTTTCAATGGGCCCTGGCCACGGTCCTGGCGCGCCGGGCCGAACGCAACTGGGGCGCCGGGAGGCATTCCGGCCGACAAGCGAAGATGGAGCCTGCATGACGGATAAGCTCGACCCCTATGCGGGCTATGAGAACTGGAAGGGGTGGCACGATCTTTTCCGGTACACCCCGGACAAGGCCGATTATTTCTCGGGCGAGACGCGCGGGATGGCCGTGGCCGGCGCGGAACTGCTGGAGATCGGCTTCGGCTCGGGCGACTTCCTGCAATGGGCGATCGACCGGGGCGCGAAAGTCGCCGGCACGGAGATCAATCCGGTTTTGCTGAAGGCCGCCGCCGAGCGCGGCATCGAGCTTCTCGATGCGGATTTCGAGCGGATCGCGGACGCCCATGCCGGCCGCTTCGACACCATCGTCGCCTTCGACGTGTTCGAGCATTTCTCGCTCGACGAGGTGACGGTGCGGCTGCGCGCGGCGGAACGGATGCTGAAGCCGGGCGGCCATCTGGTGATGCGGTTTCCCAACGCGCAGAGCCCGTTCGGCCTTGCCCCGCAGCATGGCGACCCGACGCACCGCTCCTATCTGTCGCGCAGCGTGTTCGAGCAGTTGATCCAGGGCGGTGCCTTCGAGGTCGCCCGCTACGACCACGAGTTCCGGGCGAAGGGCCGGACGCTGGCCGTGCGTCTCGTCCGGCTCGTCCGCCACCTCCTGCGCGACCTGATCTCGGCCTGCCTCAACCTCATCTACACGACGAAGTTTCCCTACGATGCGGTCGTGGTGCTTGTGTTGCGGAAGAACGCGGGGTGATATGTACAATCTCCCCGAACCCAGCCCGTCGTCTTCCGCTCAACCATCGGCTATTTTCGCCGAGCGAGGAAACAAACACCGTCCTACCAATTTGGAGTGCAACTCCCCGGACCGGCTCTACGCCATCGACGTCCTCAGAGGCTTCGCTGCGTTTGCGGTCGTGCTCTATCATTGGCAGCATTTCGGTATCGCAGACGGAAATTCATCCGATCGTTCCGGCTGGCCATTCTACTCTATCCTAAGCATCGCTTATGAGCATGGCCATTTTGCGGTACAGTTGTTCTTTGTAATAAGCGGATTCATATTTTTTTGGATGTATGGACCATCTATTCATGCACGCTCCGTCAACTCGTTTGATTTCTTCATAGCAAGATTTTCGAGGCTTTACCCTCTTCATATTATTACAATATTTATGGTATTGTTTCTTCAGAATATACACATTAATACAAATGGGTATTATTTTGTTTATATACATAATGATGGATTTCATCTGATTTTGAATTTGCTTTTCGTGGATGGATGGGGATTCGGAAAGGGATTTTCTTTCAACGGGCCATCTTGGAGTGTCTCAATAGAAATTTTCCTCTATATAATATTTTTTTATTTCGCAAAATCAGCCATAAGCGTAAAAAGAACTATATTATTTTCGTCTATATCTATAATATTTATGCTATTTTTCTATAAAATGGGCGGCGCGCTTATGTGCTTTTTTTTGGGAGGATTAGCATATTTAATAACAAAATTAATTAACAATATAGGAATACAGGCAATACTATTTTCTATATTATCTATCATGATGGTAAATTACATTATATTCCTAATGAATCCGGTTGCGCCATTGCTTGTTTATGTTTCTGAAAATTTTCCACCACTTCGTTCGAAACTCGATGCTGCCTCGAACGGCCTCATCCTTTTATGGGTTGTTCTCATGATTTTTCTTCCCACGATCATAGCGATTGCTGCGATCGAGATGAAGCGTGGCCCGACAGGCAAGCAGTTCGCCTGGGTTGGAGATATCAGCTATTCGACATATCTCCTTCATTTCCCCCTCCAACTGCTTTTTATCTTGTTGCTCGGCGGCTGGAACACAGGCGTCGACATTGTTACGAGCCCGCTCGCATTAATTCTATTCCTTACCCTTTTGATCGCGGCCGGCATGGCCTCGTATCACTGGTTCGAACGCCCACTTCAGCGCCGAATTCGGCACGCCACGCTGCCGAAAGCGGCACCTTAGGAAGCTTACCCTGAAACCCGTCTCAGCCCACCACCGCCCTGTCCGTCACGCGCCGCCAGTCCGTGCCGTCGCAGAAGGCGAGCGTGGCGCCACCCGCCTCGTCGGACACGAAGGCGATGGCGCCGGCGCCGGCGGCTGCTGCGGAAGGCAGGGTGGCGACGGTGAAGGACCCTACCCTGGCGAACCCGGCGACACCGAGATTGCCGCCATGGTCGAGCGTCATCCGGTCGGCATGACCGAAGGCGTTCATGCGCCAGAAGAAGCGGGCTTCTCCGTTGGCCGCCGCGGTCTGCTCCATTCCGAACCAGCCATAGGTGCCGAGAGAATGCCCGTTGGCGCCGTTCCAGGCCCAGCTTCGGAACGACAGGCTGGGCAGGGTCAGTTGCCGGGCGGCGGTGGCGTAGCTTTCGGCGCCGCCGTCGCCGATGCGCAGCCCGTGCGTGCCGGCCGCGCTCTGGGCCGGCGTCGGCAGGATGCGGCACTGGTCGGCCCGCAGGCCGGAGCCGCCCTGCACCTGCAAGCCGTCATTGCAGGTGAAGTTGTGATAGACGCGCCGGCCCCAGGTGAAATGGACGTTCGAGCCGTCGAAAAGCGCGCGCCACAGATTGTTGCCGCCGGCATCGTCGAAGCGGAGCAGGTTCTGCCCGTTCGCTTCGGCCTTCGCGTGGAGCACGGCCTGCGGCTCGGCCACGCCGAGCCCGACGCGGGCCGTGGCGCGGTTCACCGCGAGCGCCGTCCGCCACGTCGCGCTGTCGGCGGAAACCTTGACGGAAAAGTCGTCGTTGCCCGCGAGGCCCATTTCGGCGCGGCCGGACCATGCGGTCTGGAACAGCAGCGAGCCGGTGTCGCCTGCATCCGCCTTGTTGAGCTTGAGCTGATGGCCGGCGCCGTCATGCGTCAGCAGCGTTGCGTCGGCGCGGACGGCGAGCCGGCTGGTTTCGTCGGCATCGGTGTTGACGCCCAGCAGAGGCACGTCCTGGGGATCGAACACGAGCTTCCAGCCGTCGCCGTCGAAGACCAGCAGCGCGGCTTCCGCCGCGTCCCAGACCGTCCAGCCGGCACGCGGCCGGTGGAAGCTCCAGGCGCCATCCTGGAAGGCGGCAATCGCTCCGGCATGGCCGGCGAACGCGCCGGCCGGCTCCTCGCCAACCACATGGCGCTGTCCCTCGACAGGATCGGCCGGCGGCTCGTCGCGGCCGCGGTCCTCGACGCGGATGTGCAGGATCGCGTCCAGCATACGCAGCGCCTCGTTGTGCGTGACATGCTTCTGCGCCTGCGACGGCATGACATAGGGGAGCCTGAGCAGAGCGGTTTCTTCCATCGGCGGCGTCCTTTTCCGGCGCGTTTCCAGCACGCCGAGCATAGAGCGCCCCGCAGGGACGGGGATAGAACGGGATGCAAACGGTGATGCGCAACCCGCATCCGGGACGATTCGTCCCGCCGCCGGATGCGGCTGCAGGCGCGCTTCCATGGGGCCGACAGGCAGATGTGCCATGAATAGAGCGTACTCGATCGCTCACGGGAGCGGCAGGGAGGGCAAGTTCCGTCGCCGGGGATTCATGACGCTGCTGACGGTCATCGCTACGGCACCGTTATATATCGAGGTTTTCAGAAGATTCATCAATGGATCATCATATATTCTTGTTTTAATAGAATTTAGTTTACTACTTATATTTTTTAAAAGAAACTATAGAAATAAGTTCATTAAAATATTTCCGTATATATTCATGTTGTTATTTTTAGGTATTGCTTTGTCGATAACAGGAGAGAACCTATTACTCTTGTACATAGGATTGAGACCGATAATATTTATGTACATTTTTTACTGTATCGGAAAATGTATTTCTGAAGACGAAAGAGAACTTAGGATCTTCCTGTATCATGTTCTATTTTGGTCTTTTATTATTACTTCTGTTTCAATCATTCAAGTGATACTTGGAAGCGGGCACTGGATAAACCATATCCGGGTTCCTGACGGCACCATGGGTTTCGCCGGCGCGGGAGATACGTATTTCTCCATCGCCGGATTGTCCGTGTTTCGCCCTACGTCGATCTTCATGCATACGGGCAAGTTCGGCCAGACGATATTCCTGTTCTTCCTGTTTTCGTTTGCATATCTGATGATCCGGCCGGGCTACGTCGCGCGGACCGCCCTGCTGTTCAGCCTCGTCGGGATCGCGGTCTCCGGCCAGCGGGCGGCGATGGCCTCGGCCGTGATCATTCTCGGCGTCTATCTGCTGAAGGACGTTCGGTCCTTCGGAAAATATGCTTTCAGGGGGATGCTGCTGCTGCTGGCGGCGATTTTTCTTCTCTGGATATTCGACCCCATGGTGGCCGTCGGCATCATGGATGGCGTCTATGACCGCCTGGCTTCGACCTTCGGCACGAGCGGGGGGCGTTTCGAGGAGAACGCCGCGAACTGGGATATCGCCCTTTCGCTTGGAGGGCTGTTCGGCGCGGGCATCGGAACCTACTCGCTGGGCAGCGGGATCGCCGGCGGCAGCGGTTCGTTTCTGGCGATCGCCGAGAATGCCTGGATGCGCTTCGTAACCGAATGGGGCGTCGTTGGAAGCGCGGTCGTCGCGGCGATCTTGCTCAAGTCCGTCCTGCCGCTGCGCAGGCCGTATACGAGCAAGCTGGTGATGGTAAACTATCTGGCGCTTCCGATCGCCCTGCTTTCGGTATGGTGTCTGACCCATGATCTTCTCGCCAACTATCTGACGATGGCATATTTCGGTCTGTATCTCGGCCTACTGAACGCGGTACCGGCCGGCGCCCGCCTGTCGAAAGGCGCGGGCAGTCCGACTCATTGGCGCCATGCGCATGGCCCGCGCGCCGCTTCCGTCCGTGGTTTTTCCGCCTACGGGAAAGCAACGGCCACATGATCCGCATCACCCACTTCATGCGCCGGCCGCGCCCGAACGTGTTCAGCATCGAACGGCTGTATGAAGACGTGCGCGGCGCGATGCTGGAAGACTGCCGCGTGACGGTCTGGACCTGCCGCCATCCGTCGACTGGGCTGTGGCCGCGCGTGAAGGACATGTGGGCGGCGCGCAAGGCGCAGGGCGAGGTGAACCACGTCACCGGCGACGTGCATTATCTCACTTTCCTGCTCGACCCGAAGCGCACCGTGCTGACGGTTCACGACCTCGTGCTGCTCGGGCGGCTGCGCGGCGTCAGGCGCTCCATCGTCTGGCTGCTCTGGTACTGGCTGCCCGTGCGGCGCAGCCGGGCCGTCATCACCATTTCGGAAACCACCCGCGCGGCCCTGCTCGAGGCCGTGCGCTGCGATCCGGCCAAGGTCAGGGTGATCCACAATCCCGTCTCCGCAGAGTTCCGGCCGGTCCCGCGCCCGTTCAACGCGGAGTTGCCGCGCATCCTCCAGATGGGCACCAAGCCGAACAAGAATGTCGAGCGTGTCGCCAAGGCGCTGGAGGGGATTCCCTGCCGGCTGGCGATCGTCGGCCCTCTGTCGGACGCACAGACCGAGGCGCTGCGCCGCCACGGCATCGACTACGAAAACCATGTCGGCCTGTCGCGCGAGGCGCTGGTCGCGCAATATGCCGAGGCCGACATGCTGGTCTTCGCCTCGACCTATGAGGGCTTCGGCCTGCCGATCGTCGAGGCGCAGGCGGTCGGCCGGCCGGTGGTGACGAGCAACCTTTCCTCGATGCCCGAGGTGGCAGGCGACGCGGCTTGTCTTGTCGATCCTTTCGACGCCGCAAGCATCCGCGCAGGCGTGCTGAAGGTAATCGGCGACGAGGAGTACCGCCAGCGACTGGTCGAGGCAGGCTACAGCAACGTCGAGCAGTTCCGCGCCACTGCCGTAGCGGAAAACTACGCGGCGCTCTATCGCGAAGTCGCTGGTAATGCTCGCGGCATCTCTTCGCCGGACCAGGCTTAGGGCAGATGAAAATCATCCATGTCGTTCCGAGCATGGCCGAAGAGGCCAGCGGGCCGAGCTATTCCGTTTCCTCGCTGAGCCGCGCCACAAACGACGCTGGAACTCCGGCGATCGTGATCGCAACCGGCGAAAGAGGCATGCCCCAAACGGAGGGACTTCTGACCTTTCCGCGCCAGCCTTTTCCTTATCGCCTCGGCAGGTCGCCGGAAATGCGGCGTTGGATCGCTGATCAGGTCGCATCGAAATCGGTCGCTGTCGTTCACAACCACAGCCTCTGGATGATGCCCAACGTCTATCCGGGTTGCGCCACGCGCGGCACAAGCGTGCCCCTCGTCGTCTCTCCGCGCGGTACGTTCTCAAAATGGGCGCTCGGCCGCTCGAAAGCGATCAAGTTTCTTTTCTGGAATGGCTTGCAGAAGCGAGCGATAGCCCATGCACGGCTCTTTCACGCAACCGCCGGGAGCGAATATGACGACATACGCCGGCTTGGCTTCCGCCAGCCGGTGGCGATCATTCCGAATGGGATAGATGTTCCCGAAAATGCGCCCTTCCTCGGCCGGAAGGCAGGAAGGACTCTGCTGTTCCTGAGCAGGGTGCACCCTACGAAAGGGATTGAGCTTCTGCTTGAGGCATGGGCGGCGCTCCAGGACGAACATCGGCAATGGGAAGTGCGGATCGTCGGTCCCGGCGATCCGGACTATCTGCTCAGGCTTCGTGAACTGGCTTTGAAATTGCGGGCCGAGCGCGTCACCTTCGAGGGTCCGCTTTATGGGCGGGACAAGGATGAAGCCTATCGGTCCGCCGATCTGTTCGTGCTGCCGACCCATTCGGAGAATTTCGGTATGGCAGTGGCCGAGGCGTTGGCCGCTGGCGTCCCTGTCATCACTACCAGGGGTGCGCCGTGGTCGGGACTTGTCGACCAACGCGCGGGGTGGTGGGTCGACATCCGAGTCGAATCATTGCGGTCCGCCCTTGATGAAGCGATGTCGAAACATGCCGGCGAGCTTGCCGAGATGGGCGCGCGGGGGCGTGCCTGGATGCAGCGCGACTTCTCATGGGAACGGATTGCGGGACAGATGATCGAGTCCTATCGCTGGGTTCGCGAGGGCGGAACCCGCCCGGATTGGATACTGAATGACTGAGCCTTCGCCGATCTTGGCCGCCGTCTCTCGGCCCGTATGGCAACCCGGAGAGATTCCGATCGCCATCGTCATGATCAGCCTCAACGAGGCGCACAACATGGCTGAGGTGCTGGAGAATCTGAAAGGTTTCGCCGCCGAGGTTTTCCTCGTCGACAGCTACAGCAGCGATGAGACGGTCGACATCGCGCTCGCGCACGGCGTGCATGTGGTGCAGCGCAAGTTTCTCGGTTTCGGCGACCAGTGGAACTACGCCATGCGTGAACTCCCGATCACCGCGCCGTGGACGATGAAGCTCGACCCGGACGAGCGGATGACCGACGTGCTGAAACGGAGTATAGGCGAGATAATCGAAAGACGCGACGCTGACGCCTTCACGCTCCGCCGGCGCCTGTGGTTCATGGGGCGACCGCTGCCTGTCGTGCAGACCATTCTGCGAGGATGGAAGACGGGAACCTGCCGCTTCAGCGACGTTCTTGTCAACGAACATCCCCTTGTCGAGGGGCGGATCGTCGGCGCCACTGGCGATCTGGAGCATTATGATAGCCCTGACCTCCATCATTGGGTAGAAAAGCAGAATCGATATACGTCTATCGAAGCGATCACCTTACTTCGTGGAGGTAAATTAGCAGCTTCCCCAAGATTATTTGGAACAAAATTAGAGAGGAGGATGTGGTTTAAAAAGAATTTTATTCGTATTCCCGCAAGATATGTAATAAATATGATTATCAATCTCATACAGGTTCAGGTGTGGAAAACAGGTCGAATTGGATTTACCTGGGCAAGACTAAGAACATGGTCGAGAAGACTTAAGGAAGATAAAATAAGAGAAATGTCGATCACTGGACGTCCTGTAAAGATATCTCCACATGTAGTTGGAAAGCCGCATCCTGATGTTATCGGTTCTGACAATTCGGGATTATGATGATTTTTGTTGGAGATGTTGCCATATGTGGTAATGAAAAATTTCATATAAGGAATTTTCCTTCTGAATTCTTTTTTTTTCCAATATGCCTAAATTTGGAAGGTCCCGTCACCCTTTCGAGTAGCTCACTCAAATGGGGGGTCATCAATACCCCAAATTGGCTTTCCTCCTTTGAAGAGAACACAAACATGGTGGCGTTCATCGGAAACAATCATATATCCGATCTGGACACCGGCATAGCCGACACACAACGCTGGCTTTCCGATGCCGGAATATTGAGTTTCGGTGCCGGCGAGAATGAAGCGGCGGCTCGCACGGCCGTAAGATGCATTTCTGGATCGGAGACCTATACGCTGCTCGGGGCCGGATGGCCGGTGATCGGTTGCAAGCCTGCAAGTGCGCAATCGCCCGGCGTCAGCCCTCTTGATGCGGCCTTTCTGCGCGAAGAGGTACGAAAGCTGGCCGATGAAGTGCCCCCCACCCGCATCGTCGTTGTCCTGCATTGGAACTATGAGTTCGAACGATACCCACAGCCGGCCCACCGGAAACTGGCAATGGACCTTATCGACACCGGTGCATATGCGGTGATCGGCCACCATCCTCACATCGTTGGGCCGGTGGAGCGTTACAAGGGACGCACCATCGCATATAGTCTCGGGAATTGGGCATTTTCCTACGGTCGCCACTTTGGCGGCAAGTTGCGCTTCCCTCCATCAAGTTTCCATCAGATTGCCGTCGAATTGGGAACAGCGAGGGATATTGTCCATCACGCCCAATTCATCCCTCCATCGCAAATAGATTACAGTTTTAGTGAAGCAATTCTTTCAGAAAATTTCTCACTTAAACCAGAATTTGAGGGACATAATCATCAAGAATATATAATTTGGTTCAAGAAAAATCGTATTAAACGAAAGATTCTACCGATATACATGAGTCCTGAGAAAACTCTTGGCAACAATTTGCGGGATTTATGGGTCCGTCAGCGGCAGATGCTGATCGATGCAATGGCGAAAGCCGGCATCAAGCGGATGCGGAGGCTATAATCCAGATTGAACGGCACGGTACGGCCGGTACGTAGTGCGGTTATTTCGGCGACCGAGGTGATGATAAGTTTTTCTGCCAAGCGCCAGATATATGAAGCTCTGCCGGAATGGACGAAATTGTCGGTGGGGATGATTCCATTTGCATGGCTCGCTGGCGGACATTACAGGGCTCATCTGGCCGCAGGACGCGCGCTCGAACGGGCGTCGGAAGAAGAGCTGAGACAGTTCAGCTCCAGTCGGCTTTCAAAGCTTCTGGACTATGCTACGATGCATGTTTCGGCCTATCGCAAGCATCGCAGCGCCTTCGAGCGATTCACACCGACCGAGGCCCTCAAGGATTTTCCATTCCTCGATAAGGAAATCATCATGGCCGACCAGTCGGCCTATGTGTCCGATGAAGCCAAAGCCCTGCCGCACTACAGGGCGACCACCGGTGGATCGACCGGTCGTCAGATGGAAATTGTCATGGACAATCACTCACAGTCTGTCGAGCTTGCCTTCATGCATCGGCAATGGGAGCGGGTTGGTTATACACCCCGGCATCGCAAGGCAACATTCCGCGGCACGACGATCAATGCGGAACGCGGTGTCTACTGGAAACTCAATCCAATCTACAATGAGCTTCAGTTTTCCGTTTTCCATATGACGGAAGCAAACATGCCAGCCTATTTCGAAAGAATGCGTAGATGGCGGCCGATGTTCATTCATGGCTATCCATCTGCAGTCGACATGCTGGCCGAGGCGATCCTGCGCAGCGATATTCCTCTGCCGTCGATCAGGGCCGTTCTATTGGGATCGGAGGGCACGACAACCCAGCAGCGTGAACGTATCGAAGCCGCCTTCAAGGCGCGAGTTTATACCTGGTATGGCCATACGGAACGGGTGGTCATGGCCGGTGAATGCGAATATTCGAGCGAGTATCACGCCTTCCCTGATTATGGACTATTTGAAATGTTGGGCAGGGATGGCGAAACCCTCACGGAAGACGGCGCATATGGCGAAATCGTGGGAACCGGATTCGTCAACCGGCTTATGCCGCTTATCCGCTACCGAACCGATGATATGGCCCGTCTCCGAAAGGTCCCATGTGTTTGTGGGCGCTGCTGGCCAAGGTTCAGCGAGGTGGAAGGCCGCTGGACAGCGGAATATATGACCGGGCGCTCGGGGGCGCGGATCACCCTGACCGCAGTCAATATGCATGGTGACATATTTGCGAATGTCATCCGCTTTCAATATGTCCACAACGAGCCTGGCGCCGCCACCATCCGCGTACAGCCCGCCCCGGGATTCGGGCCTGCGGACGAAGCCGGTATCTTAGCGGCACATCACGCCAAGGTCGGTGACGAGATGCGGTTCTCCATAGAATGCACGGATGAAATTCCTCTGACTAGCCGCGGGAAACTGCGCCGTCTTGTGAAGGAGTGAAGGGGTTCCACGGTGAAACAAATCCTCCAGTCCCTCAAGACCGGCGCGACCGAGGTTGCCGACATACCCTGCCCCGCGCCCGCTCGCGGGCAGGTGCTGATCCGCACCTCGCGCACGCTGGTCTCCGCCGGCACGGAGCGGATGCTGGTCGATTTCGGCAAGGCCGGTTTCATCGGCAAGGCGCGCCAGCAGCCCGACAAGGTGCGCCAGGTGCTCGACAAGATCAGGACCGACGGCCTCGCCCCGACGCTGGAGGCCGTGTTCAACAAGCTCGACCAGCCGCTGCCGCTCGGCTACTGCAATGTTGGCCGGGTGCTGGAGACGGGCGCGGGCGTGGCGGGCTTTTCGCCGGGCGACCGCGTGGTCTCCAACGGCAGGCACGCCGAGGCCGTCGCCGTTCCGGTCAATCTCGTCGCGAAAGTGCCCGACGCGGTCTCCGACGACGAGGCGGCCTTCACCGTGCTCGGCGCCATCGCATTGCAGGGAATCCGCCTCGTGCAGCCGACGCTGGGCGAGGCGGTCGTCGTCACCGGCCTCGGCCTGATCGGCCTGATGGCGGTGCAACTTCTCAAGGCGAATGGCTGCCGGGTGCTCGGGCTCGATTTCGACCCGGAAAAGCTGCGACTGGCCGAAAGCTTCGGCGCGGAGACGGTGAACCTTGCCGCGGGCGACGATCCGGTTGCCGCCGCGCTTGCCTTCTCGCGCGGGCGCGGGGTGGATGCCGTGCTCATCACCGCGTCCACCAAGAGCAACGAGCCGGTGCATCAGGCCGCCCTGATGTGCCGCAAGCGCGGCCGCATCGTGCTGGTCGGCGTCACCGGGCTGGAACTGTCGCGCGCCGATTTCTACGAGAAGGAGCTGAGCTTCCAGGTTTCGTGTTCCTACGGCCCCGGCCGCTACGACCCGAATTACGAGGAGAAGGGGCAGGATTACCCGGTCGGCTTCGTGCGCTGGACCGAGCAGCGCAATTTCGAGGCCGTGCTCGACATGATGGCCGGCGGGCGGCTCAGCGTGTTGCCGCTGGTCTCGCATCGCTTCGCGCTGGAGGACGCGGCGCGGGCCTACGACCTCGTCACCGGCAAGGAACCGTCGCTCGGCATCCTGCTCGACTACCGCCAGGAGGATGCCGTGCCCGCGGAGGCGCTGACGCGGCGCACGGTCACGCTTGCGCCGGCCGCAGCGGCCGCGGGCAAGGCAGCCATCGGCTTCATCGGCTCGGGCAATTACGCCACGGCCGTGCTGATCCCGGCCTTCAGGGAAACCGGTGCGCGGCTGGCCAGCGTCGCTTCGGGCGCGGGCGTCAGCGGCGTCCATGCCGGCCGCAAGTTCGGCTTCGAGAAGACGACGACGGATATCGCGGAAATCCTCGGTGACCCGGATGTCAACGCGGTCGTCATCGCCACGCGTCACGACAGCCATGCCGATCTCGTCTGCCGGACGATCGAGGCCGGCAAGCATGTGTTCGTGGAAAAGCCGCTGGCGCTTGACGCTGGCGAACTGGCGCACATCGAGGCCGCGCGCGAAAAGGCCGTTGCCGGCGGGTTCTCGCCTCTCGTCATGGTCGGCTTCAACCGCCGCTTCGCGCCGCAGGCGCAAAAGATCAAAAGCCTGCTCGCCGGCGCGTCCGGCCCGAAATCCTTCATCATGACGGTGAATGCCGGGGCTATTTCCCCCGACCACTGGACGCAGGACCGCGCGGTCGGCGGCGGGCGCATCGTCGGCGAGGCGTGCCATTTCATCGACCTGCTGCGCTTCCTCGCGGGCAGCCCGATCGTCTCCCACCGCGTGGAGGCGATGGAGGCCGCGACCGGCGACACGGCGACGATCACGCTCTCCTTCGCCGACGGCTCGATCGGCACGGTGCATTATTTCGCCAACGGCAGCAAATCCTTCCCGAAGGAGCGGCTGGAGGTGTTTTCGGGCGGGCGCATCCTCCAGCTCGACAATTTCCGCCGACTTTCCGGCTTCGGTTGGCCGGGCTTCCGCAAGCTGAACCTGTGGCGGCAGGACAAGGGACAGAAGGCCTGCGCCGCCGCCTTCGTCGAGGCCGTGGAAAAGGGTGGCGCGGAGCCGATCCCCTTCGGGGAACTGATCGAAGTAAGCAAGGTGACCATCGAAATCGCCGAGGCCGCGCGCGCATGAGCAATCCCGTGATCGACGTCATCGCCGGCGCGCGGCCGAATTTCATGAAGGTCGCGCCGATCATCCATGCGCTTGAGAAGCGCAGCCGGGCGGGCGGTCATCTGCGCTACCGCCTCGTCCATACCGGCCAGCACTACGACCCCCGCATGTCCGGCGATTTCTTCTCGCAGCTCGGCATTCCCGCGCCGGACGTCAACCTCGAATCCGGTTCCGGCACGCAAGGAGAACAGACGGCGGCGATCATGGTGCGCTACGAGAAGCTGCTGCTGGAACGCCCGGGCAGTCTCTGCCTCGTCGTCGGCGACGTGACGTCGACCATGGCCTGCGCGATCGCCGCGCAGAAGCTGCACATCCCCGTCGCCCATGTCGAGGCGGGCATCCGCTCGGGCGACTGGGCGATGCCGGAGGAGATCAACCGGCTGGTGACAGACGCCATCACCAACTGGTTCTTCACCACCAGCGCATGGGCCGGCGAGAACCTCGAGCGCGCGGGCGTCGCACCGGAGCGGATCTTCTTCGTCGGCAACACGATGATCGACACTCTGCTGACGAACATGGACAGACTGCGCCCGCCGCCTTTCCGCGACGAGCTGGGCCTGAAACCCGGCGGCTATTTCGTGGTGACGCTGCACCGGCCGTCCAATGTCGACGCCAGCGCCGGCTTCGCGCAATTGCTGACGGCGATTGCCGAAGGCGCCCGCGGTATGCCGGTGGTCTTCCCGGTGCATCCGCGCACGGCCAAGACGCTGGAGGCGCTGCCGGGCATTCCCGGCACGATCCGCTTCGTCGAGCCGCAGCCCTATCTCGAGTTCAACTGGCTGGTGAAGAACGCGAAGGCCGTGATCACCGATTCCGGAGGCATCACCGAGGAGACGACGGTGATGGGCGTGCCCTGCATGACGCTGCGCGACACGACCGAGCGGCCGGAGACGGTCACCGTCGGCACCAACGAGATATTGGGAACCGACCCGGCCGCGCTCGCCTCCGCGCTCGACCGCCTGTTCGCGGGCCAATGGAAGAAGGGCGGCATCCCGGAGAAATGGGACGGCAGGACCGGCGCGCGCATCGTCGCCGCCCTCGAAGGGTTGCTTCCCGCGTGATGCCACCGCCTGCACGCCTGCGGCTCTACTGGGAAACGGTCCGCCACCTGAAGCCGATCCAGATCGGCGGGCGGGTCTGGTTCCGCCTGCATCGGCCGAAGCCGAATCCGGCCCCTGCGCCCGCCCGGCGGGCGATCCCGGGGGAATGGGCCGCGCCGGCGCGGCGGCGGCAGAGCCAGACGGGGCCGGAGAGCTTCCGCTTCCTCAACCTCGACGGCGACCTTTCCGGCGGCTGGGACGCCCCCGCTTTCGACAAGCTATGGCGCTACAACCTCCACTATTTCGACGACCTGAACGCCGCAGGAGCTTCATCCCGCGTTGAATGGCACGAGGCGCTCGTCGCGCGCTGGATCGCCGAGAACCCGCCGGCCGGCGGTTCAGGCTGGGAGCCCTATCCGACCTCGCTGCGCATCGCGAACTGGATCAAATGGGCGCTTTCCGGCAACGTCCTGCCGCCCGAGGCCGTGCATAGCCTCGCCGTGCAGGCGCGCTGGCTGTCGCGGCGGCTCGAATACCACCTGCTCGGCAACCACCTGTTCGCGAACGCAAAGGCGCTGGTCTTCGCCGGCTGCTTCTTCGAGGGGCCGGAGGCGGAAGGCTGGCTGGAACTCGGCCTCGGCATCCTGCGGAAGGAGATACCCGAACAGATCCTCGCCGATGGCGGCCAGTTCGAACTGTCGCCGATGTATCACGCACTGGCGCTGGAGGACATGCTCGACCTCGTCAACGTCATGTGCGCGGCCGGCCTGACGCCGCCGGAGGCATGGCATGGGAAGATCGCCGCCATGCGCGATTGGCTGGCAATCATGTGCCATCCGGACGGCGAGATCGCCTTCTTCAACGATGCGGCCATCGGCATCGCGCCCACGCCGAACGAGCTGGAGCTTTATGCCGGACGGCTCGGCTATCCCGCGCTGCCGCCGACTGCCGCCGGTTGCCGCCATTTCCCTGACAGCGGCTATATCCGGCTCCGGAACGACCGGGCGGTCGTGCTGATCGACGTGGCGCGGGTCGGGCCGGATTATCTTCCCGGTCATGCGCATGCCGACACCTTGTCGTTCGAGCTTTCGGTGGATGGGCGGCGCGTGCTCGTCAATTCCGGCACTTCCGTCTACGGCACCGGGCCGGAGCGCCTGCGCCAGCGGGGGACGGCGGCGCATAACACGGTTGTCGTGGCGGGTGAAAACTCCTCGGAAGTCTGGTCCGGTTTCCGGGTGGCGAGAAGAGCTTATCCCGTCGATCTGGACGTGGCTGAAAATGCCGTATCATGCGCCCATGACGGCTATCGCCGGCTTGGCGCGCTGCATCGCCGCACATGGCGCCTCTCCGCCGGCGGGATCACGGTTTCCGACACGGTCGAGGGCAGCCATGGCCGGGCGGAAGCGATGTTCCACATCCACCCCGCTTTGTCGCCGTCGCTGGCGGAAGACGGGCGGTCGGGCGCGTTTCGAACGGAGACCGGAACGCTGCTGCGCTTCCACGTCGCGAAAGGCGCGGCCCGGCTGGAGCCGTGCACATGGCACCGCGAGTTCGGCCTTGCCGAAGCCTCGCAAAAGCTTGTCGTCACGCTTGCCGGGGGCGAAAGCGCGGTCGAATTCCCGTTCCCCGAGGCATAGCGTTCAGCCGATGCACATCCTGTTCCTCACCGACAATTTCCCGCCGGAGGTCAACGCGCCCGCAAGCCGCACCTTCGAGCATTGCCGCGAATGGGTCGCGGCCGGGCACCGGGTGACGGTCATCACCTGCGCGCCGAATTTCCCGACGGGCAAGGTGTTCGAGGGCTATCGCAACCGGCTGTTCGCGCGCGAGACGATGGCGGGCATCGAGGTCGTCCGCGTGTGGAGCTACGTCACCGCCAATGAGGGCTTCCTGCGCCGCACGCTCGACTATGTCAGCTTCATGGTCACGGCGACGCCGGCCAGCCTGCGCGTGGAGCGGCCGGACATCGTCATCGCCACCTCGCCGCAATTCTTCACGGCTGTCGCCGGCTATCTGGTCAGCCGCATGCGCCGCATTCCCTTCATCTTCGAACTGCGCGACCTGTGGCCGGAATCGATCCGCGCGGTCGGCGCCATGAAGCAGTCCACGCTGCTCGACTGGCTGGAGAGACTGGAGCTGTTCCTCTATCGCAAGGCCGACGCGGTGGTGGCGGTCACGAACGCGTTCAGGGACAATCTGGCAGGGCGCGGCATCGACGCGTCGAAGATCCATGTCGTCACCAACGGCGCGGACCTGACGCGCTTCCAGCCCATGGAAAAGGACCGCGAGCTGGTCGAAACGCTGGGGCTGGAGGGCAAGTTCGTCGCCGGCTATATCGGCACGCACGGCATGGCGCATGCGCTGGAGACGCTGCTGGAAACCGCCCGCCTGCTCCGGGACGAGGGACGCGACGATATCCACCTGCTGCTGCTCGGCAACGGCGCGTCCAAGGAGGCGCTGGTGGCGCGCGCCCGCGAACTGGCGCTTGCCAATGTCAGCTTCGTCGATTCCGTGCCGAAGGCGGAGGTGGTACGGTACTGGTCGGTGCTCGACGCCTCGATCATCCATCTGCGCAGGACCGACCTGTTCACGACCGTGATCCCCTCCAAGCTGTTCGAATGCATGGCCATGGGCATTCCCGTGCTGCACGGCGTGCAGGGCGAATCGGCGCGCATCGTCGAAAGCGAGGATGCGGGCCAGACCTTCGAACCGGAAAACGCCGCGGAACTGCGCGACCGGCTGAAAGGGCTTTCCCGGGATCGTGATCTTGCGGCAAGACTCGGACGGAATGGGCTTGCGGCGGTCCGCAAATATGACCGCAAGCATCTTGCAGGACGGATGCTGGAGGTCGTCGAAAACTGCCTGTCCCGACATAAACACGACAAACAGAGTATGGCCGATGACTCCCGATCAGCATGACGCAAACGGAACCGCCCGCAAGATCGGGAGCCGCGAGGCCGTCGCCGGCATCATCGGGCTCGGCTATGTCGGCCTGCCGCTGGCCGCCGCCTGCGCCCGCGGCGGCTTCCCGACGCTCGGTTTCGACGTCGACCCCGGCAAGGTGGAACGGCTCAATGCCGGCCAGTCCTATATCGACGCCGTTTCCTCCGAACAGCTCGGCGAGCATGTCGCGGCCGGGAAATTCCGCGCGACCGGCGATTTCGGCGAGCTGGCCGCCTGCGACGTGGTGGTCATCTGCGTGCCGACGCCGCTTTCCAGGCAGCGCGAACCCGATCTCTCCTTCGTGGTCGACACGGCACGGACCATTGCGAAGACCCTGCGCAAGGGGCAGCTGGTGGTGCTGGAATCCACCACCTGGCCCGGCACCACGGAGGAAGTGGTCAGGCCGGTCCTCGAGGCGACCGGGCTGAGGAGCGGCGTCGATTTCTTCCTCGGCTTCTCGCCGGAGCGCGAGGATCCCGGCAATGCCAGCTTCCGCACCGTCACGATCCCGAAGATCGTCGCCGGCGACGGCGCGGAGGCGTCGGCGCTGGCCTCGGCCTTCTACGGCGCGGTGGTGGACCGCGTGGTCACCGTCTCGACGCCGGCGACGGCGGAGGCGGTGAAGATCACCGAGAACGTGTTCCGCGCCGTCAACATCGCGCTCGTCAACGAGTTGAAGGTCATCTACGACGCGATGGGCATCGACGTGTGGGAGGTGATCGAGGGCGCGGCGACCAAGCCGTTCGGCTACATGCCCTTCTATCCGGGGCCGGGGCTGGGCGGGCACTGCATCCCGATCGACCCGTTCTATCTCACCTGGAAGTCGCGCGAATACGGCCTGACGACGCGCTTCATCGAGCTGGCCGGCGAGATCAATGTCGGTATGCCGAAATATGTCGTGGCGCGGCTGGAGCAGGCGCTGGACCGCGAGCAGAAAGTGTCGCTGAGCGCGGCGAAGGTGCTCATCCTCGGCCTCGCCTACAAGAAGAACGTCTCGGACGTGCGGGAAAGCCCGTCCTTCGAACTGATGGAGCTTCTGACGAAGCGCGGTGCGGCGGTGGACTTCCACGACCCGCATGTGCGGGAGGTTCCGTCCATGCGCGAGCATGCGGATTTCGCCGGGCTGCGCTCCGTCGACCTCACGCCGCAGGCGCTTGCCGGCTACAACGCCGTCCTGGTGGCCACCGATCACGACGCCGTCGACTACGGGCTCGTCGCAGACCATGCGCGGCTGGTCGTCGACACGCGCAACGTCTTCGCAAGGAAAGGCATTTCCGCCGCGGGGATAATCAAAGCTTGAAAACGTCCCTTTCAAGCCTGCCGGCCGCGCAAGCGACGGCAACCGCCCGATGAGCGCTCTGCAATTCGGAACAAGCGGCCTGCGCGGGCTGGTTTCCGGCATGACGTCGGAAGTCTGCGCGCGCTACACGCGGGCGTTCGCCCGGCATCTGGAGGCGTCGGGCGGTATCTCGACGCGGGCGATCCTTCTTGGCCGCGACCTGCGCGAGAGCAGTCCGGCGATCGCGGCGGGCTGCGCGGCGGGCGCCCGGTCGCTCGGATACGAAGTGATCGATTGCGGCGAAGTGCCGACGCCCGCTTTGGCGCTGGCCGCGGCGCGGCGCGGCCTGCCGGCGATCATGATAACCGGCAGCCATATTCCGGCAGACCGCAACGGCCTCAAATTCTATCGCCCGGACGGCGAGATCACCAAGTCGGACGAAGCCGGCATCCTGTCGCATCTCGAAGCGGGCATCGCCGCCCCGTCATTGCGTCAGCCGCCGGCCGGGCAGATGGCTGTCCTCGACGAATATGCCGCGCGCTACACCTCGCTCGGTCCGCGCTTCTCCCTCGCGGGAATGAGGATCGGCATCTATCAGCACAGTTCGGTTGCCCGAGATCTGATCGTTCAGGTGCTAGAGGAGCTTGGCGCCGAGACGGTTGCCCTCGGCAGGACGAGTTCGTTCGTTCCGCTGGACACTGAGGCGGTGAGCGAGGACGTTCTGGACAGTCTCCGAGAATGGGCCCGCGAGCACCGCACGGATGCGATCGTCTCTTCCGATGGCGATGCCGACAGGCCGCTCATCGCGAACGAGTGGGGCGTCATCCTCAGAGGCGACATCGTCGGCGTGCTGACCGCCGAGTTTCTGGGCGCGACCATCGTCGTGACGCCGGTCACGTCCACATCCGCCGTCGAGCTGTCGGGGTTCTTCGACGCCACGATCAGGACGCGGGTCGGATCGCCCTACGTCATCGAGGGGATCGGGGCCAGCCGGTCCGGCATCGTCGTCGGGTTCGAGGCCAATGGCGGGGTGATCTTGGGTTCGGCCATCGAGGGGCCCGGGCTGCCTGCGCTGCCCGCCCTGCCGACCCGCGACGCGCTGCTGCCGATCGTCTCGGTGCTTGCTTCGGCCAACAGCCGCCGCGTCACGCTCTCCGAACTCGTTGCGCGGCTGCCGGCGCGCTTCACGGCGGCCAACCGGATCGAGAACGTCTCGCGGGACCGGAGCGCCGTGTTGCTGGAAAGGCTCGGAAGCGTGGATGGCGCGAACGGCGTCCTAGCCGGCATGGCGATGGCTGTAAGCGTCGATACGGTCGACGGCGTCAAGCTTGCGCTCGCAACCGGCGAGACCCTGCATTTTCGGGCCTCGGGCAACGCACCTGAGCTGCGGTGCTACGCGGAATCCGGCAAGCCGGAACGGGCCGCGGCCCTGGTGGCGGAAGGCTTGCGGATAGCCGGGGAGCAACTGCCCTCCCCCTGATCGGGCTGTAACCGGGGCAGATTTCCGGGGAGCGCCGGTACAAACCGGCAAGGAATAGATGGTGATAGTCCGTCACGATGAAGGAGTAGCGATCCACATCGGTATTCCCCGCAATGCGGACATGGCCATGCCCAATGGTAACGCGTGCCGCCCTGCCACAGCCGCCAGATGGTCGAGGCGACCTCCTGCGGGTCGATATCGGCCCAGAATTGCAGGCCGCTGGCATCATCGACATCCACGTCGCTCGGCCCTTCCGTCGGCGTCGACACGATGGCGTGCACGAAATCGGCATAGGTGTCGCCGCGCCGGTCGACCTGGCTGATCGGGTCGCCCGAGCCCTTGACGTTGGCGAGCATCTCGTCGGCTTCGTCTGTGAATGCCAAGCCGAACGGATCGGACTTTAGCGACACGGACGATCCACCGTGCGCAAGCCGCAGCGGCACGCCGGCGATGATCTTGCGCGTCTTCGTCATGCGCTTGCCGCGAGCCACCTTGAAGCGCAAGGATGGCGCCTCGTCGAGCAGCTGCATGATGCGCGGCT
>JBLJBS010000229.1:0-12714 GCA_047637695.1 Aquamicrobium sp. | reverse complement strand
GATTTTGAACTTTTTTGATTTTTTTTCCGAAGCCGGCTTTTCCCGGTTTTGCCGCACGGGAAAGGCACGGGGCGGCACCGGGGAAACGACGCCGGCGCCGCTCGACACAAAGCAGCCGAATTCGGGGTCTAGGCCGCAAGGGTCATCGCGACGAAGCACAAACCGAAGCGCCCCGCACGTCGTCTATATATAGAGTGATGCGGATCGGGTGTCCGGTCGCCTCCGGGCGGCAGCCCTCGCCGGCCGGGCTTCGTTGACTTCACACGCGCGGACGGGCAATTGTCATCGCGCGGAATACTTCACCGGCCCCTGAGGCCAAGGGGGATCACGGCGCCCGCATGCAGCCGATCGACGAAACCATAGCCGCGCTCGGCAATGAACCGCCCCTGGTCACGGGCGGACGATCCGGCCCGCCGGATCGTCGCGAGGTGTCGGCGCGCTGGCTTTCCGGAACGTTTCTCACCGGCATCACCTCGAGCGTGCTGATGGGCGTCGCGCTGTTCACCGCGCTCGACGGCCGCGAACAGCTCGCCACCCCGCCGGAACTGCTCAATCTCGCCGCGCTCGACGGCAATGGCCATGGAGAGGGCAGCGCCAAGGCCGGCCGCGTCATCGCGCCCCGCGCCGTCGCCCAAGCCACCGACCGGCGGCGAATGGAAGTGTCGACCATGTTGAAGGCGGGCGACCGCGACGTCGTGCGCACCCTGCCCTTCATCCAGGTCAAGATGGCGCTGGCCGCCGGGCACACCACCAGCCGGACCTATCCGCCATTCGATCCCCTCGAGGTCTTCGCCGAGGACGGCGCCGCCGCGGCCGCGCCCCAGAGCGTCCTCGACACCGGCTTTATCTATGGCGCCAAGGTCGAGAGCGAGGTCAGCCTTCACACCATCGATTTTCCGATCGAGACCGCCAATTTCGACGGGCGGGTGGTGCTGACGGCGGACGAGGTCGAAAACGTCGTGCGCAACACCGCTGCCATCCTGACCGACGGCGCGGTGCAAGTCGCGGCGCTTCATTATGTCGATCCGCAGCGTTTCGGCGAGACGCTGGCGACACAGACCCTTGGCGCGGCCTACGGCATCCGCATCGTGCCGGAGAACGTCTCGGTCTCGCCGCGCGAGGGGCCGTCATCGGTGCCGGTCGAGTATGCCGAGGACATCCGCCCTTTCCATAGCGACCGCGACATCGCGGAAATGCTGACCGAGGCGGGCTATTCGGACGCGGATTCCCAGTTGATGGCCCGCTCCTTCGCGGTCCTGCTCGGCTCGCCGGTGCTCAAGGCCGGAACGGTGATGCGTCTCGGCCTCGAAATGCGCGGCGATGCGAGCAGGATCGTCCGTGCCAGCCTTTATGAGGGGCGCCGCCATCATCTGACCATCGCGCTCGACGACCACGACCAGTTCGTGAAGGGCAGCGAACCGGAGCCGAACCCGGCGGTGCTGACCGCGTTCGACGCCAACCAGCCGGTGGCCCGGCCGCGCGGCGACCTGCCCACCGCCTATGACGGCATCTGGCGCGCCGCATACTCCTATGGAATGAACCGCGCGATGACGCGCCAACTGGTGCGCCTGCTCGCCTCCGACGTCGACTTCCAGTCACGTCTTGCGCCCGGCGACCACATCGACGTCTTTTTCTCGCAGCCCGACGAGGACGACAAGGCGACCGACGAATCGGAACTGCTTTATGTAAAGGCGACCTTCGGCGGCAACAGCCGGGCCTTCTACCGGTTCCGCATGGAAGACGGCACCGTCGACTATTTCGACGAGGAAGGCCGCAGCGCCCGCCAGTTCCTGCTGCGCAATCCGGTTCCGAACGGAAAGTTCCGATCCGGCTTCGGCGGCCGCCGCCACCCGATCCTGGGCTACACCCGCATGCACACCGGCGTCGATTGGTCGGCGCCGCGCGGCACGCCGATTATCGCCTCCGGCAACGGCGTCGTCGAGCAGGCTGGATGGTCGGGCGGCTATGGCCGGCAGACGATCATCCGCCATGCCAACGGCTACAAATCCTCCTACAATCATCAGAGCGCCATCGCCAAGGGCGTCACCGAAGGCGCGCGCGTGCGCCAGGGCCAGGTGATCGGTTATGTCGGTTCGACCGGCCTGTCGACCGGCAACCATCTCCACTACGAGCTGATCGTCAACGGCAAGAAGGTGGACCCGATGCGGGTCCGGCTTCCCACCGAGAAATCGCTCTCAGGGTCGGAGCTGGAGGTTTTCCTGCGCGAACGCGAGCGGATCGATACCCTGCTCAAGGACGACGATGCGCCATCTCTGAAGATGGCAAGCGTGAAGTGAGGCGACAGGGCTGTAAGGCCGCAGATCGCCGTTTCCGAAGGCAAGCTTCCCGTTGCCGGTTGACGGTTGCGCGTTCCCCCGCCCCTATTCCACGAATTCCACCGTCACGCCCGCCTTCACCATCTTGGCCAGCTCCTGCGCGTCCCAATTGGCCAGCCGGACGCAGCCGTTCGATTCGGTCTTGCCGATCTTCGAGGGCTCGGGCGTGCCGTGGATGCCGTAGGTCGGTTTAGACAGCGCGATCCAGACCGTTCCGACCGGCCCGTTCGGCCCCGGCGGAATCCGCAGCACCTTGGTGTTGTTGCCCTGCTGGAAATTGATCTTGGGATTGTAGGTGTATTCGGGATCGAGCGCGATCCGCTCGACCGTATGGCTGCCTGTCGGCGACGGCGTGGCCGCCGAGCCGATAGTGGCGGGATAGGCGACGATCAGCCTGCCCCGGACGTCATAGGCGCGCACCTGCTTGCGCCCCTTATCGGCAACGATGCGCGAGACCTCGCCTTTCTTCATCTCGCCGGGATTGATCACCCTGATCCGAGTGCCGGGACGGTCGAAGGCGGCGCCAGGATTGAGGGCGCGCAGATATTTCTCGTCCATGTGGAAGCGCTCGGCCAGCATCTCCGGCACGGAGGTGAAGCTCAGCCGTTCCATCTGCGCCTTCTTGGAATAGTCGTCGGGCACGGATGCGACATAGGGACCGGCCACGTCCGTCGCCGTGATCTCATAGGTGGTGAAGGCGTCGCCGCCGGTTTCGGCAAGCCTGGCGTCGATGAATTGCTTGTCGTAGGTGCGCAACGCCTCGCCACTCATCTCGCGGTAGGCGGCGATCGCCTTGTTGACGTTGTCGCCCATGCGCCCGTCGACGACACCGGGCGACGCGCCGAGCCGATCGAGGAGAATCTGTATCTTCGCCACGTCCTCCGAGGCGCCGGCAACGGCGATCTCGGGTGGATTGGCGAGGTCCGGCAGGACGCCCGTCGCCGGGCTCCCGTCGATGATGGTCTCTATGGAGTTGTCGGGGGTCTGGCCCGGAGGCGGCGCGACGGCGACATCCGGCTGCCCGAGCGGCGCGCGGTCGACACGCGGCAGCGGTTCGTAGCGCGGGTCTTGCCCACGGGCGGCCGGCGGCTGTTCGGGCCACTGTTCGCGCCTGGCATAGCCGTCGTTCCCGTAGGGAGGATTTTCCTCATACCCATACTCGTCGTCGCCGGGATAAACCGGGTCGGGCCTTGCGCGATAGTCGCGATATTGCGGCAGTCCGTTGCCATAGGGCGCACGGTCGAGTTCTTCGCGGCGCTTTTCACGACGCAGCCGGACCATGTCGTCGGGATCGTCGAGATAGTAGCGATCCTGCTGCCCGCCGGCCCCGCGGCCGTCGCGCGGGAACAGGAATTCACGGTCACGACGGTCGCGACGCGGTTCCCGCACATCGAGGATCTCGCCGGTATAGACGTCGACCACCACCTCGCGGCCGTAGCGGTCCTGGTAGACCTCGACCTCGCGTGACTGCGCCGACGCGCCGCTCACCAGCACGCCAAGCGCCAGAACCGCCAACGAAACTGTCCTGCCGTTCATTCCTGCCCTTCCGAATCTGCGCCGGACCACATGCACGGGTCCCCGAGCTGATCACACCATTTACCATGCGACATGAACAGGACATGAAAATGGCGGGCGCATGGCGCGCGGCGGCGCAGCGCACTCACGAAAGGCCGAGTTGCTGCCGCGCCCGCCGCGTCAGCCCGGCAACGACCAGCTGGTGGCTGGCGCGCAGATAGTCGCAAAGCGCAGCGTCATCCATGCTCGTCGCCTCGGTGCGCTGCAGCCATGTCATCCCGCGCGACGCCAGATAGGGCGCCGGCCGGATTCCCGGCTGAGCCCGCAACAGATCGAAGCTCATCGGGGTACATTTGAAGGTGACGGCAGGCTCCCCCTCACCGCCGCCGTTCCAGCCGGCGATGGCGAACACCTTGCCGCCGACTTTCCAGACATGGGCGCCGCCCCATTGCACGACATGGGTGGCGCAAGAAAGGGAGGCGCAGAAATTGTTATACTCGTCCAGCGTCATTGCCGCGCCTCCCCGGTCCGCGCCTCCCCGGTATCGAGCGGCGATCAGGCCGCCTCGCCGGCCTCTGCCAGCCCGCCGCGCGCCCTGAAGTTCAGCCGGTCGGAACCGGCGGTGATCTTCACCGATGCGCCGTCATGGATGTCGCCGAGCAGGATGCGCTCGGCCAGCGGGTCCTGAAGCTCCTTCTGGATCACCCGCTTCAGCGGCCGCGCGCCATAGGCGGGATCGTAGCCCTTCTCGGCCAGCCACTCGATCGCCTCGTCGTCGAGGTCGAGCACGATCTTGCGATCCTCAAGCAACGCCTCGAGCCGCTTCAGCTGGATCGTGACGATCTGCCCCATATCCTGCCGGCGCAGCCGGTGGAACAGGATCACCTCGTCGACGCGGTTGAGGAATTCCGGCCGGAACGACGCCTTGACCACCGCCATCACCTCGTCGCGCACCTTGTCGACGTCCTCGTTCTCGCCAAGCGAGACGAGATATTCGGCGCCGAGGTTGGACGTCATGATGATCAGCGTGTTGCGGAAATCGACCGTACGCCCCTGCCCGTCGGTCAGGCGGCCGTCGTCCAGCACCTGCAACAGCACATTGAACACGTCGGGGTGCGCCTTCTCGATCTCGTCGAACAGCACGACCTGATAGGGACGGCGCCGGACGGCTTCGGTCAGCGCGCCGCCCTCCTCATAGCCGACATAGCCGGGAGGCGCACCAATCAGCCGCGAGACCGAGTGCTTCTCCATGTACTCCGACATGTCGATGCGCACCATCGCGGTCTCGTCGTCGAACAGGAAATTCGCCAGCGCCTTGGTCAGCTCGGTCTTGCCGACGCCGGTGGGGCCGAGGAACATGAACGAGCCGATTGGCCGGTTCGGGTCCTGCAGGCCGGCGCGGGCGCGCCTGACCGCCTTGGACACCGCCTGCACCGCCTCGCCCTGCCCGACGACGCGCCGGGCCAGTTCGTCCTCCATGCGCAAGAGCTTCTCGCGTTCGCCCTCGAGCATCTTGTCGACGGGAATGCCGGTCCAGCGCGACACGATGTGGGCGACATGCGAAGGCGTCACCGTCTCCTCGACCATCGAGCCATGGCTGTTGTCGGCGGACTCCGCCTCCACCAGCCTCTTCTCGAGTTCGGGGATGCGGCCATAGGCAAGCTCGCCCGCCTTGGCGAATTCACCCCGACGCTGGGCGATGGCGAGTTCGTTGCGCGCCTCGTCCAGCTCCTTCTTCAGGTCGGCGGCAAGGCCGAGCTTCTGCTTCTCTGCCTGCCATTTGGCGGTCATCGCCGCCGATTCTTCCTCGAGGTCGGCGAGATCCTTCTCGAGGCGGATCAGGCGATCTTTCGACGCCTCGTCCTTCTCGAGCTTCAGCGCCTCACGCTCGATCTTCAGCTGCATGATGCGGCGGTCGATCTCGTCCAGTTCCTCGGGCTTGGAATCGACCTGCATGCGCAGGCGCGACGCGGCCTCGTCGACGAGGTCGATCGCCTTGTCGGGCAGGAAGCGGTCGGTGATGTAGCGGTTCGACAGCGTCGCCGCCGAGACCAGCGCCGAATCGGAGATGCGCACCTTGTGGTGCTGCTCGTACTTCTCCTTCAGTCCGCGCAGGATCGAGATCGTGTCCTCGACCGTCGGCTCGTCGACGAAGACCGGCTGGAAGCGGCGGGCAAGCGCTGCATCCTTCTCGACATGCTTGCGATATTCGTCGAGCGTGGTCGCGCCGACGCAATGCAGTTCGCCGCGCGCCAGAGCGGGCTTCAACAGGTTCGACGCATCCATCGCCCCGTCGGCCTTGCCGGCGCCGACCAGCGTGTGCATCTCGTCGATGAACAGGATGATGTCGCCGTCGGCAGCCGTCACCTCATTCAAGACGGCCTTCAGCCGCTCCTCGAACTCGCCGCGATATTTGGCGCCGGCGATCAGCGCGCCCATGTCGAGCGCCATTAACTGCTTGTCCTTGAGCGATTCCGGCACGTCTCCATTGACGATGCGCAGCGCCAGCCCTTCCGCGATCGCGGTCTTGCCGACGCCCGGCTCGCCGATCAGCACCGGATTGTTCTTGGTGCGGCGCGACAACACCTGGATCGTGCGCCGGATTTCGTCGTCGCGGCCGATCACCGGATCGAGCTTGCCGGACCGGGCATCGGCGGTCAGGTCGCGGGCATATTTCTTCAGCGCGTCGTAACCCTGCTCGGCCGAGGCGGAATCGGCGGTGCGGCCCTTGCGCACCTCCTCGATCACGCGGTTGAGCGCGGTCGGCGTCACGCCGGCATCGGAAAGAATTTCCGCGGTCTTGGCGGTCTTCTCGACCGCCATCGCGGTCAGAAGCCGCTCGACGGTCACGAAGGAATCGCCGGCCTTCTTCGCCAGTTCCTCGGCCGTGGAAAACACCTTGGCCAGCGGCTGGGCAAGATAGAGCTGGCCGTTGCCGCCCTCGACCCTGGGAAGCGCCTTCAGTGCCGCCTCGACGCCGAGCCTTGCATCCTTCGGCCGCCCGCCGGCGCGCTCGATCAGCGACGAGGCGAAACCTTCCTCGTCGTCCAGCAGCACCTTCAGCAGATGCTCGGGCGTGAACTGCTGATGATTGGCCGAAAGCGCCGCCGTCTGGGCGGACTGGATGAAGCCACGGACGCGCTCGGAATACTTCTCAATGTTCATATGTTCGTCTCCGTTCCCCGACCGGCCCGTTTGCGGCGCCGGATCGAATTTCAGGTGACGGACCCCCAAGGTCAATGAGGCGGATCAAACCGATCCCACCAGCCTTTTGCGGCAGGTCCATTCGCTGCGGATATGGGTATCTTTTCCCACGGCTCAAGGCCGCAGAGCCCGACGAAAACAAAAACGGCGGACCGAGGCCCGCCGTTCGATTTCGATGTCCAGCCAGTGCCGCCAGAGCAATTCCAGCAAAAATGCGAAGCGGTTTTGCGTCCGGAATTGCGTAAAAACAAAGAGACAGATCGTTTCGCAGAAACGGTGAAACGATCTGGCGTCTTCGCGGCGTCGTTACTGCGCGGCTTCGGTGACGATTTCCTCGCCGGCTTCCCCGCCGGACGTCTGGCTCTCCGCTGCCTGTTCTTCCTCGCCGGCCTTGACGCGGGGGCGGCGCGGACGCCGGACACGGCGCGGCGCAGCCTCGCCATCCGGTTCGCCGCTTGCAGGGGCAGCGTCGGCGGGCGCCGCTTCAGCGGTCTCCACCGCAGCGGCTTCAACCACGACGGCTTCGCGCGGCTGACGCGGTTCCTGACGCCGCGGCGCGCGCGGCCTTGCCGGGGCTTCTTCCGCCTGGGCCAGCACGACTTCCGCCGGAACGCCCTCGATCACCGGCTGCGGGCCGGTGCCGTCGTTCTGCGTCTCGACGCGGCGCTCGCCGCGTCCCTCGTGGCGCTGATGCTGGCGAGGTTGGGGCTGCGGCTCGGCAGACTGCTGCGCCGGCGCGAAACCGTCGTCGCCATCCTCGTCCGCATCGTCGTCGTCGCGCATGTCGCGCACCTGCTGCTGCGGCATCTGCGCCAGCGCGGCCATGATGATGCGATTGTAATGCTCGGCGTGCTGGAGATAGTTCTCCGCCATCACCCGGTCGCCCGAACTCTGCGCATCACGCGCCAGCGTGGTGTACTTCTCGGCAATCTGCTGCGCGGAACCGCGGATCTTAACATCCGGGCCGTTGCTCTCGTAATTGCGCGTGAGCGGATTGGGGCCTTTGCGGTTCTGGTTCTGGTTCTGGTTGTTGTTATTGTTGTTGTTGTTGTTGTTGTTGCCGCGTCCGCGCATGCGCCTGTTCTGCTGTGGCCTCATTCGTAGCTCTTCATGTTGGAAATGCACTCCGTCGCAGAGGCGGCCGGGGACCGCGCACTTTGCGTTCTTCGGTAGGCGAGCGGCTGCAACAATGCGCCCTGGCCACGTCAAATCCTGTCCCGGTTCATGTCGTTTCCGGACGAGCCCCGCACGAAGCACAGGCGTATCTTACGCTAGGAGGCAGCCATTCCATCAAGGAACCGAATCGACAACAGCACTGCCTGCTTCGTTTCATCCGGTGGCCGGAAACTATCCGTAATATTCTTGCTTGCCAAGCGATTTTTTGCACTGCGCCATGGTCTTGCACGCCGGATCAGCAGCGGGTGAAAGCAATGGACCGCAACACCCCGCCGAGATCTTTCGCGCGGCCGGCCACAGTAAATCCATGGCCGGCGAAGATCGCCTCGACATCCGATTCCTGATCGATGCCGATCTCCACCGCGACAACGCCATCCTCGGCAAGATGACCGGCGACCGCGCCGGCGATCGCACGATAGGCATCAAGGCCATCGGACCCGCCATCGAGCGCCGCTCTCGGATCGTGCTCGCGCACCTCCCTGGACAGCAATGCAATTTCATTTGTCGCAATATAGGGCGGATTTGAGACGATGACGTGAAACGATCCATCGACGGTCTCGAACCAGTCCGACCGCATGCCGGTGAAGCGCGCCGCGACCCCGTTGATATCGGCATTTGCAACCGCAGTCGCAAGGGCAGCCGGTGAAATATCCGTCGCCACGGCCCGCGCGCGCTTCTCTTCCTTCAGCAGCGCCAGCGCCACCGCCCCGGTTCCGGTGCCGAGATCGAGGATCAGGCAGTTCCCGTGCCTGTCCGCCGTAGCACGCACGAAGGGCAGCGCCAGATCGACCAGCGCCTCGGTGTCGGGCCGCGGCTCGAGCGTTCCCGAGGACAGGGCAAGCCTCAACCCATAGAACTCGCGTGCGCCGAGGATACGGTGGACCGGCTCCCCGGCGCTGCGCCTCTCCAGCATCGAGGCGACGGCCTGCATCTGCGCAGCCGTAACCGGCCGCTCGGGATCGGTTACGAGATCAGTCCGCGATGCCCCGGTCGCATGCTCGACGATCAGCCGCGCTTCCAGCGCGGCGTCGGGCGTGCCGCCTTTTTCAAGCGCGGCGCGGACCTGACGCACGAGCTGTCCGAGCGTCGAAGCGGCAGCCGCCTCAGCCATCCCGGCCGGCATCGGCCAGAAGCTTCGACTGATGGTCGGAGATCAGGGCGTCGATGATGTCGCCGAGATCGCCCTGCATCACCTGATCGAGCTTGTACAGCGTCAGGTTGATGCGATGATCGGTGACCCGCCCCTGCGGAAAATTATAGGTGCGGATACGCTCCGATCGATCGCCGGAGCCGACCTGAAGCCGCCGCGATTCGGCGCGATCGCCGGCCGCGCGTTCGCGCTCCATGTCGTAGAGCCGTGCGCGCAGGATCTGCATGGCCCGGGCGCGGTTCTGGTGCTGTGACTTCTCCGCCGAGACCACCATGATGCCCGTCGGCAGATGGGTGATGCGCACGGCCGAATCGGTGGTGTTGACGTGCTGGCCGCCGGCGCCGGAAGCCCGCATCGTATCGATGCGGATGTCTTCGTTGCGGATTTCGACATCCACCTCCTCGGCTTCCGGCAGAACCGCCACCGTCGCCGCCGAGGTGTGGATGCGGCCGCCGGCCTCGGTTTCCGGCACGCGCTGGACCCGGTGAGCGCCCGATTCGAACTTCAGATGCGCGAACACGCCCTTGCCGGACACCGAGGCGATCGCTTCCTTGAAGCCGCCGACATCGCCTTCGCTGGCGGAGATCAGCTCGAAGCGCCAGCCCATCTGCGCGGCATAGCGCTCATACATGCGATAGAGATCGCCGGCGAACAGCGCCGCCTCGTCGCCGCCGGTGCCGGCGCGGATTTCGAGGATCGCGTTCTTCTCGTCAGCGACATCCTTGGGCAGGAGCAGAAGCTGGATATCTTTCCGCAGCACATCAAGCCGTTCCTCGATGTCGGGAAGCTCCATTTCGGCCAGCTCCCGCATCTCGGCGTCGGTCGACTTGTCGCCGAGCATGGTCTCGAGATCGGCGCGCTCGCCCTCGGCCGCGCGCAGTTCTCGGATCTTGCCGGCCATTTCCTGAAGCTCGGAATATTCCGACGCGAGCTTGACATAGGCTTCCGGCGACGGGCCGGCGGCCATCTGCGCCTCGACGAGTTCGAAGCGTTTCAGGACCTGGTCCATCCGGTCGCGCGGCAGTTCGATCATGCGAAATCCATTACAGAGGCAGGCCCGGTCAAAGGGCAATCACAGGGGAATATCGTTCTCGGCCGCGAAGGCGGCGAGCATGCCGCGCACGTCCTTCTCGCAGGTCTGGGCGTTGAGCGTGTCGTCCATCAGCTCGGTCAATCGGCCCAGCGGCAGCTCGGTCAGCATCGCCTTGACCGGGCCGATCGAGGCCGGCGACATCGAAATGGAACGATAGCCGATGCCGAGCAACGCCATCGCCGAGATCGGCCGCCCGGCCAGTTCGCCGCACAACGTCACCGGGGTTCCGGCCTCGCGGCCGGCTTCGGTGATCTGGCGCAGAAGCCTGAGGAACGGCACCGAGATCGGGTCGAAGCGATCGCCGATGCGGGAATTTCCCCGGTCCGTCGCGGTGACGAACTGGAACAGGTCGTTCGAACCGACGGAGACGAAGTCGACTGTGTTCATCAGTTCCTCGAGCTGCCACATCAGCGAGGGAACCTCGATCATCGCCCCGAGCTTCAGAGAAGTCGGCAGATGATGGGCGAAGCGCGACAGATGCCGCACTTCCTTGTCGATGATCTCGCGCGCCTGCCGGATCTCGGCGATCTCGGTGACCATCGGCATCATCACCCGCAGTTCGCGGCCGCCGGCCGCCTTGAGCAGCGCCCGCATCTGGGTCCGCATCAGGCCCGGCCTGTCGAGGGTCAGCCTGACCGCGCGCCAGCCCAGTGCCGGGTTTTCCTCCTGGTCGACGACCTTGAAATAGGGCAGCACCTTGTCGCCGCCGATGTCGAGCGAGCGGAAGGTGACCGGCTTTCCCTTGGCCGCGTCGATCACGTCGCGGTAGAGCCGCTCCTGCGCCTCGGCGCGCGGGAAGGTCGAGGCGACCATGAATTGCAGCTCGGTCCGGAAAAGGCCGATCCCGGCCGCGCCCGATTCGGCAAGCTGCGGCAGATCGACGGCGAGGCCGGCATTCATCATCAGGTCGATCGCGACGCCGTCCTTCGTCACCGAGGGCTTCTTGCGCAGCTCGCGATAGAGTTCCTGCCGGCGGGCGCGGAAGCGTACCTTCTCGGCATAGGCCGCCTCGACATCGGCGGTCGGGCGCAAATGCAGCAGGCCGTCGACGCCATCGACGATCGCCGCGTCGCCGTTCTCGGCCATCGACACCGCGCCCCGCGCCTGCCCGACGACGGGAATGCCCATGGCGCGGGCCACGATCACCACATGGCTGGTGACGGAGCCATCCTCCAGCACCAGCCCGCGCAGCTTCTCGCGCGGATAGTCGAGGAGTTCCGCCGCCCCCATCGAGCGCGCGACGATGATGGCATCGCGCGGAAGAGAGGCGGCGAGCGTTTCCGGCCCATGCCCCATCAGCATGCGCAGCAACCGGTTGGCGAGATCGTCGAAGTCGCTCATCCGCTCGCGCAGATAAGGATCGGTCATGTGCAGCATGCGCGCGCGCATGTCGGACTGCACCTTTTCGACCGCGGCCTCCGCGGTCAGACCGTTGCGGATCGCCTCGTGCAGGCGCCGCACCCAGCCGGTGTCGTCGGCGAACATGCGATAGGCTTCCAGCACCGCACGGTGCTCGCCCTCGAAGGCGACGTCGCGCCGCGACAGCATGTCGTCGAGCGAAAGGCGCAGCGAACCGAGCGCCCCCTCCAGCCGTTCAATCTCCTCGTCGCTGTCCTCGTTAAACAAATTGGTGACGACGATGCGCGGCTCGTGCAGCACGACATGGCCAAGGCCGATCCCGTCATTGAACGGCGCGCTCGAAATCGTCACCGGCCGCGACAGGTCGAGCTCGATGCCGGGGCGGGTCAGCCGGGCGAGATCGCCGGTGGCGATCATCTCGGCGATCACCATCGCCGTCGTCTCCAGCGCCTCGATCTCGTCCTCGCGATACTGGCGCATGGTCCGGTTCTGCACCACCAGGACGCCGAGCGTGCGGCCGGCGCGCAGCACCGGCACACCGAGGAAGGCGTTGTAGATCTCTTCGCCGGTCTCCGGCAGGTAGGTGAAGGCGGGATGCTTCTGCGCGTCGGAGAGGTTCAGCGGCCGCGCGGAGGCGGCGATGGTGCCGACCAGACCCTGCCCCAGCCGCAGTTGCGCGTGATGGACGGCCGAGCGGTTCAGGCCCTCGGTGGCGTAGAGTTCCAGCACGGAATCCGCTCGCAGCACGTAAAGCGAGCAGACCTCGGCGACCATGTTCTGGGCGATGTGATGGACGATGCGGTCGAGACGTTCCTGCGGGTCGAGCGGCTCCGCCATCAGCTCGCGAAGCCGTCTCAGCAATAGGCGCGGGCCTGCGGCCG
>JBLJBS010000228.1:0-13907 GCA_047637695.1 Aquamicrobium sp. | reverse complement strand
TCCTTCCATTCCAGAGAAAGGATCGCACCATCAAACCGTGGGATCAAACACCTAAGCTGCACGCCAAGATCGGCCAGTTCGTCGTAGAGCAGGATTTTTTGGCCAAGGCCTTCGATCGCTGAGCCTGGATCGGAGGAGAATGATGATCGACCCCGATCACAACCGGCTCTCGATCCGCCGCCAGTGCGAACTGGTCTCGATCTCGCGGGCCTCGTTCCACCGACCGTCAGCAGGCGAGAGCAGCGAGAACCAAGAACTGATGCGCAAGATTGGTCTTTCGCCGATCTACCAGGCACCGAAGACCAGTGAGCCGCATCCCCGGTACCGCATCTATCCCTACCTGCTGCGGCATCTGGCGATCGAGCGGCCGGATCAGGTTTGGTGCGCTGACGTGACCTATATCCCGATGCGGCGCGGCTTCCTCATATATCCATGGACGGGCGCAACCGCTGGATGGACAACGTCTTTGTCTTTATCGGGCGGCTATGGCGCAGCCTCAAATACGAGTGCGTCTTCCTCAATGCCTTAGCGACCGGAAGCGAGGTGCACAGCGCCATCGGTGGCAGGGGTTCCCTATTTCTTCGGCTGGCCTTCAGGCACGTAGATCATGCGGCCGTCATCGAGGCGGTAGGTGACGCCCGTGCGTACGCCCTGGCCCTCGCCGACGGCATCGCTCGCCTCGTAGCGGGTCAGTTCCCGCCCCTCCTTGACGGTGATGCGCATGTCCGGCCGGCCCGGATTTTCTACCACGGTCACGTTCTCCGCCGAAAACGGGTTCAGTGGGTTGGTGACGATGACGATCATAAGGATGGCGATCACGACCAGGAACAGGTCGATCAGGTTGACGACGGACAGGATCGGATCGTCGGCGTCTTCATGGTCGAGGAAGCGCATCAGCCGGCCTCCTTCGCCCGTTCGACGGCGCGCAACTCCTCGATGAGCCAGCGGCGGCGAATGGTCAGGATGAAGAAGGTGATGCTGGCGGCGACAAGGGCGAGGATGACGGCCGAAAAGGCGACGACGAGGTTTTCCCCGACCGAAGCGGCATCGCCCCGGCTCAAGGCGAGCAGCGCCGGCCCCATCGGAATCATCGTCGCAACCAACCCCAGCATCGGCGCGGTGCGCGAAACGATCCGCAGCCATTCCAGCCTTTTCATGATCGCCAGTTCGAGATCGTCGCTTTGGAGCGGACCGCCGATCACCGGTCGATAGCGCCCCCGGCCGCGCTGGATCAGCTCCACCGCGAACATGCCGAGCGCGACCAGCGCATAGGCGAGCGCCGCGGCGATCAGCACGAGGATCGGAACAAGGAAGAGACGCGAGACCTCGTAGAGGCCGGATTCGAGACCGTTCATGAAACACCGTCGATGAAGCTAAAGGGATGAGCGGCGCGCATTGGCACGCCATTGCAATGCGCCGCCGAATGCGACCAGACCGAGCATGAAAACGAGCGCCAGCCACGGGTTCACGTCTTCGGGCGGCACGGCAGGCGCTGTTTCCTCCAGAACCTGCCCCGCGACAGGCTCCGACACACCTGTATCGGGCACAGCGGTATGGGGCGCACCTGTATCGGGCGGCGCCCCGGAATCATCGGGCGCGGCGTCATTGGCCGAGGGTGCGAAGCCCGCGGCCATGCGGGCGACGTATTCCCTGGTCGGGGCCTCGCCGACATCGACGCCGCTGGCGGCGAGTTCACCCCAGCGTTCGACGAGCAGCCGCCTTGTGTCTTCCGGCGCGTCCCAATAGCCCTTGCGCACAGCCTCGATCATCCGCTCGAGGAGCTGCGCCTGGGCGGTCGGATTGTGCGCTTCGAACCAGGCGTTGATCCCGAGATCGCGTAGGTCGGCGACATAGGTCTCGAACATCGCCTGCCACTGGTCGGAACGCACGGTCGAAGGATCGACCACCTGCCAGCCGAAGAGGTTGTTGGCGACATCCAGCATCGCCAGCGTGCCGGCATAGCCCTCGGCTATCATGGTCTCGATCCAGTGCGGATTGAGCGCGCGCACGCGCAACTCGTCGGACAGGAAGCGGGCGAGCGAAGTGGTGCGGGCGGCGTCGGCGCGGCGCAGATCTGAAATATAGAGCGCAGGCGCCACCCCATCGAGATGGCGGATCGCCAGCGACAGCCCGCCGAGGAACTCGAACGGATGGTCGGTCGAGAGCACGCCGTGAAGATTGGACGAACGCGACATGACCGCAGCCTGCGCGCCCTTCAGCTGCTCCGCGAACAGGTTGGCGACGGCAGGCGCCTGACCCCAGACCCGCGCGCCATAGGCGAACTGCATACTGGCGAGGAAGGCTTCGGCGAGCGCCGAATCGTCCTCCCATGTCGTCGAGGCCAGCGCCATGTGCGGCATGCCGCTGCCGTAGCTGCCGGGAGCGTTCGAGAAGATGCGCAGCGATGCCTGGCTCCGGGCATCGTCGGGAGAAAGCCCTTTCTCCGCCAGCAGCGCCGCAACGCGGGCGCTTCCGGCCGCGACGAAGTTTTCCGGCTCGTCCAGCGCCGCGAGGCGGTCGATGGCATCAGCGAGCAGGCGCATGAAGCCGTCGAACTGGTCGCGATAGACGCTGGTCACCTGGACCACGACGTCGATGCGCGGCCGGCCGAGCTCCGCCGCGGGCACGATGTCGAGAGCGCGGACACGGCCACCCTCGTCCCATACGGGCCTGAGGCCGAGCGCATGCAGCACCTGCGCCTCGGTGACGCCGAGATGCCGTATCGCCTCCGACGACCACAGGCTGAAGGCGAGCTTTCGAGGAAAGGCATTGCCGTTGTCGCGGCGAAAGGTGGTGACAAGCTCGTCGAAGGCCTGGCGACCGGCTTCGAACGCGGCTTGCGCCGGAATCCGGTCCGGTTCGAAAGCATGGAGATTGCGCCCGCTCCTGACGTCCGGATTGCGGATCGGGTCTCCGCCCGCGCCCGGGGCGACGAAGCGGCCTTCGAGCCCCGCCAGCAGCGCCTCGATCTCGCGCGGCGCGGCGAGGTTCGCCTCCAGGGCTTCGGCGCGCTCCAGCAGCTCCATGACCGGTGCGTCGAGGGATGCCCGGTCGGCGCCGTCGCGAAGATAGCGCCGGAGCCAGGCATAGGGCGCCGTTTCCGCCAGCGCCTTGTAGTCGTCGACGAACATTTCCTCGGCGTCGGCGCCGATGGCGTCGTAGAAAGGCTGGCCGAGCTGCTGCATCACGGTGGCGAGGCGATGATCCGGCGCGGCCGGCTCGCCGAAGCTGTGAAGCCCGAGCGGCATGGCCGTCCGCGCCAGTTCGTGGAGATGATCGTGCAGGACGGCGAGGAAACCATCGAAATCCTGCCGCGCCGCCTCTTCCGCCCAGCCGAGATCGGCGTGCATGCTGGCCGCGATCGCATGGTCGGCGATCCGTCTCGCGGTTTCGTCGCGCACGGCGCCGTCGTCGAGCTGAACATAGTCGTGAACGAGGCGGTGTATGTCGCGCAGCTCGTCATAAAGGCCGGAAGGCGCGAAGGGCGGCGTCTGGTGGCTGATCGTGACCGCGCGCCCGCGCCGCTTCGCCTGCAACGCCTCGCCGACATTGTCCTGGATGTAGGGATAGAACACCGGCAGGTCACCGACGGCAAGGAAGGGATCGTCGTCGGCTGCCAGTCCGCGATCCTTCCCCGGCAGCCATTCCTGCGTGCCGTGGGTGCCGAGATGGATGATGGCATCGGCGCGCGCCTGCTCCCGGACATAGAGATAAGCGGCCATGTAGAGATGGTCGGGCGGTGCTGCGGTGTCATGATAGTGCGCGCCGGGCGTTTCACCGCGCGGCATCTGCGGCAGGATGACAAGCTTGCCGTGCACCATGCGCGGGATGACGAAGCTCGGGACGCCGCCGACGTCTCTCACCGCCCAATGTCTTTCCGGCGCTCCGGCATGGGAAAACGCATGGCGTTTCGCCGGCGACAGCGAGGCGAGCCACTTCCGGTAATCGGCGAGCGGCAGGGCCTCGGCCAGATCGCGCTCGAGCAGGCTTTCGAGCGGGACGCTGCCATGGAGGCCGCCAAGCATCGCCTGCCCGGCCTCGATGACCTCCGCCTGGGACAAGGCGGGAATGTCGTAGCCTGCCTCGGCCAACCGCCGGGCGATGTTCTCCACACTTGCCGGCACGTTGAGATTGGAGGCCGCCAGGTTCTTCTCGCCGGCGGGATAGTTCCAGAACATCAGTGCCAGCCGCTTCTGCGCCGCCGGTTGCCGCCGCAGCGCGACCAGACGCGCAAGCTTGCCGACCAGCGCATCCACTTGCGCGGGCAGCGGCGTCTCGGCGCCGTCTTCCACCGCCGTCAGCACCATCGGATCGGTCATGCCCCAACCCTCGGGACCTGCGAGGAGAACGGCTGCCGTGCGCGCGGGCATGCCGGTCGCGGATGCCGCCCATTCCTTCGCGCCGCCGTCGCGAAATCCGGTCGTCTGGATGACCGGAATGTCGAGATCGAGAAATTCCGCGCTGCGCGCCGCACCGTTCATCATGTGCGTCAGGTTGACAAGCGCATCGAGCCGTCCCGGCCCGGCGATCTTGCCAAGGCCCTGCGGGTCCGCGCCATCGAACCAGAAGACGACAGGCGCGACGCCGGCCGCTTCGCTGCGCGCGACAAGCATGTCGACGAGGCCGGTCTGCATGTCGGAAACCATGCCGCCATGGACCACGAAGCCGACGCGGCCGGCCGCGGCCGCCCATCGCTTTTCCCCCCAGGCGAGAAGCATATCGAGCGAAGGGAACGGCTCCGGCGCCGCCGGATGGTAGAATCCGGTCGTCGGCAGGCGTGTTGCCGCCGGCAGCCCGGCGATGTCCCCGCCCTCCTTCCAGAGGCGGACGGCCGCGAAGAAATTGCGGAAGTTCTCCGCACCGCCGCCGGCATAGTAGCCGAGCAGCGATCCCGCCTCGGCAGCGTCGATGCCGCGCCATGCCGGGCGGCCGCCGCCAATGGTGATCGCCGGCACCCCGGATGCGGCAAGCCGTTCGCCCAATGCCTGCTCGACCCGCGCGCGGTCACCCGGCCGCGGCACGTCGAGGATGACGAGATCGGCGCCTGTCAGCCAGTCGTCGGGGCTGCCGGCGGCCTTCTCGACATCGACGCTGTCCAGCACGACGCCCGCCGCCTCGGCCATCGGCCGCAGGGCGCGGAACTTCGCCGGCAGCACGAAGCCGGTGGTGAAGACGCGGACGAGCAGCGGCGGGTCGCCGGCAGGCGTCTGCGCCGCTGCGGGAACGGCGAGCGTGAAAAGGGCCAGAGACAGGAAGAAGGCGAGGATGCCGGGCATTTGCATGGTCTAGAAGGTCGTCCTGATGCCGATGAAGTAGCGCCGGCCCTCGTCGGCAAAGGCGAAGTTGCCGTTTTCGTCGGCGAGCCGAACATCGGTGATGTTCTCGACGCCGATCTGGAGCGCCGCATTGTCGTTGAAGCCGTAGCTGGCATAGGCCGAGACCAGCGTATAGGCGGGCTGGTGGCCGGACGCGGTGCTGGTCTTCTGCGCCCCGATATGGCTGACCCTGAGCGAGGCGGTCAGGTTGTCGAGCGGCGACCATTCGAGGGTGGCGTTGGCTGCATGGCGGGAACGGCCGAGCAGTTCGCGTCCCGTCGACCTGTCGACCGGGTCGAGCCAGGTGTAATCGGCATCGATCCGCAGGTTCCACGGCAATTCGACGCCGCCGCCGAGCTCGACGCCACGGATACGGGCCTTGCCGACATTCCTATAGGTCCATGTCGCGCCCGGCGCGCCGCCGCAGCGCAGGACGCACAGCGTCTGGATGAGATTGTTGAGGTCGTTCTGGAAAACCATCGCCCGGGCCGACCAGATGCCGTCGCGATATTCCAGCCCTGCCTCGACCGAGCGGTTGATCTCCGGCTTCAAGTCGGGATTGCCGACGATGGTGAAACGGCCGCCGCCGGCGATGGCCGCGTAGTCGGGCGAGAGCTGCTTCAGCGTCGGGGCCTTGAAGCCGGTGCCGATCCCGGCCTTGAAGGTCAGCGCATCGCTGAAATGGTGCAGCAGATAGGCGCGGGGGCTGGCATGCCAGCCGAATTCCTGATGATGGTCGAGCCGCCCGCCGACCACCAGCTCCCAGCTGTCGCCCAGCGCGATCTCGTCCTGGACGAAGCCGGCATAGTGCATCTGGTCGGCGCGGCCGGCCGCGTTGACGGTCGGGTCCTTCAACCGCTCCTGCCGCGCCTCGCCGCCAATGGTGAAGCGATGACCCTCGAAGGGAGAAAAACTCACCTGGCCGTCGCCGACGATATCGACGAACCGGTGCGGACCCGAGGCCGGCGCGCCGTCGCTGCGGCTGTTTTCGCGGTCGAGCGTGGCGCCGTAGACGCGCAGGCGGCTCGTGCCCCAGTCCCAGCTGCCTTCGTGCGACAGCGACAGCCGCTGTCGCCAGACATCGTCCTCGGAGCGGTAGAAGGTGGGGAACGGGCCGGTCCCCTGCGTCCCCATCCAGCGCTCCTCGAAGCCGGCGCCATAGGACAGGTCGATGCGCTGGCGCTCGTCCGGCGTCCAGGTCAGGGTCGCGGTGCCGCTGAAGGCTTTCTGGTCGCCCATCGAGGAAACGCGCGCATCGCCCGGCGTCGCCAGCTCGGCGCGCCCCTTGAAGGTTCCCCAGACATTCAGGCCGAGAACGCCCGGGACGATCGGACCGCCGGCATAGCCGGAGACGTCGTGGGAGCCGCCGCCGAGGCCGTGTTCGGTCAGCAGGCCATAGGTGGTGAACGACCCCCGCCAGCGGTCGGTCGCCCGCCGGGTGATGACGTTGACGACGCCGCCCAACGCCTCGGAACCGTAGAGCGACGACATCGGGCCGCGCACCACCTCTATCCGTTCGATCGCCTCGGCAGGCAGCCAGCCCAGCTCGAAATCGGAATGGGCAATTGCCGAGGCTGAATTGCTGATGCGCATGCCGTCGACGAGGATCAGGCTGTGGTCGGTCTGCATGCCGCGGATCGAGACGCCGCGCCGCCCGAGGCCGATGCCGGTTAGCTGGACGCCCGGCGTGCCTTCGATGGCGCCGGCCAGATCCTGCACCGGCCGGCGGCGCAGCTCCTCGCCGGTGACGACGGTGACGCTGGCCGGCGCATCCTTGAGGAAGCGCTCGCCGGACGTCGCGGTGATGACGATCGGGTCGAGAAGGATCGCGCCGGTATCGAGCGATTGCGCCGACGCGGCGGTCGGCATCGCCACCGATGTGAGGACCGGCGTGAGGAGATGAGCGAGAACCGCTCCGAACTTGTAGCTTTTGCGCATGACGACCCCTTCGAAACTTATGACAGCGGTTTAGCCGCTTGAAATGTTATACTGTTACTATGTAACAAAATAACATGTTGCAAGCGCAAATCGGCGTCCGATGCGCCCTGCTGATCCACCGTTTCATGAGCCGCGATATCGACGCGATACCGCGAGGGAGGGTTTCTCACCTGCGTCGGGTATGCTCCGCAACCGTTCGCCCCGAAGCAGGATCGAGGTCCTGTCGCAGCCTCGAGCCGGCTTGCGCGATGCCGCCTCGGACCCGATCCTTTAAGGCCGCGATGCGGCGGCGCATATGCGCGTCAGGGCTGGGGTGCGAGCCGGAACAGGTCGATGAAATCCTGTGCCGCGGCGAGATCGCCTTGCGCGGCGATGGTGCCGCTCCCGACGAGCAGCGCCAGCGGCATCGGCCCGTAGACGGCGATCGCCATCGCATTGCCATCGGCGGCGAGCACGAACGGCGCTTGCGGCCGGGCGACCGCAACCGTCGACAGGCGACCGCCGGCAAGGCGCATCTCGAACGCCTCCTTGCCAAAGTCGAAACCGGCCAGCGCTTCCCTGCCGCCTGCCTGATCGCGCCGCAGATTGACGCCCATCGAGATCATCAGCGCCGACGGGCTGATGAAGCGCGACGGATCGTGACCCGGGATGGTCAGCGCCCAACGGCACAGCGCTTCCAGAACCGGCAGCAAGCCGCGTCCGGCCTCGGTCAGCGAATAGACGCCGAGGCGCTCGTCGTGAGAAACCACGCCGACCTCCTGCAACTGCGCCAGCCGCCCGGTCAAAACGCCGGCGGTGATGCCGGGCATGCCGGCCCGGATCATCTGGAACCGCTTCGGCGCGAACATCAGTTCACGCACGACGGAGAGCGCCCAGCGATCGCCGATCTGGTTGAGCGCATGGACCGCGAGGCAGCCCTCGTCGTAGCGCAAGCGAGAGGCTTTACTTTTTCCCGTCATATTTTCATGCTATCAGTTGTATTTTAGTGCATCAACAATCACGCTTCATTGCATTGGCTCACGCCGGCTAAAAAACGGAGACGTGAAATGACCTATTACACCGGTTCGATCGCAGCCGTCCCGACCGTCAACAGACAGAAATATATCGAGCATGTGGCTGCCGCCTGGCGGCATCTGCGCGGCCACGGCGCAAGCCGCCTTGTCGAGAGCTGGGGTGTCGACATCGCGAAGGGGAAGGTCAACGATCTTGTCGGCGCGGTGGACGCGAAGGAGGACGAAACCGTCGTCTTCTCGTGGATCGAATGGCCGGACAGGGCGAGCGCCGATTCGGCATGGCACAAGATGCAGTCCGACCCGGAGATGAGCGCGATGGCGGATATGCCGTTCGACGGCAGCCGGATGATCTTCGGCGGGTTCGAGCCGATCTTCGCGCAGGGCACGGATCGGGGCGCGGGCTACATTCAGGGCTTCGCGCTGGCGGTGCCGGAGAAGAACAAGGGCGCTTACGTGGCCATGGCCGCGACCGCCTGGGAGACCGCCTTCCGGCCCAATGGCTGCCTCGGCATCGTCGAGGCATGGGGTGTCGACGTCCCCCACGGCAAGCAGACCGATTTCCATCGCGCCACCCGGATCGAACCCGGCGAGGTTCCGGTGTTCAGCTGGGCCGCATGGCCCGACAAGGCGACCTGCGACGCGGCTGCGCGGGCAATGGAAGCGGACATGGAGGGACAGGAATTTCCCGAAATGCCGTTCGACGGCATGCGGATGATGTGGGGCGGCTTCGAGCCGGTCTTCGATTCCGACGAGAACTGAGCGCCGCGCAGCCGGTGCCAACTGCTTCTTCAAGAGAAACAACCAGGGGAAATGCAAGATGAGCTTCCACGGAAATCCCTGCTGGTACGAACTGGGGACCAGCGACCTCGACGCGGCCGGCCGGTTCTATGCCCGCATTCTCGGCTGGCAGGTCGTCGACAGCGGCATGCAGGGCTTCGACTACCGCCTTGCACGGGTAGAGGACGACATGGTCGCGGGGTTGATGTCGAACCGGGGCCAGGAGGGGAACCCGCCCCCCAACTGGCTGATCTATTTCGCCGTCGACGACTGCGACCGCAGCGCAGGTGAAATCACCGCCACAGGCGGCCGGGTGCTGAAAGGCCCTGACGACATTCCCGGCACCGGGCGCTTCGCGGTCGCCGCCGATCCCCAGGGCGCGGTGTTCGGGCTGCTGCAACCCGACATGAGCGGGATGAGCGAGGCGGACCGGGCCAGGGCGGAAGCCGGCGGCGGCGCGTTCGACCAGAGCAAGGCCGGCCGCGGCAACTGGAACGAACTGATGTCGTCCGACCCCAAGGCCGGCTTTGCGTTCTATTCCCGCCTGTTCGGCTGGGCGAAGGGCGAGGCGATGGACATGGGCGAGATGGGCGCCTACCAGCTGTTTCGCCGCAACGACGCCGACATCGGGGCGATGATGGGCCTCGGCGACGCACCAGCATCGGCCTGGCTTCCCTATTTCGGCGTCGACGGCAAGGTGACGGCGACCGTCGAAGCCATCGTATCGGCCGGCGGCCGGGTCCACCAAGGCCCGATGGAGGTCCCCGGCCCGGCCTATATCGCGGTGGCGCAGGACCCGCAGGGCGCCTGGTTCGCCGTGGTCGGCGCCGAGGAATAGCTGCAAAGGCGGCAGCGGGCAGGCGTTTCGCCGGCCTGCCCGATCGCCGCCGCAAAGGCCTGCCTTAACCGCCCGCCTTGCGGAAAATCCGGGCGGGCGGAAAATCGGGGTGGATCGCAGATTTGCGGCGATCGGCTTGCCGCGAGGTCATTTGTCCGCCGCCGCGGCGTTGAAGAAGCCTGCGTTCCGGGGTAGTGAAGGCTTCCCACCAGAACGTTCCCGGCAGGCATGATGCGAACCTTTCTGTCCTACCAGCGCTACACCGTGTTCTTCATCGTCGCGCTGGTTCTGGCGGCCTCGCTCGCCGGCGCGGCCTTCTACAGCGGCTGGCTGCTTCTGCTTGCGCTGGTGGCGGGCGCGCTGTTCGCGCTCGGCATCCACGACGTGCGCCAGAACAGACATGCGATCCTGCGCAACTATCCCGTGGTCGGGCATCTGCGGTTCCTGCTCGAAAGCTTCCGGCCGGAAATCCGCCAGTACATCATCGAGAGCGACCACGACGAGGTGCCGTTCAGCCGGCAGGCCCGCGCGCTGGTCTACCAGCGCGCCAAGGGCGAAGAGGACAAGCGGCCGTTCGGCACCACCGAAAACGTCTATGGCTCCGGCTATGCCTGGCTGACGCATTCGGCGACGCCGGTTCACATCGCCGACAGCGATTTCCGTGTCGTCGTCGGCGGGCCCGCCTGCAAGCAGCCTTACAGCGCCAGCCTCTACAACATCTCGGCGATGAGCTTCGGCTCGCTTTCGGCCAGCGCCATACTGGCGTTGAACAACGGCGCGCGAAAGGGCGGCTTCGCCCACGATACCGGCGAAGGCAGCATCAGCCGTCACCACCGGCAGGGCGGCGGCGACCTGATCTATCAGGTCGCGTCCGGCTATTTCGGATGCCGCAACGACGACGGCAGCTTTTCGCCCGAGAAATTCGTCGAGCTTGCCGGCGATCCCCAGATCAGGATGATCGAGATCAAGCTGAGCCAAGGCGCCAAGCCCGGCCATGGCGGCATGCTGCCGGCCTCGAAGATCTCATCCGAGATCGCCGAGGCGCGCGGCATACCGATGGGCATCGACTGCGTCTCGCCGGCGGCGCACGGCACGTTCTCGACCCCGGTCGGGCTGATGGAGTTCGTCGGGCAGCTGCGCCTGCTTTCAGGCGGCAAGCCGGTCGGCTTCAAGCTGTGCATCGGCCACCGCCGCGAGTTCATGAGCATGGTCAAGGCGATGCTGCAGACCGGCATCGTGCCGGACTTCATCGTCGTCGACGGGGCGGAAGGCGGCACCGGCGCAGCGCCGGTCGAGTTCGCCAACCGGGTCGGCATGCCGATGCTCGAGGGCCTGACCTTCGTGCACAACACGTTGCGCGGGGCCGGCATCCGCGATCAGGTGCGGATCGGCGCCGCCGGCAAGATCGTCTCGGCCTTCGACATCGCCCGCGCCATCGCGCTCGGCGCCGACTGGTGCAACGCGGCGCGCGGCTTCATGTTCGCCATCGGCTGCATCCAGGCGCAGGCCTGCCACACCAACAAATGCCCGGTCGGCATCGCAACGCAGGACCCGCTGCGCCAGCGCGCCATCGACGTCGGCGACAAGAGCGACCGGGTGGCGCGCTTCCACCGCAACACGATGAAGGCGCTGGGCGAGATCGCCGGGGCGGCGGGCCTGAGCCACCCCAGCGATTTCATGCCCTATCATTTCATGTTCCGGCAGAAGGACAACGAGTTCCTCGACGGCAACGAAGCCTATCCCTACCTGCCGGAAGGATTCCTTGTCTCGGGCGAGGAGATACCGGGTCTTGCCGACTGGTACAGCCGCTGGGGCCGGGCCAGCGCGACGAGCTTCGCGCCGCCGGAGATTCCGCACGGGCCGTTCCAGAGCCGCAAGGCGGCCTGAAGGGCGCGAACCCCGCTTAAAGCCGGCGCGATCTTTCAGATTCGCTTCATACACTTTAAGCTTTTGTTTTTACGCATGTCGTTGTCCCGCAACCGATTCCCACTTTCGGGTGACACGCTTTAGAGCGGGATGAGGAAAAGTGTGAAGCGGTTTTCCGCCCGCATCCCGCTCTATCTCTTTGGAATCGATCGCGTTTATGAATTCGAGTCGATTCGACCTGAATTCATCGCGATCTAACCGTCGAGCAGGCCGATGATACGGCGAACATCCTTCATCGTCGCCTCGGCGAGAACGCCGGCGCGTTCGCCGCCGTCGCGCAGCACCGCCTCGACATAGGCGGTGTCGTCCGAGATGCGCCGCATCTCGGCGGCAATGGGGGCAAGCTTGTCGACGGCGAGATCGGCCAACGCCGGCTTGAACACGGAGAACTGCTGGCCGCCGAACTCGGCGATCACCGCCTCGCGGCTGCGCTCCGACAGCGCGGCATAGATGCCGACGAGATTCTCGGCCTCGGGCCGGCCCTTCAGGCCGTCAAGCTCGGACGGCAGCGGCTCGGGATCGGTCTTGGCCTTCTTGATCTTCTTCGAGATCGCATCGGCATCGTCGGTCAGGTTGATGCGCGAAAGGTCTGACGGATCGGATTTCGACATCTTCTTGGTGCCGTCGCGCAGGCTCATGACGCGAGTGGCCGGACCGTCGATCAGCGGCTCGGTCAACGGGAAGTAGCCGTTGACCGTCTCGTCGCCGGCCTGCATCTCGACGCCGAGGCCAAGCGATCCGATCTTTTGAGAAAAGTCGTTGTTGAACTTGGCGGCGATGTCGCGCGTCAGTTCGAGATGCTGCTTCTGATCGTCGCCGACGGGCACATGGGTGGCGCGATAGACGAGGATGTCGGCCGCCATCAGAGACGGATAGGCCAGCAGGCCCAGCGAGGCGTTCTCGCGATCCTTGCCGGCCTTGTCCTTGAACTGCGTCATGCGGTTCATCCAGCCGATGCGGGCGACGCAGTTGAATATCCACGCCAGCTCGGCGTGCTGGAGCACCCGGCTCTGGTTGAAGACGATGTGCTTGTTCGGATCGATGCCGGCGGCGAGGAAGGCCGCGGTGATGGAGCGCGTCTGCGCCGGCAGATCGTCATGGACGAGCTGCGCCGTGATCGAGTGCAGATCGACGACGCAATAGATGCAGTCGTTGCTTTCCTGAAGCGCGACGAACTTGCGGATGGCGCCGAGATAGTTGCCGAGGTGGAGATTGCCTGTCGGCTGGACGCCGGAAAAGACGAGGGGCTTGAAGCTGGTCATGGCGGTGTGGGTCCGAAGCTTGTGGAGGGCCGGGCGGCATTGCCGCGCCTTGGGTGTCGGCCCGGCTTATGGCGGATGGGGCGTCAGGGATCAAGGGGTTCGGCCGGAGCGCTGTCCCGCCGCTTGCGCCGCCGCAGCGCGCTCTTCAGTTCCTCGCGGTCGATGGCCCCGGTGATGATGACGATGGCGAAATAGACGACCGCCGCGATGCCGATGACGAGGAAGGTGAAGACGAGCCGCACCAGTGTCGAGGGCGAGGACAGCCATGCCGCGAACCAGTTGCCGAGCATGACGACGAGCGCGCCCATGACGATGCTGGCCAGCACGATCATGGCCATGCGCCGCAACGTCACCGGCGACGGACGGAAATCGCCGCGCCGCCACAAGACGCCGGCAAGCAGGGCGAAGTTCAGCCAGGCGGCGATGGAGGTGGCGGCGGCGATGCCGACATGGCCCCAGATCGGGAACAGGATCAGGCTGCTGACGATGTTTACCACGACGGCGGCGAAGGAGAACCACATCGGGCTCTTGACGTCGAGGCGGGCGAAATAGGCGGGCGAGAACACCTTGATGAGGACATAGGCCGGCAGGCCGGTGGCGAAGGCCGACAACGCCGCCGCCGTCAGCGCGGTGGTCTCAGCGGTGAAGGCCCCACGCTCGTAGAGGATGTTGACCAGCGGCCCGGAGAACAGCATGAAGCCGACCGCCGCCGGCAGGGTGAGGCCAAGCCCGAATTCGAGCGAGCGGTTCTGCAGATGCTGCGCATCGTCGAAATTGCCGGCTTTCAGCGTCCGCGACAGCTCCGGCAGCAGCACGACGCCGATGGCGATGCCGATGA
>JBLJBS010000227.1:0-2507 GCA_047637695.1 Aquamicrobium sp. | reverse complement strand
TCGCCTCGTCGGGCGAGAAGCCGCAGCCGACCATGGCCAGCGGCGCGCCGGTCATCACGAAGCTCATCAGCGCATAGGTTCCCACGCCGCAGACAAGCCCCGAGACGAAGCGCGGCTGGCGCATGATCTCGCCGAGAGGCCGGGCCGGCGCGTCGTCGAGGCCCGAAACGGCGCTGCCGCCGATCTTGCGGCCCGGCAGGAACAGAAGGATCGCCGCGCCGACGGCGGCGAGGCCGACAATGCTGACGAACGAACCGGCGAACATCACCGGCGACATCAAATCGCGGGTGAAAATGACGATCTGCGGCCCGAGAATGGCGGTGATCACGCCTCCGGCCAGGACCAGCGAGATCGCACGCGCCTTGTAAGCGGGCGGCGCATAGGCTGCGGCGGCGAAGCGCACCTGCTGGATGAAAGCGCCGCCGACGCCGAGCGCGATCATGCCGAGCACGAACAGCCAGAACGAAAACCCGACGAGACCGAGCGTGGTGACCACGCCGCCGAGGGCGGTGACGGCGGTTCCCGTCTGGAAGCCGAGGCGATAGCCGATGCGCCTGATGATGGCGGCGGCAGGGATCGCACCGAGCGCGACGCCGACGGTGAAGCCGGTGACGGGCAGCGTCGCCAGCGACTTGTCGTCGGCAAGCAGATAGTAGCCGGACAATGCGCCGAGCGCGAAGGCAATGGGGGCCGCGGAGCCGACGACGGCCTGCGAGGCGGCCAGCACCAGGGTCGCGCGACGCGCCTCCCGGCTGCCCGCTCCGTCGCTCACTGCGCCGGTTCCTTGCCTCGGCCTTCGCCACGGGTCCGGCGCGCGACGCGATCAAGCACGGCATTGACGAGCTTGGGCTCGTCTTCCTCGTAGAACGCCTTGGCGATGTCGACATATTCGGAGACGATGACCGGAACCGGCACGTCCTGCCGCCGCATCAGCTCATAGACGCCGGCCCGCAGGATGGCCCGCAGCGTCGAATCGAGGCGCGACAGCGGCCAGTCCTCCGTCAGCGCCTGACGGATCACCGGATCGACGGTCTTCTGGTCATCGACCACGCCGGCGAGGATGGCGCGGAACCATTGCGCATCGGCCTCGCGATACTGCGCGCCGTCGACTTCCTTGCCCAGCCGGAACTGCTCGTACTCGGCGGTGATCTCGAGGATGCCCGACCCGGCGACATCCATCTGGTAGAGAGCCTGCACCGCAGCGAGGCGGGCGGCGCCCCGCTTGTTGGCCTGACGTTTCCCGGCTTCCGGGGTGGCGGCGTTTCGGCCGGCGGCCGGTTTGGGCGTCAGCGGTTTCGCCAAGGTCATGCTCCGAGGCGGTCGCGCAATGCGATCATGGTCAGTGCGGCGCGGGCGGCGAAGCCGCCCTTGTCGCCCTCGCTGCGGCGCGCGCGCGCCCATGCCTGGGCGTCGTTCTCGACCGTCAGGATGCCGTTGCCGACAGCAAGCGATTCCTCGACGGCGAGGTCCATCAGCGCGCGGCAGGATTCGTTGGCGACGATGTCGAAATGATAGGTCTCGCCACGAATGACGCAGCCGAGAGCGACGAAGCCGTCATAATCGACGCCGCCTTCCTCAGCGGCATCGAGCGCGAACGACACCACGGCGGGAATCTCCAGCGCGCCGGGAACGGTGACCACATCATAGAGCGCGCCGGCCTGATCGAGCGCCGCCGTCGCGCCTTCGAGCAGGGCGTCGGAAAGGTCGTCGTAGAAGCGCGCCTCGATGACGAGGAGCCGTGGCGGGACGTTGCTGGTCATGGCATTCTCCGGAAATCGCCCGGTGACTTAGGCCGAAGCAGGCACCTTAGCAAGCGCTTCCTTGGAGATGACCGCCCTGCATCGCATGCAAGGCTCCGACCGGTCAGCGCGCCGGTTCCTGCGACCCGAACTCCATGAGGCGCGCGGCATAGCGCGCCATTGTGTCGATCTCGATGTTCACCTCGTCGCCGACCTGTCTTTCGCCCCATGTCGTCACCGAAAGGGAGTGATGGATCAGAAGCACATCGAAGCGCGTGCCGTCGACGCCGTTGACGGTCAGTGAGGTGCCGTCGAGCGCGACCGAGCCTTTCGGTGCGATGAAGCGGGCCAGCGCTTCAGGCGCCTCGAGCGTGAAACGCACGGCATCGCCTTCGTCGTCGCGGCCGACGATGCGGGCGGTGCCGTCGACATGGCCGGAGACGATGTGGCCGCCAAGCTCGTCGCCGATCTTGAGCGCCCGTTCGAGATTTAGCCGGGTGCCCGGCTGCCAATGGCTGGCAGTGGTCAGACGCAGAGCCTCCTCCCATGCCTCGACCTCGAACCAGCTGGCGTTGGTGGTCTCGCCGGGCAGCGCAACCACGGTCAGGCAGACGCCGGAACAGGCGATCGACGCGCCGATCGCGATGGTTCCGGGGTCGTAGGCCGTTTCGATGCGCAGCCGCACGCCTTCCGGCAGCGATGTCGCCGCCGCCACGGTTCCGATGTCGGTGACGATGCCGGTGAACATCAGTGCGCCCTCACATATTC
>JBLJBS010000226.1:0-3809 GCA_047637695.1 Aquamicrobium sp. | reverse complement strand
CAGAAACAGCCGAGACTCTAATCGCCGCTGGATGAAACTTAAGTGGCAGGTCAGCCGCTGTCGACGCCGTCGTTGAAGTTCGCGGCTGCATCGCCTTCGGGGAACAGTTCGGTATCCATCAACGCGCGGCCGAAGCGGTAGAGGATGTCGGCGGCGAGCGGCCGGCGCTCGGCCAGCAACCGGTTATAGGCCTTGCCGGCATTGAAATTCATCCGGCGGTGCGCCTGCGGATCGATCTCGTGCAGCGCCTGGGCAATGCAGATGGCGATCTCGCAGACGGCTTCCGCCGTTTCCTCGCGCGTCTCGGCGCGTGTTGCAAAAGTGTCTGCCATCGCTCGGCCCGTAAACCCGATTCCCTCCGATTAACGATGCAACATCCGCGTTGACTATTGATTAAGACTGTCAGCGAAGGACCGGCGGCGCACAGCCGCTGCCGCCGTCCTGGCACGCCAGCCGGGCATTTTCCGGCCTGATCGTCCGCTCCGACTGCTTGACGAGAGCGGAAAAGAGCAAGGCGAACGCCGCCGCAGCAGCTACGATCGAGATCATCCTGTAGGTCATGGCGCGCTCCGCCGGGGCATGGGACATGCCGGTCGACGCGGTTTCGCCGCACCCGCCCGACAGCCCTGCCGCATTCCGCAACGCCCGATGCCCTGGCACCCGGCGGCGAGATGCTTATGCGCCCCCGCACCACCCGTTCACAAGGGCAAGCATGCCGCGCCGAGGTTCACGAATGCTTTCCGACCGTATTAACCATGGCCGGCGCGTCGCTAGATCGTTTCAGAGATTCACGGAAACGTCGAAACGATCTATCTCATTGTTTCGACGCAATTCCGGACGGAAAACCGCTACGCACTTTTCCTGGAATTGCTCTATTGCGCAGCCATGAAGTCGGCCGGATCGAAATCGTAGCTCTGCGAACAGAACTCGCACGAGACCCTGATCTTGCCGTCTTCCGTGCTTGCCACGATTTCCTCGGCGCTGAAACCGTCGAGGATGCCGCGGATCTTCTCGCGCGAGCAGGAACAGTCGTCGCGAATCTCGATACCATCGAAAACGCGCACGCCGTGCTCGTGAAACAGCCGGTACAGCAGCCGTTCCGAGCCGACGGTCGGGTCGAACAGTTCGTCTGCGGCGACAGTGGCAATGAGCGAGCGGACCTCGGCCCATGAATCGTCGGCCGTCTCGTGCCCATCGTCGCCGTCGCCGCCCGGCAGGTCGCCGAGACGCATGCGGTCGGAAGCCTCGGGCAGGAACTGGGCCAGCACACCGCCCGCGCGCCAATGGACGACGGGGCCGCCCTCGCCCGGCAATATCTGGCGGGTGACGGCGAGCCGCACATCGGTCGGTATCTGCTCCGACTGGCGGAAATAGGTGCGCGCGACCTCCTCCAGCGAGGTGCCGTCGAGCTCGACGATGCCCTGATAGCGCTGCATATAGGCGCCCTGGTCGACGGTCAGCGCCAGAACACCCTTGCCGAGAAGCTCCTCGGGGCTGGTGCGTCCTTCAGCCAGCGCCGCGTCGAGCCGCTCCGCGTCGAAGCGGGCATAGCCGCGCAGCGAATGCGGGGTCGAAAAATCGGCGACGAGAAGATCGACCGGGCCATCGGTACGGCTCTGGACGACGAACTTGCCCTGGAACTTCAGCGTCGTGCCGAGCAGAACCGTCAGAACCATGGCCTCGGCGAGCAGATTGGCCACCGGTTCGGGATAGTCGTGGCGCGGCAGGATGGCGTCGAGCACCGGGCCGAGTTGGACGGCGCGGCCGCGTATGTCGAGCGCCGACACCTCGAACGGAACCACATGGTCGTCACCGGCGAAACCGAATTCGCCGAGCTTGATTTCGTTATCGCTCACCTGAACGTTCCTGTCCCGGAATGGGCCTGCGGCCACGATCGTCGAGCGACCGCCCGGCCGTCATGCGCCACGGTTTGAAGGCTGATGCCCGCAGATAGGAAGCCGGCCGCCGCCGATCAAGCGCCGAGGCACCAGGCGATGACGGCCTTCTGGGCATGCAGCCGGTTCTCGGCCTCGTCGAACACCACCGAATGCGGGCCGTCGATCACCGCGTCGGTCACTTCCTCGCCGCGATGGGCCGGCAGGCAGTGCATGAACAACGCGTCCGGCTTCGCATGCGCCATCAGATCCTCGTTGACCTGATAGGGCAGGAAGACGTTGTTGCCGCGCGCGCGGTGCTCCTGCCCCATCGAGACCCAGGTGTCGGTGACGACACAGTCGGCGTCCCTGACCGCGTCCTGCGGCGAACGCATGATCTCGACGCGGCCGCCATTGGCGCGCGACCAGCCGAGCATCGCCTCCGACGGCTCGCTGCCGTCGGGCACCGCGACGTTCAGACGAAAGTCGAGCCGCGCCGACGCCTCCATCAGCGAGTGAAGGACGTTGTTGCCGTCGCCGGTCCAGGCGAAAAGCCGGTCCTTGACCGGGCCGCGATGCTCCTCATAGGTCATCACGTCGGCCATGATCTGACAGGGATGGGTGTCGTCGGTCAGGCCGTTGATGACGGGAACCGTGGCGTGTTCGGCCAACTCGATCAGGCGCGCGTGCTCAGTGGTGCGGATCATGATCGCGTCGACATAACGCGACAGCACCTTGGCGGTGTCGGCGATGGTCTCGGAACGGCCGAGCTGCATCTCGGCTCCGGTCAGCATCACCGTCTCGCCGCCAAGCTGGCGCATGCCGACATCGAAGGAAACACGGGTGCGCGTCGACGGCTTCTCGAAGATCATCGCCAGCACCTTGCCGGCGAGCGGCTTCTCGGCGGCGCCGGTGCCCGACTTCAGCCGGTGCTTGCGCGCGCGCGCGTCGTCGAGAATGGTGCGGATGTCGGCGGCGGAAACAGCGGAAAGATCGAGAAAATGCCGGAATGTGCCGCTCATCACGCAACCTTCTCCGCAGATGCGGCAAGACCGGCCGCCGCGGCGCGGATGCGCTCCGCAGCCTCGCGGATTTCCTCGTCGCTGACGGTCAGCGGCGGCAGAAGGCGCACGACGTTGTCGCCGGCCGGAACGGCAAGCAGCTTCGCCTCGCGCATCGCCCCGGTAACAGTGACATTGGAGGCGCGGCATTTGAGGCCGAGGAAAAGGCCGTTGCCGCGCACCTCCTCGAACACCTGCGGGAACTCGTCGACGACGGACGCCAGCACCTGCCGCGCGACCAGGGCGCGGTCCTGGACCGACTGGAGGAACCCGTCCTCGAGCACAACGTCGAGCACGGCGTTGCCGACGGCCATGGCGAGCGGGTTGCCGCCGAAGGTGGTGCCGTGAACGCCGGCGGTCATGCCGGCGGCAGCCTTTTCGGTGGCGAGGCAGGCGCCGAGCGGGAAGCCGCCGCCGATGCCCTTGGCGATGGCCATGACGTCAGGCTCGATCGACGACCACTGATAGGCGAACAGCTTGCCGGTGCGGCCGATGCCGGACTGGACCTCGTCGAGCATCAGCAGCAGGTCGTGGCGGTCGGCCAGCGCGCGCAGCCTGTCGAGGAAGGAGGACGGGAAGGCGCGGATACCGCCCTCGCCCTGCACCGGCTCGAGAAGGATGGCAGCGGTCTCCGGGCCGATCGCCCTTTCGACCGCCTCGATGTCGCCGAACGGAACCTGGTCGAAGCCGTCGGTCTTCGGCCCGAAGCCGTCGAGATATTTCTGCTGGCCGCCGGCGGCGATGGTCGCCAGCGTGCGGCCGTGGAAGGCGCCCTCGAAGGTGATGGTGCGGAAGCGCTCGGGCCGGCCGTTGATGTAGTGATAGCGGCGCGCGGTCTTGATCGCGCATTCGAGCGCCTCGGCGCCGGAATTGG
>JBLJBS010000225.1:0-3670 GCA_047637695.1 Aquamicrobium sp. | reverse complement strand
ACGAGGTCTGGCAGCAGAAGCACAGGATGCACTCGTAGAGGCCGTCGAGCTTGGCGCGGTCCTCGTGGCTCTGCTTCCATTCCTTCTCCGGCTCGGGCGAGACGGTCTGCAGCCATGGCTGGATCGAGGAGAGCTGGGCGTAGGGAACCGTCAGGTCCGGGACGAGATCCTTGACCACCGGCATGTGCGGCAGCGGATAGACACGAACGGCGCCGTTGATCTCGTCGATGCCCTTGGTGCAGGCCAGCGTGTTGGTGCCGTCGATGTTCATGGCGCAGGAGCCGCAGATGCCCTCGCGGCAGGAACGGCGCAGCGTCAGCGTCGGGTCGATCTTGTTCTTGATGTAGAGCAGGCCGTCCAGCACCATCGGCCCGCAATCGTCGCTGTCGACATAGTAGGTGTCGACGCGGGGATTCTCGTCGTCGTCCGGCGACCAGCGATAGATGCGGTATTCGCGCAGATTGGTCGCGCCTTCCGGCTTCGGCCAGGTCTTGCCCTCGTGGATGCGTGAATTCTCGGGAAGGGTGATTTCAACCATTTTCCTGTCCCCCGATCAGTAGACGCGCTTCTTGGGCGCGATCTTGGCCGGATCGATGCCGCCCTCGTCCGCCGGCAGCATGGTGTCGGTGTGGACCGGGCGATAGTCGAGCGTGACGTTGCCCGCATCGTCTACCCAGGCCAGCGTGTGCTTGCGCCAATTCTTGTCGTCGCGCTCGGAGAAGTCCTCGCGGGCGTGGGCGCCCCGGCTTTCCTTGCGCGCTTCCGCACCGTGGACCGTGGTGATGGCGCAGGCCATCAGGTTCTCCAGTTCCAGCGTCTCGACCAAGTCCGAATTCCAGATCATCGAGCGGTCGTAGACCTTGATGTCCTTCAGTTCGCCCCAGATGGCGGAAACGCGCCTGCAGCCCTGCTCGAGCGATTCCTGCGTGCGGAAGACGGCGGCGTCCTCCTGCATCGCGCGCTGCATCTTCTCGCGCAGCGCCGCCGTCGGCGTACCGCCGTCGGCATGGCGCAGCCCGTCGAACCGGTCCATGATCTTTTCGACAGCGTCCTCGTTGACGGCCGGGATCGAGCTCTTGCGGTCGATGACCTGACCGGCGCGGATGGCGGCGGCGCGGCCGAACACCACGAGGTCGATCAGCGAATTGGAACCGAGACGGTTGGCGCCGTGGACCGAGGCGCAGCCGGCCTCGCCGACCGCCATCAGCCCGGGCTGGATGCGCTCGGGGTTGGCCGCGTCGGCATTGAGCACCTCGCCCCAGTAATTGGTCGGCACGCCGCCCATGTTGTAGTGCACCGTCGGCAGCACCGGGATCGGTTCGCGGGTCACGTTGACGCCGGCGAAGATCTTGGCCGATTCGGAAATGCCCGGCAGGCGCTCGTGCAGCACGGCCGGATCGAGATGGTCGAGATGCAGGAAGATGTGGTCCTTGTTCTTGCCGACGCCGCGGCCCTCGCGGATTTCCAGCGTCATGCAGCGCGAGACGACGTCGCGCGAGGCCAGATCCTTGGCCGACGGCGCGTAGCGCTCCATGAAGCGCTCGCCCTCGGAATTGACCAGATAGCCGCCCTCGCCGCGCGCGCCCTCGGTGATCAGGCAGCCGGCGCCGTAGATGCCGGTCGGGTGGAACTGGACGAACTCCATGTCCTGAAGCGGCAGGCCGGCGCGCGCCACCATGCCGTTGCCGTCGCCGGTGCAGGTGTGGGCGGATGTGGCCGAGAAATAGGCGCGGCCATAGCCGCCGGTGGCCAGCACCACCGTCTTGGCGGCGAAGCGGTGGATGGTGCCGTCGTCGAGATTCCACGCCACGACGCCGGTGCAGACGCCGTCGGTCATGATCAGGTCGAGCGCGAAATACTCGATGAAGAACTGGGCGTTGTTCTTGACCGACTGGCCGTAGAGCGTGTGCAGGATGGCGTGGCCGGTGCGGTCGGCGGCGGCGCAGGTGCGCTGCACCGGCGGGCCGTCGCCGAAATTCTGCATGTGGCCGCCGAACGGGCGCTGGTAGATGCGGCCGTCCTCGGTGCGCGAGAACGGCACGCCGTAATGCTCGAGCTCGTAGACGGCGGCCGGCGCCTCGCGGGCGAGGTATTCCATGGCGTCGACGTCGCCGAGCCAGTCCGAGCCCTTGACGGTGTCGTAAAGGTGCCACTGCCAGCTGTCCGGGCCCATGTTCTTCAGCGAGGCGGCGATGCCGCCCTGGGCGGCCACCGTGTGCGAGCGGGTCGGGAACACCTTGGTGATGCAGGCGGTCTTCAGGCCCTGCTCGGCCATGCCGAGCGTGGCGCGCAAGCCCGCGCCGCCGGCGCCGACGACGACGACGTCGAACGAATGGTCGACATAGGTGTAGGCGCTGCCCGAAACCGCCGGCCGCGAGACGTTCTTTCTGGATTCGGCCACCGCCTCAGCCTCCGAATGCTATTCTGAGCAGCGCGAACAGCGAGGCCGCGCCGACGATCAGGGAAAAGAAGATGTTGAGCATCAGCAGCGTCACATTGGCGAGCTTGCCGTGGACATAGTCCTCGATGATCACCTGCATGCCGAGCTTCATGTGATAGAGGCCGGCGATCAGCATCAGCCCGACCACCACCGCGACGAAGGGGTTGGCGAGCGTGGCGCGAACCTCCTCATAGGAAGCGTCGCTCAGCGCCACGACCAGTCCGACGAAGAACAGGGTGAGCGGAACGAGCGCCACCGCCGTCATGCGCTGGTGCCAGAAATGGCCGGTGCCCTCCTTGGCGGAGCCCAGACCGCGCACGCGCGAGGTGGGTGTGCGAAAATCGTTCGTCCGAAGATCGCTCATGGTCAGGCCCCCCGTAGCGCGTAGCCGGCGACCCAGATCAGCACGGTCAGGCCGACCGAGACGAACGGCATCGCAACGGCGACCCTGGTGGCGAAATGCTTCTCGAAGCCGGCGCCGGTGTCCCAGACCAGATGGCGCACGCCACCGATCAGATGATGGATCAGCGCCCAAGTGTAGCCGAAGAGAACCAGCAACCCGAACCACGATCCGTAGACCGATGCGACGGTCTCGAACCACTCCGGCGACATCGCGGCGGCGATCAGCCATGCGGCTATCAAGAGCGTGCCGAAGTAGAGAGCCGCGCCGGTGATGCGATGGATGATCGACATCGCCATCGTCGGGATCAGTCTATAGACCTGCAGATGCGGTGAAAGCGGCCGCGCGCGGGGCCTGTCGTGGGTGGCTGCGGATTTGCTCATGGCTCCCCCAATCTCGCGGCTGTACCCCGGAGCTTCGCAAAAAGAAGGAACTGGTTCCGGGGGGCAAGCCTATGGCTGCCGCTTTCTAATGCGGATTTTGCGCCGCGTCAAAGCCGGAAAACCACGGCAGAGCTTCGATTTAGCGGAATCTATGAAATCGGCCGGAGAGGGGATGCCCTTCAACCGATTGAAGCCGGACGGCGCGGTGCCGGGACGATGCGAGGGAAAGGCAGCGCCGCGCGAATCAGCGCCGGCATGTCACCGGCTCGCGCCCTGCCTTCATCCACAGCGCCTCGCCATCCTCGACGACAAGCGCGACATTGCCTTCGCCGAAGCGGTTGCTCTGCGTCGGCGGCGAAGCCGGCAGGTCGTAGCTCGATCCTTCGGCTTCCACCAGCCGCACCGCGCTCGGCATCGCCTCGACGGTGATGCTGCCGTCGTCGCCGC
>JBLJBS010000224.1:0-2310 GCA_047637695.1 Aquamicrobium sp. | reverse complement strand
GCCATGCCGGGCATGAAGGACGAGCGCTTCGCGCGTTCCGTCATCTATGTCTGCGCCCATAGCGAGGAGGGCGCGATGGGCCTGATCATCAATCAGGTCCAGCAGCTGCTGTTTCCCGACCTTCTGATCCAGCTCGGCATCCTGGACGAGAAGCAGGCGATCCGCCTGCCGGCCAAGACGCGCGAGATCATCGTCCGCCACGGCGGCCCGGTCGATCGCAGCCGCGGCTTCGTCCTGCACAGCGACGACTACACGGTCGAATCGTCTATGCCGGTCTCCGAGGAAATCTGCCTGACGGCAACGGTCGACATTCTGCGGGCGATCTCGGCCGGCAAGGGGCCGCGTCACGCGCTGATGGCGCTCGGCTATTCCGGGTGGGGCGCAGGGCAGCTCGAACATGAGATCGCCGAGAACGGCTGGCTGACATGCCCGGCCAGCGTCGATCTGCTGTTCGATCCCGACATCGAGCGCAAATATGACCGCATCCTCGCCTCGATCGGCATCGATCCAGCGCATCTGAGCATGGACGCCGGCCACGCCTGACGCCTGAACGACAGGTGGTGGAGGGCCTTCAGTCCCCCGTCCTGCGCCTTGACCACTGTAGAGCAACGGGCATTCTGACGAATGCAGTTCCGTCGCTCTCGCTTTTTTCTTGAGCCGCATTTATGCGACGTCAGACGTAACCGTCTGACTGCAAAATGCTCTAAGCCTTGACCAGCGGGAACTGCTCCTTCAGCAGCTTCAGCGCCGCATCGGCCTGGATCGGCGGCCCGAACAGGAAGCTCTGGACATATTCGCAGCCCATCTGCCTGAGTTCCAGCGCGTCGTTGTCGTCGGCGACGCCCTCAGCAACCACCGACAGCCCGAGCTCGTGCGCCATGCCGACCATCGAGCGCAACAGCACCGAGCGCTTCGGGCTGGTGTCGTCGATGAAGCTCTTGTCGATCTTGATCGTGTCGAAGGGGAAGCGCGTCAGGTAAGCGAGCGAGGAATAGCCGGTGCCGAAATCGTCGAGCGACAGGCCGATGCCGATCTGCCGGAGCTTGGCGAGGATGTGGGCCGACTGCTCGGGATTGTCCATCACCAGCGATTCGGTCAGCTCCAGCCGGAAGCAGCGCGGCTTGATGTTGGCGCGCGCCACCACCGAGCGCACGTCGCTGACGAGGTCGCGGCGGATCAGCTGCCGGCTCGACAGGTTGACGGAAACCGACAGCGGCACCTCGCCGATCTGCTTCTGCCACATCGACAGGTCGTCGGCCGCCTGCTGCATGGCGAACAGGCCGAGCTGGACGATCAGGCCGCAATTCTCGGCCACGGGGATGAAATCCGCCGGCGGGATCTGGCCGCGGCGCGGATGGTCCCAGCGCAGCAATGCCTCGAAGCCGGCGATGGAGCGGTCCTCCAGCCGCACGATCGGCTGATAGGCGAGCCTGAGCTCCTGCCGCTCGACCGCGCGGTGCAGGTCGGATTCCAGCTGCAGCCGGTCGGTGCCGACCGAGCGGAAGGCGGGGCGGAACGGTTCGATGCGGTCGCCGCCGAAGCGCTTGGCCTGGTGCATGGCAAGCTCGGCGTCCTTGACCATCTCGCCGGCGCTGGATTGCGAATTGGTCCACGAAACGAGGCCGAGCGAGGCGGACAGCACGATCTCGCGCTTGGCGAAGGTGATCGGCGCGTTGATCGCCTTCTTCATCGCCTCGGCGATGGTGGCGACACGGGTCGGCTCCTGCTCCGACAGAAGCAGAAGCGCGAACTGGTCGCCGCTGAAGCGGGCGAGAGAATCCTGCGGCTTGAGCAGCCGGTGCAGACGGCGCGCGATGGTCAGCAGGATGGTGTCGCCGGCCGAGATGCCGAGCCCGTCATTGACCTGCTTGAAGCGGTCGATGTCGAGGACGATGACGGTTGGGCGCACGTTTTCCTCGGTGCGTGCGATGGCGATGACCCCGTCCAGACGGTCGAGGAACAATTCGCGCGTCGGCAGGCCGGTCAGATTGTCGTGGACCGCGTCATGCAGCAGCCGCTCCTCGGCTTTCTTCTCCTCGGTCACGTCGACCAGCGTGCCGACGCAGCGGATGATCTCGCCGTCCGAGCCGATGATTGGCCGCGCCTTCAGCGTGAACCAGTGGTAGTGGCCATCGGCGCCGCGCATGCGGAACGACTGCGAAACCCGGCCGCGGCGGTGTTCGAGGATGACGTCGAGCGTGGTGCGGAAGGTGTCGCGGTCCTCGGTGTGCAGCACGGGCAGCCAGTTGCGCACTGGCCCGTTCAGGCTGCCCTGCGGCAGGCCGAGCTGGCGCGAGACGTCGGGTTTGG
>JBLJBS010000223.1:0-6004 GCA_047637695.1 Aquamicrobium sp. | reverse complement strand
CCTTCCACTCGCTCGAGGACAGGATGGTCAAGCAGTTCCTCGCCGACCGTTCCGGTCGGGCCTCCGGCTCCCGCCATCTGCCGGCGGCGGTGGAGAGGGACGCGACGTTCGACAAGCCCGCCAAGGCGATTGCGGCAAGCGAGGCTGAAGCGGAGGAAAATCCGCGCGCCCGTTCGGCTAAGCTGCGCTGGGCATCACGCACCGATGCGCCGGCGCGGGCCGACGATCCGTCGATATTCGGGCTGCCTTCGTTGCCCGACATTTCAGGGGAAAGGTAGATGAGAACCATGTTCAGGACGACCGACATGGTGCTGATCGCCGTCATGGTCTGCGCGGCGGGTTTCACCTACACCACCAAGCACGACGCCGAAGCCGAATATTCCAAGCTACGCAAGCTCGAGGCCGCAATCCGCTTCGAGGAAGAGACGATCGACGTGCTCAGGGCCGACTGGAGCCTGCTGACCCAGCCGGCGCGGCTGCAGAAGCTGGCTGAGACCTACAAGGACGAGCTTCATCTGGTGCCGGTCGAGGCGCACCAGATCGCGAAGATCGAGGAATTGCCCGAACGGCCGCTCAGCATCGAGGACATCGTCGGTGAAGGCGAGATTGCCGGCCGGCCGGTCGACGGCGTCACCACCGGAGGCATCGGACAATGATCGGCCGCTGGCGGAAAGGCGCGCGAGGCGCGGGCGAGAGCGGGGAAAGCCGCATCGTCATCGACGGGCTGGCCAAGACGTCGGGCGGACGCGGCCGCAGCCGCATCGTCATGACCATGGCGGTGTTCTTCTGCATCTACGGCGCGATCGCCGGCCGCCTCGTCTTCCTCGGCACGCAGGAACTCGAGGAAGGCGGCCCGGGGCCGTCCCGAGTCACGGCCTCGCGTCCCGACATCGTCGACCGCAACGGCGAGGTGCTCGCCACCGACATCAACACCGCCTCGCTCTATGCCGAGCCGCGCCGCATCGTCGATGCCGACGAGGCGCTGGAAAAGCTCCTGACCATCCTGCCCGACCTGAATGTCGAGCAGACCTACAACCGTCTGAAGAGCGACGCCGGCTTTATCTGGCTCAGGCGTCAGCTGTCGCCGCGCCAGCAGCAGGCGATCATGCAGCTCGGCATTCCCGGCGTCGGCTTCCGCACCGAGAAGCGCCGCTTCTATCCCGGCGGGCCGACGGCGGCCCACATCGTCGGCCTCGTCAATGTCGACAACAAGGGCATTGCCGGGATGGAGAAATATATCGACGACCAGGGTCTGGCCGATCTGCAAGCCACCGGCCTTGCCATCCCGAAGGACCTGGAGCCGGTCCGGCTGTCGATCGACCTGCGCGTCCAGCACATCCTGCGCGACGAACTCGAGAAGGCGATGGAGCGTTATCGCGCCATCGGCGCCGGCGCGGTGGTGCTGAATGCCCGCACCGGCGAGGTTCTGGGCATGGCCTCCCTGCCGGACTACGACCCCAACAACCCGTTCAACGCCCATGAGAAGGATCGCCTGAACCGGATGTCGGCCGGTGTCTACGAGATGGGCTCGACCTTCAAGGGCTTCACGCTGGCCATGGCGCTCGACGCCGGCACCGCGAACCTCAACAGCCGCTTCGACGCGTCGCGGCCGATCCAGATCGCGCGCCACACCATCCGCGACTTCCACGGCAAGGGCAGGGTGCTGACCGTGCCGGAGGTGTTCATCTATTCGTCGAACATCGGCACCGCGCGCATGGCCGAAACGGTCGGCGTCGAGCATCACCGCGCCTTCTTCCGCCAGATCGGGCTGCTCGACAGGATGACGACGGAATTGCCCGAAGTGGCACGCCCGACCGAGCCGTCCGAGTGGAAGCGCATCCACCAGATCACCATCTCCTTCGGCCATGGCGTCGCAACCACGCCGCTCCAGACGGCAATGTCGGCGGCGGCGATGCTGAATGGCGGTCTGCTGATCCAGCCGACCTTCCTGCCGCGCAACGCCGAGCAGGCCATGGCGGGTGCAACGCAGGTCATCAAGCAGAAGACCAGCGAGATGATGCGCTATCTGTTCCGGCTGAATGTCGAGAAGGGCTCGGGCCGGCGCGCCGAGGTGGCGGGATATTTCGTCGGTGGCAAGACCGGTACGGCGGAGAAGGTGGTCAACGGCCGCTATTCGAACGACAAGCGCTTCAACGCCTTTCTTGCCGGCTTTCCGGTCAACGACCCCGAATACATCGTGCTCGTCGTGCTTGACGAACCGAAGCCTGAAAAGCCCGGCATGAGCGCGACCTCGGGCCTGAACACCGCGCCGGTCGTCGGCAACATCATCCGCCGGTCGGCCGCTCTCCTTGGCGTCAAGCCCGATTTCGGCCATGAAAGTGAAGCTCTTCTCGTCTCCTCGCAGTGATTCTCGGCCATGGGAAAGATCGAGGGGAACGCCATCTTGACCGCATATGCAGCCGGCAGTGAATTCCGATGAAGCTCAGCCAGTTCTCCAGCGTCCTGCCCATTCCCGACGGCCTTTCCGGAGCCGAGGTGACAGGGCTGACTTCGGATTCGCGCAAGGCGGCCCCAGGATTCCTGTTCGCTGCCCTTCAGGGGGCAAAGGCTGACGGCGCGGCCTTTGCCGCCGATGCGGCGCGACGCGGCGCGGTCGCGATCATTGCCGCGCGCGGCGCGGTCTCGGGCGACATCGGCGCGCCGGTCATCGAGGTCGATGACCCGCGCCGGGTGCTGGCGCTGGCGGCCGCGGCTTTTTACGGCGCGCAGCCCGCCACCATGGTCGCCGTCACCGGCACCAGCGGCAAGACGTCGGTCGCTTCCTTCGTGCGCCAGATCTGGACCGAGGCAGGCTTCGCCGCCGCCTCGATCGGCACCACCGGCGTCACGGCGCCGGGACGCGAGGAATATGGTTCGCTGACCACGCCCGACCCGGTGGCGCTTCACGGCCTGCTGGCGGAGCTCGCAGCCTCCGGCGTCACCCATGCCGCGATGGAAGCGTCGAGCCACGGGCTCGACCAGCGCCGCCTCGACGGCGTCCGGCTCGCCGCCGGCGGCTTCACCAATCTCGGCCGCGACCACATGGATTATCATCCGACGGTCGAGGACTACCACGCCGCCAAGATGCGGCTGTTCACCGAGCTTCTGCCCAAGGGCGCGCCGGCCGTCATCTTCGCCGACGATCCGTGGTCGCAGGCCACCATCGACGCCGCACAAGGGGCGGGGCTGTCCGTCCTGACCGTCGGGCGGCAGGGCAGCTTCCTGCAACTGAAGCGCGTCGAGCACGAGCGTCATCGTCAGCGCGCCGAGATCGAGGCCGACGGCGCGATCCATGAGATCGACCTGCCGCTGGCCGGCGACTTTCAGGTCTCGAACGCGCTGGTCGCGGCGGGGCTCGCCATCTCGACGGGTCTTGCCGCCGGCAAGGCGCTCGCCGCGCTGGAACGGCTGAAAGGCGCTTCCGGGAGGCTGGAACTGGTCGGCGCGACGCGGGAAGGCGCGCCAGTCTATGTCGATTACGCCCACAAGCCCGACGCGCTCGAAAACGTGCTGAAGGCGGTGCGCCCGTTCACGACCGGCCGTGTCGTCGTCGTGTTCGGCTGCGGCGGCGATCGCGACCGCGGCAAGCGCCCGATCATGGGCGAGATTGCGACAAGGCTCGCCGACACCGTCATCGTCACCGACGACAACCCGCGCTCGGAAGAGCCGGCCTCGATCCGCGCGGCGATCATGGCGGCGGCACCCGGCGCGGCCGAGATCGGCGACCGCCGTCAGGCGATCCGCCATGCGGTGGCGCAGCTTCACGAAGGTGACACGCTGATCGTCGCCGGCAAGGGGCACGAAGAAGGCCAGACCATCGGCGACGTCACCATGTCGTTCTCGGACCATGAAGAAGTCCGCGTCGCACTGAGGGAACTGCCGTCATGACGTTCCTGTGGCGCACCGAGGCGCTCGCGGGCGCGATGCAGGGCCGGCCCGTAGGGGCTCTGCCGGAAGGCATATCCGGTATTTCCATCGACAGCCGCTCGTTGCAGCCCGGTGAAGCCTTCTTCGCCATCCGGGGCGACAGGTTCGACGGTCACGACTTCGCCACCGCCGCCGTCAAGGCGGGCGCCGGGCTTCTGGTCGTCGCCGAAGGCAAGCTGCCGGCGCTCGGGCGGATCACCGCGCCGATGCTGGTGGTGCCTGACGTGCTGGCGGCGCTCGAGGCCGTCGGCGTCGCGGCGCGGGCACGCGCCAAGGCCAAGATCATCGCCGTCACCGGTTCGGTCGGCAAGACCACGACGAAGGAGGCGATGCGCGTCGCTCTTTCCGCCTGCGGTTCGGTCCATGCTTCCGACAAGTCGTTCAACAATCACTGGGGCGTGCCGCTGACGCTGGCGCGGATGCCGGAGGATTGCGACTACGCCATCTTCGAGATCGGCATGAACCATCCGGGCGAAATCCGGTCGCTGACGCGCTTCGTGCGACCGCACATCGCCGTAATCACGCTGATCGCGCCGGCGCATCTCGGCCATTTCAAGAACATGGAAGAGATCGCGCGCGCCAAGGCAGAGATCTTCGAAAGCGTCGAGAAGGGCGGCCATGCGCTGCTCAATCACGACGACCGCCAGTGGAAGCTGCTCGAACAGGCCGCGCATGAGGCCGGCGTCGAGCATGTCTGGAGCTTCGGCGAGCATCCGCGCGCGACGTTCAGGCTGGTTTCCTACGAAAACGACGCCGAAGGCTCGCACATCCGCGTCGCCATGGCCGGTCGCGAGGTCGCGGCGCATATCGGCGCGCCGGGCCGGCACATCGCGCAGAACGCGCTTGCCGTGCTGGGTGCCGCCTATCTCGCCGGCGCCGATGTCGAGAAGGCGGCTGCCGCGCTTTCGGGTTTCTCGGCCGAGAAGGGGCGCGGCCGCCAGCACCGTCTTTCCCATCCGTCCGGCGGTACTTTCCTGCTGATCGATGAAAGCTACAACGCCAATCCGGCGTCGATGAAGGCGGCGCTGGCCGTGCTCGGCGCGATGCCGGTGGGCGAGAACGGCCGGCGGATCGCGGTCCTCGGCGACATGCTCGAACTGGGCGTGCATTCCCAGAAGCTCCATGCCGGGCTTGCAGGCGCGCTCGCAGAGGCAGGGGTCGACCGGGTGCTACTCGGCGGCCCGGAAATGGCGGCGCTGGCCGATGCGCTGCCCTCCGACATGCCGAGCAAGCACAGGGACAGCGCGGACGAACTGAAGGCGCTGCTTCTGGAGGCGGTGCAGCCGGGTGACGTGGTGATGGTCAAGTCGTCGAACGGCTCCGGCTTCGCCCGGCTGACGGAAGCGCTGCTGAACGAATATCCGGCCGCGGCTCCGGCCGATGCGCCGTCTGGACAGGTTTGAAAAAGGGTCGGGGACGCCTTAAATGCTGCTTTTGCTTGCAGGACTAGCCGATCAGGTTTCAGCCCTGAACGTTTTTCGCTACATCACCTTCCGCACCGGCGGTGCGCTGATCACCTCGGCGATGATCGTCTTCCTGTTCGGACCGGCGATCATCGACGCCCTGCGCATCCGTCAGGGCAAGGGCCAGCCGATCCGCGCCGACGGTCCGCAGACGCATTTCAAGAAGGCCGGTACCCCGACCATGGGCGGGCTGATGATGCTGACCGGCATCGTCGGCTCGGTCCTGTTGTGGGGCAACTTCTCATCGACCTATGTCTGGGTGGTGATGCTGGTTACCCTCGGCTTCGGCCTGATCGGCTTCTATGACGATTACCTGAAGGTGACCAAGCAGTCGCATCGCGGCTTTTCCGGCAAGTTGCGGCTGGTGATCGAGTTCGGAATCGCAGGCATCGCCGCATGGGCGATCATGAACGCCGGCACCGGCACGTTCTCGTCCTCACTCGCCTTTCCCTTCGTCAAGGACTTCGTCCTCAATCTCGGCATCTTCTTCATTCCGTTCGCGGCCTTCGTCATCGTCGGTTCCGGCAATGCGGTGAACATGACCGACGGGCTCGACGGGCTCGCCATCGTGCCGGTGATGGTGGCGGCCGCCGCCTTCGGCATCATCGCCTATC
>JBLJBS010000222.1:0-17391 GCA_047637695.1 Aquamicrobium sp. | reverse complement strand
TCACCTCGTAGGGAACGCCGAGTTCCTCCAGCATGATGCTGACCTTCCAGCCGTTCGGCGTCGGCCAGTAGTAGAGTTCGATCGGGGCTGTCTCAGTGGTCATGCGCGTCTCCATTGCTTGACCGAAGCAAAGCACAGCCGCGCGCGCCGCGCCAATGAAACCGGCTTAAGGTGTTGTTAAGGTGATTGAACGGCACATGAACGGCCGTATCAGCCATGGTTCAGCCACGTTCGGGCATCCTTCCGCCATAAATGAAGGAGACCGACCCGATGCTCGCCCGCCGCTTCACCATCGTATGCCTGTTGATCACCGTCTTCGGCATGGGCCTGTCGATCCTCGTGGCCGAGAAGAGCCGCGGCGGGCGCGCTGAAGGGATCGTCTACCAGTTCTGCGACACCACCTTCGCCGGCTGCGCCACCAGCCTGCGGCGCTGAGAAGGTCCGCCATCATGTTTCGCTTCGCATTCCTGATCATCGCGCTGTTCGCGCCGCTCATCGCCATGCAGTCCTTCGCGGCCGGCACGGGCGGCCTCATCGAAGACAGCCGCAAGCTGGCCAGCGGCGCCGGCATCGTGCTCGTCGTCGGGCTCCAGCGCGGGTGAACCGTTCACCTCCCCGAACCGGCGCAAACCCCTCTCGAAACATCCGCGGCCACCCACTATGATGGGTCATGGAAAAGCGAATCCGCAATATCGCCATCGAATCGATCTCAACGCCGGAACCGTTCGGGCGCCAGAGCTTCACCGACGCCGGCGCCGCAGTCGAGGCGCTCAGGTTTCTCTATGAGCGCAACACCGACTTCCTGCGCGCCTCCTTCGCCGCGGTGGCCGAAGGCGGCGACAGGCAGGAGCGCTACCGCGCCTTCTACCCGGAGGTCGGCGTCGCCACCGCCTCCTTCAGCCAGATCGATTCCCGCCTTGCCTATGGCCATCTGCCGGAGCCGGGTCGGTACGCCACCACGATCACCCGGCCTGACCTGTTCGAAAGCTATCTCAACGAGCAATTGCGACTCTTGATCCGCAACCACGGCGTGCCGGTGACGGTGGCCGAATCGGAAACGCCGATCCCGCTGCATTTCGCCTTTCTCGAAGGCACCTATGTCGATGCCTCGGCGGCGGAGCGGATCAGGAGACCGTTGCGCGACCTGTTCGACGTGCCGGACTTGAACGGCACCGACGACCACATCGCCAACGGCACCTACGAGCCGCTGCCCGGCGAGGCGATGCCGCTCGGCCCATTCACCGCGCAACGCATCGACTATTCGCTGCATCGGCTGTCGCATTACACCGCCACCAGCCCGCATCACTTCCAGAACTATGTCCTGTTCACCAACTACCAGTTCTACATCGACGAATTCTGCGCTCATGCGCGCGGGTTGATGGCGGCCGGCGGCGACGGTTACGATGCCTTCGTCGAACCCGGAAATCTGGTCACGCCGGCAGGCGAAAGCGAGCCGGTCACCGGCCTTCTGCCGCCGCGCCTGCCGCAGATGCCGGCCTATCACCTGACACGGCCGGGCCACAGCGGCATCACCATGGTCAATATCGGCGTCGGCCCCTCGAACGCCAAGACGATCACCGACCATATCGCGGTGCTGAGACCCCATGCCTGGCTGATGCTCGGCCATTGCGCGGGCCTGCGCAACACCCAGGCGCTGGGCGACTACGTGCTGGCGCATGCCTATGTCCGCGAGGACCATGTGCTGGACGACGACCTGCCGGTGTGGGTGCCGATCCCGGCGCTGGCCGAAATCCAGGTCGCGCTGCAGGAGGCGGTGGCGGAAGTGACGGGGCTTTCCGGCTACGACCTCAAGCGGATCATGCGCACGGGCACGGTCGCCACCATCGACAACCGCAACTGGGAACTGCGCGACCAGCGCGGGCCGGTGCAGCGGCTGTCGCAAAGCCGCGCCATCGCACTCGATATGGAATCGGCCACCATCGCCGCCAACGGCTTCCGCTTCCGCGTGCCCTACGGCACGCTGCTGTGCGTGTCGGACAAGCCGCTGCACGGCGAGCTGAAGCTGCCGGGCATGGCGAGCGACTTCTACAAGCGACAGGTGGCGCAACACCTGACCATCGGCATCCGGGCGCTGGAGAAGCTGGCTGCCATGCCGCCCGAGCGGCTGCACTCGCGCAAGCTTCGCAGCTTCTCGGAAACCGCGTTCCAATAGCGACGGCAGTGGCAGGAACTCCCTCCCGGACGGATCGAAGACCGCTGGCGGCGCGGCTGGCGGTGCTGGCGCTCGTCGCCGGCATCGGAGCCGCCCTGACATTCAGCTATCTCGGTGGACTGCACCCAGCCTTCGATTCCTTCTCGCATCTTCGGCTGCACCTGGCCGGACTTCTGCTTGCCCTTGTTCCCTTCCTCGTCGCGTTTGGCTTTCGTCCCGAGGCGATGTTTGCGCTGCTGCTCGGGCTGGCGGCTCCGATACAGACGGTGGCGCTGTTTGCGGCGACAGGCGGCATCGAGGCGCAGGACAATGCCGGCCCGGCCACCTATCGGCTGCTCCACCTGAACCTGCGCTACGACAATCCGACGCCCGAGGCGGTGCTGTCGATGATCGGCCGGTCGCGCCCCGACGTGGTAACGCTGACCGAGGTCTCCGACCTGTGGGCGGGCAAGCTCGCCCTGATCGAAGCCGCCTATCCCTATCGGCTGATCTGCCCGAAGCCGACCTTCATCGGCGGGGTGGCGATCCTGTCGCGGCGGCCATTCGCAGACGCCATCCCGCCCCAATGCGGCAATCGCGGCGCCTTCGCCCATGCCGGCATCGATTTCGGCGGGGAAACCGTGGAGATCGCCGCCTTGCACATGGGCTGGCCGTGGCCGTTCGAGCAGCCATGGCAGATGCCGCGGCTGGAGCGGCTCCTGCACGAGATCGGGCGCACGGCGATCATCGCCGGCGACCTGAACGCCGTGCCGTGGAGCCATGCGGCACGGCGGCTGGCCGCGGCCGCCGACGCGCGCCTCCTTCACGGCATCGGCCCGAGCTGGCTTCACCGCGCAATGCCGCAGGCGCTGCTGCGCTGGGTCGGCCTGCCGATCGACAATGTGATGGTCAAGGGCCGCGTCATGCCGGGAACCCTCGGCACGCTCGGCGATGTCGGGTCGGATCACCGGCCCGTCATGATGGAATTCAGCCTGCCGCCACGAGAGCGACCGATCGAGACGTTGAGGGCGGGAGCGACGGGAGAAAAGGGAAGCGCAGCCGCAGAGCTTCCCGAAGCGCGCGGGATGCCTGCCTTCGACATTCTCCTGTCGGCCGCCGCCCTGTTCCCTTACATATTCGGATAGACCGGCCCTTCGCCGCCCTGTGGGGGGACCCAGTTAATGTTCTGGTTCGGATCCTTGATGTCGCAGGTCTTGCAGTGGACGCAGTTCTGCGCGTTGATCACGAACTTCACATCGATGCCCATTCTGTCGGCGGCAGCGTTGCCGTCGGCATCGACCCATTCGTAGACGCCGGCCGGGCAATATCGCGAGGACGGTCCCGCGAAGACGTCGTGCTCGGACCGCTTCTGCAGTTCCATGTCCTTGACCTGAAGATGGATCGGCTGATCCTCCTCATGGTTGGTGTTGGACAGGAACACCGAGGACAGGCGGTCGAAGGTCAGGACGCCGTCGGGCTTGGGATAGTCGATCTTCTTGTGCTTCGCCGCCGGATCGAGCGACTGGGCGTCGGTCTTGCCGTGCTTCATCGTGCCGAAGGGCGAGGCCCCGAACAGGGTGTTCAGCCACATGTCGAGCCCGCCGAGGCCGACACCCAGCCACAGGCCGAACCGCGTCCACAGCGGCTTGACGTTGCGCACCTTCCTGAGGTCCTTGCCGATGTCGCTCGCGCGCCAGTTCTCCTCGTAACCGGCGATCTCGTCATGGGCGCGGCCACCGGCAATCGCCGCGGCGACGTGCTCGGCCGCCTGCATTCCCGACAGCACCGCATTGTGCGAACCCTTGATGCGCGGCACGTTGACGAAGCCCGCCGAACAGCCGATCAGCGCACCGCCGGGGAAGGTCAGCTTCGGCACCGACTGGAAGCCGCCCTCGGTGATGGCGCGCGCGCCATAGGAAAGACGCTTGGCGCCCTCGAAGGTGCCGGCGATCGCCGGATGGGTCTTGAAACGCTGGAACTCTTCGAAAGGCGAAAGGTAAGGGTTCTTGTAGTTCAGATGAACGACGAAGCCGACGGCGACCTGGTTGTCCTCGAGGTGATAGAGGAACGAGCCGCCACCGGTCGCCGAACCCAGCGGCCAGCCGAAGGAATGCTGGACGAGGCCGGGCTTGTGGTTCTCAGGCTTGACCTGCCAAAGCTCCTTCAGCCCGATGCCGAACTTCTGCGGCTCGCGGCCATCGGACAGGCCGAACCTGGCGATCAGCTGCTTGGCGAGCGAGCCGCGCACGCCCTCGCCGATCAGCACGTACTTGCCGAGAAGCTCCATGCCCGGCGCGTAGTTCGGCCCGCGGGTGCCGTCCCGCTCGACGCCCATGTCGCCGGTGGCGACGCCGATCGCCGCGCCCTCGTCATTGTAGAGCACTTCGGTGGCGGCGAAGCCCGGATAGATCTCGACGCCCAGCGCCTCGGCATGACCGGCAAGCCAGCGGCAGACATTGCCGAGCGAAACGATGTAGTTGCCGTGATTGTTCATCAGCGGCGGCATCAGGAAATTCGGCAGGCGGATCGAACCGGCAGGACCGAGGATCAGGAAATGATCGGCCTCGACAGCGGTCTTGAAGGGATGGTCTGCCTCGTCGCGCCAGCCGGGCAGCAGCCGGTCGACGCCGATGGGGTCAACCACGGCGCCCGAGAGGATATGTGCGCCGACTTCAGAACCTTTTTCGAGCACGACGACCGAAAGGTCGGGATTGAGCTGTTTGAGGCGGATGGCGGCGGCAAGGCCGGCCGGCCCCGCGCCCACGATCACCACGTCGAACTCCATGCTCTCGCGTTCAGTGTCGCTCATCGAAAGATCCTCCGCGTCAGCCCGTCGGCACTCAAGCTCACAGCGCTCTTAGCGCATCGTTTCCCGGTGCGAAACCGTTCTCGTACACTCCCGCGACGATAGATCCGGTCCGGATTGCCGCACCTTGCTTCGTTCATGTTAATTTACTTTAACGTAAACGTCAATTTATCCTGCTAAATTGCTTGCTCCCGCCTGCCCGTCGCGCGACAATGCGCCATGCTTACCGCCGATCCCAAACTTGCCGCGCACGATCTCGCCGATCTCCTGCGCTTCTATGCCGATGCAGGCGTCGACGAGGCGCTCGGCGAGGAGCCGTTCGATCGCTTTGCCGAGACGGCGGAAACGGAAGCAGCGCGCCTGGGCCCGCGCCGGAAGGCGGCAGGAGGCGATACCCCGCAGGCGCAAAGGCATGTCGAGCCCCCTCTCCCGTCTGACCCGGCCATGCCGGCGCGCGTTTCGGCGCCGCCTCTCGCCGTGCCCGACGAGGCGCAGGCAGCCAGGGCGCGCGACCTCGCCCGCCAGGCCGGCTCGCTCGAAGAACTGCGCGAAATTCTCGACGGTTTCACCGGCTGCAACCTGAAGTTCAACGCCAAGCAGACCGTGTTCAGCGACGGCAACCCGCAAGCGCCGCTGATGCTGGTCGGCGAAGCGCCGGGCCGCGACGAGGACATCGAGGGCAAGCCTTTCGTCGGCCGCTCCGGCAGATTGCTCGACCGCATGCTGGCGGCGATCGGCATCGCCCGGGCGGACGGCGCCTACATCGCCAATGTCATTCCCTGGCGTCCGCCGGGCAACCGGACGCCGACGCCGCTGGAAACGGAACTTTGCCGCCCGTTCATCGAACGGCAGATCGAGCTCGCCAATCCGAAGGTGCTGGTCACGCTGGGCGGCCCGTCGGCCAAGGTGCTGCTCAACGCCACCGAAGGCGTGCTGAGAATGCGCGGCAAGTGGAAGACGCATGTCACAGCCTCCGGCATCGAGATTCCGACGATGCCGACGCTCCATCCCGCCTATCTGCTGCGCAACCCCGCCCACAAGAAGCTGGCATGGCGCGATTTCCTCGAAATCGCGGCGAAGCTCGACGCGGCCAGCGGATAGTTTTCCGCCGGCGATTTCCGCTTCCGGCACATGGGAGTCACAGCGGCGGCGTCACTGCGGCGGCGCAACCTTGCGCGCCTTGCCGCGCTCCAGTCCCAGCCGGCGCTCGCGCATGATGATGAAGATGCCGGCGCCGACGACGATCAGTCCGCCGACAATCGTGTATGCCGTCGGCATGTCGCCAAAGGCGAGGAAGCCGACGGCAATGCCGAGGATCATCGACGTGTATTCGAACGGGGCGACCGTCGACGCCTCGGCATGGCGATAGGCCTCGGTCATCAGGATCTGGGCGATGCCGCCGCAGACCCCGGCCAGGACGAGGAACGCCGTCTGCAACAGGGTGAGCGGCGACCAGCCGAAAGGTATGGTCAGAAGCGAGGCGATGGTGGCGGTGAGCGAGAACCACATCACGATGGTCGGCGTCCGCTCGGTGTGGACGAGACGCCGCACCAGCAGCATCGCCACCGCCGAGAACGTCGCGCCCAGAAAAGCTGCGATCACGCCGAAGGTCTTCTCGGCATCGACCTCGCCACCGAGCAGAGAAAGGTTGGGCCAGGAAATGATCACCACCCCGACAAGCCCGATGATGACGGCGCTCCAGCGATAGGCCCGCACAACCTCGTGCAGGAACAGCGCGCTGAAAACGACGACCAGCAGCGGCTGCGCATAGTTGAGCATGATCGCCTCGGGCAGCGGCAGCCGCGTCAGCGCGATGAAGGTGAAGGCCATCGAAAGCACGCCGACTCCGCCGCGCGCGATATGGCCCATCGGGTTGGTCGTGCGCAGCGCGGTCGCCAGCTCATGCCGCCAGGCGAGCATGACGAGGATGGGAAAGATCGCGAAGAAGGAGCGGAAGAAGACGATCTGGCCGGCGGGCAGCTGGCCCGCTGCCTTGATCAGCGCCGACATGGCGACGAACACCGAAACCGAAAGCACCTTGAGCAGGATGCCGCGCAGCGTGTTTCCCGATGGTCCCGAGATCCTGCCGTCCGGCAGGGAGGAAGAATGCGTCGCCATGGTCAGGGTCGTGGCCGCCGCCGAAAGGAGCGGACGGTGCAGGGAAGATCCATTGTGCGGCTCACCAGGAACAGGCCGGAACGAAATTCCGCAAGGCGCAGCGATGCGGGGCAACATTTCCTGTATGGACGATCCCGCCAGCATTGTGAAGGCGCGACGCGCCGTCTCCGCCGCCGCCAAACCACTGTTTTGCGCCGCGACACGATCATGTAAGACGAGGGTCCGGCATTCGATGCGAGGCTCATGCCCGCGCCGCGACAATGGAAGGCAGGAAGAGCATGCGCAAGGACACGGGCCAGATATTCCGCATCGAGGATTACCGGCCGTGCGACTACGCGATCCCGCGCACCGGACTGACCTTCGCGCTCGACGCCGACCAGACGCTGGTGACGACGCGGCTTGAGGTCGAGCGGCGCGAGGGCGCAGCTGACGATGCGCCGCTGGCGCTCGACGGCGACGAGCTCGACCTCGTCAGCCTCGCCATCGACGGCGAGCCGGCAGACCCGGCGACGTTCGTTGCCGGCCCGCAGGGGCTGACCATCGCCCGGCCGCCGCGTGCAAGGACGTTCGTCCTGACCATCGTCACCCGGCTCGATCCGGCGCGCAACGGCGCGCTGATGGGGCTTTACCGTTCGAGCGGCGTCTGGTGCAGCCAGTGCGAGCCGGAAGGCTTCCGCCGCATCACCTATTTCCTCGACCGGCCCGACATCCTGTCCGTCTACACGGTGCGGATCGAGGCCGACCGCAAGGCCGCGCCGCTGCTGTTGTCCAACGGCAACCCGGTCGAAAGCGGCACTCTGCCGGCGGGGCGGCATTATGCCGTGTGGCACGACCCCTTCCCCAAGCCGTCCTATCTGTTCGCGCTGGTGGCCGGCGACCTCGCAACCTTGTCCGACAGCTTCATTACCGCCTCGGGACGCGAGGTGGCGCTGGCGATCCATGTCGAGCACGGCAAAGAGGCACGCGCCGCCTATGCCATGGATGCACTCAAGCGCTCGATGCGCTGGGACGAGGAGGTGTTCGGCCTCGAATACGACCTCGACGTCTTCAACATCGTCGCCGTCAGCGACTTCAACATGGGCGCGATGGAGAACAAGGGCCTCAACATCTTCAACGACAAATACGTGCTGGCCGACGAGGCGACGGCGACGGACGCCGACTTCGCCAATATCGAGGCGATCATCGCCCATGAATATTTCCACAATTGGACAGGCAACAGAATCACTTGCCGCGACTGGTTCCAGCTTTGCCTCAAGGAAGGGCTGACCGTTTTCCGCGACCATGAATTCTCGGCCGACATGCGCTCGCGCCCGGTCAAGCGCATCGCCGAGGTGCGGACGCTGCGCGCGCACCAGTTCCCGGAGGATCAAGGTCCGCTGGCGCACCCGGTGCGGCCGCGCCGCTACCGCGAGATCAACAATTTCTACACCGCAACGGTCTACGAGAAGGGCTCGGAAGTGGTGCGGACGATCCGCACGATCCTCGGCCAGGAGGATTTCGCGCGGGGGCTGAAGCTCTATCTCACCCGCCATGACGGCGAGGCCGCCACCATTGAGGACTTCATCCGCGCCTTCGAAGATGTTTCCGGCCGCGACCTGTCGCAATTTGCGCTGTGGTATCATCAGGCTGGAACGCCGAACATTGCCGTCTCGACCGCCTATGACGCGACGGCGGGAGAGTTCGCGGTCGAGATCGAGCAATCGGTGCCGCCGACGCCGTCGGAAAGCCGCAAGCGGCTGATGCATATCCCGCTCGCCTTCGGCCTCGTCGGGCAGGATGGGCGCGACATCGAGCCGGCATCGAGCGAGGGCGCCACCGTCGAGGGCGGCGTCATCCACGTCAGGAAGCGCCGCCACAGCGTGCGCTTCAGGGGCGTGACCGAGCGGCCGGTTCTGTCGCTCAATCGCGGCTTTTCCGCCCCGGTCACGCTTTCCATGGAGCAAAGCGCCGCCGACCTCCTGTTTCTCGCCCGAAACGACAGCGACCTCGTGGCGCGCTGGCAGGCGCTCAACACGCTGTTCAGCGACGCGCTGATCCAGAACTACCGCGCCATCCGGGCACAAAAGAAGACCGGCTTCGACGCCGGCCTGATCGCGGCGGCCGGCGACATCGCCGCCGACGAGACGCTGGAGCCAGCCTACCGCGCGCTGGCGCTGACGCTTCCGGCGGAAGCCGACATTGCCCGCGAGATCGGCTTCGACATCGACCCCGACGCCATCCTCGCCGCGCGCGACGACCTTGCCCGGGCCATCGCCGTCGGCAATGGCGATGTCTTCTCCAAGCTTTACGGGCGTCTCGACGAGGACGGCCCGTTCAGCCCCGACGCGCGGAATGCGGGGCGCAGGGCGTTGCGCAACGTGGCTCTCGACTATCTCTGCACCGGCACGGCGACGCCGGCGCGCGCGGCCAGCCAGTTCGCCGATGCCTCGAACATGACCGATAAGGTCGCGGCGATGACGGTGCTGGCGCATCGCTTTCCCGGCCATGCCGAGACGCGCGCTGCGCTCGCCGCCTTCGAGGCCGCCCACGGCGGCGACCCGCTGGTCATGGACAAGTGGTATCAGACGCAAGCCACGGTGCCGGGCGCAAGCGCGGTCGGGCTGGTCGATGGCCTGACCCGGCATCGCGGCTTCTCGCTTGCCAATCCCAACCGGGTGCGGGCGCTGATCGGCACCTTCTCGACGATGAACCAGACCGGCTTCCACCGTGCCGACGGCGCCGGCTACCGGCTATTCGTGGACAAGGTGCTGGAAATCGAAAAGCGCAACCCGCAGCTCGCCGCGCGCCTGGCCACGGCGCTGCGGTCGTGGCGGTCGCTCGAACCGGCGCGCCAGCAGGCGGCGCGCGAGGCGCTGGTGGCGCTTGCCGCGCCAAGAGACCTTTCCAGCGACCTGCGCGACATCGTCGAGAGGACGCTGGCATGAGGCAGTGAGCAGGAAGTAGCGGACTCGCCTTCCCTGCTCACCATTCCCTGCTCGCTCTCAACTATTTCTCAACTTTCTGCCGCCGCCTCTGGACACGGCGAATCACCTCTGATTCCTTATAGGCGATTCGGATGTACGGGGTTCCCGGATCGCAAGGGGACAGGATCGGAGAGCCATTCATGGCCAAGACGGACGCGTGGGACGCGACCGCAGGGAGCTTTCATGCCCGACGCACGGCCGCCCGGCGCGCCCGCGCCGGCCTGATGGGCAACGCACGGCTGATCGCCGAGCCGGCCTATCGTCAGCTGCTGGCGGCGGAGCCGTTCCTGCGTCGGCTGATCCCGGTGCTGATCGTCGTCTTCCTTGCCATCGTCGCCCTTTCGCGCGGCCTCGCCCTGATGAACGACCGCGACGACATCGAGCGGCAGGCGAAAGGCATCCTGACCCTTGCCGCCGGCCAGCTTTCGCACGCGATGATGCTCGCCCCGCCGTCTAATGACCCGGACGGGAATGAATTGGGCGCGATCGTCGCCGACATCGCCGCCTCGGGCGCGCTTCCTCGCGGCCATGTCCTGCTCGTCGCCGACGGCGATTTTTCCGTTCAGGCCGCGACGCCTTCAGGCGTGAGATGGCAGGGCAAGGCGCTCGAAAGCTTCATTTCCGGCGGCCAGCCGCTGTTCCTGTTCGGCGCTCGCGCCGGCGTCCTCGATGTTGAGGTCGCGGGGCAGCCCTGGCTTGCCGCCGTCAGCCTGGTCGAGGGGAACCGTGGCGCGGCGATCGCGATGATCGCCGCGGACGACGTGTTCGCCGACTGGCGCGAGACGGCGACCTTCAACATAACACTGTTCGTGGCGACCGCTGCGGTGCTGCTGGTCATCCTCTATGCCTATTTCAGCCAGGCCGCCCGGGCGCAGGCCGCCGACAGGCTCTACATGGAAGCACATGAGCGCGTCGACATGGCGCTGGTGCGCGGACGCTGCGGCCTGTGGGACTGGGACATGGTGCGCGGCCGCATGTACTGGTCGCGCTCGATGTACGACATGCTGGGCTACGAGCCGTCCGACGCGATGCTGTCCTTCGGCGCGGTCGCCGAGATCATCCACGAAGGCGACGGCGACCTGTTCGAGATGGCCAACAGGATCATGTCGCGCGAGGTGCAGCAGATCGACCATGTCTTCCGCATGCGCCGCGCCGACGGCGAATGGGTGTGGATCCGCGCCAAGGCGCAGGTGAGCGACCCGGAGGCATCCAATCTCCACCTGATCGGCATCGCAGTCGACGTCACCGAGCAACGCACGCTGGCGGAGAAATCCGAGACGGCGGACATTCGGTTGCGCACCGCCATCGAGAGTATCTCGGAATCCTTCGTGCTGTGGGATTCCGCGCGAAACCTCGTGATGTGCAACTCGAAATACCAGCAGGACATGGGGCTTTCCGACGCGGACGTGGTGCCCGGAACGCCGCGCGACACCATCGAGAAGCGGATGAAGGCGCTGGCGACCGAACGCCGGCTCGCCAGCCCCAATGGCGGCGCGAGCTGGGAGCGGCAGCTTGCCGACGGGCGCTGGCTGCAGGTCAACGAGTTGAAGACCCGCGACGGCGACATGGTGTCGGTGGGCGCCGACATCACCCAGCTGAAGCAGCACCAGACCAAGCTTCAGGACAGCGAGCAGCGGCTGATGGCGACGATCCACGACCTGTCGCTGGCGCGCAAGGCCGAGGGCGAACGCACCGCCGAACTGGTGGTGATCAACCGCAAATACATGCAGGAAACCGAGCGCGCCGAAGCCGCCAGCCGCGCCAAGTCGGAATTCCTCGCCAATATGAGCCACGAGTTGCGCACGCCGCTCAACGCCATACTCGGCTTCTCCGAGATGATGCAGCAGGCCTATTTCGGGCCGCTCGGCAGCGACAAATACGAGGAATACATCAAGGACATCCACTCCGCCGGCTCGTACCTCCTCGGCGTCATCAACGACATTCTCGACATGTCGAAGATCGAGGCGGGCCAGTTCTCGATCGACCGCGAGGGGATCGATTTGGGCCCGCTGATCAACGAGACGCTGCGGGTGGTGGCGCTGCAGGCGGCCGAGAAGTCCATCACGCTCGACACGAAGATCGCCGACGACATGGTGCTCTATGCCGACCGGCGCGCCATCAAGCAGATCGTCATCAACCTGCTTTCGAACGCCGTGAAATTCACCGGCGAAGGCGGCCGCATCACCATGCGCGCGCGCAAGGCCGCCGGCGCGATCATGCTCAGCATCGAGGACACCGGCTGCGGCATTCCCCGCGAAGCGCTGAAGAAGCTCGGCCGGCCGTTCGAACAGGTCCAAAACCAGTTCTCGAAGAACCACACCGGTTCGGGGCTGGGACTGGCGATCTCGCGCAGCCTCGCCGAGCTCCATGGCGGAGCGCTGAAGATCCGCTCCACCGAGGGCGTCGGCACCATCGTCTCCGTGCGCATCCCCGCCCGCAGCCCGATGAAGAAGGCGGCCTGAACCGCAGCTTTCGCAACCGATACGAGACGCGGAAGAAGGCGCGCCTGCCCTATGCGGCGCGACCCTTCACGAGAGTCGCGAAACAGGTCTCGATCCGGGCGGAGGTTTCACGGATGTGGGCCTCGAGAACCGAAAGATCGGGAAGGTCGGTCGTCCTGAGCAGCAGATCCGCCAACCCCGGCGGCACGTCCTTCGGGTCGAGCGGACCGGTCAGGCACAGCCGCACGATCTGGGTCAGCGCCAGATAGAGCTCATAGGCGGACACAAGCTCGTCACGCATCTGGGCATTGCAGAATTCGGGCGCGAGCCGCGCCAGCGCGTCACCCGTCGAAGTCGGCGGCCAGACGTCCGGCAGGATATTGCCGGTCAGGCGTGCGCACTGGGCGATGAATTCGAGATCGATCTGGCCGCCGGGGATCAGCTTCAGGTCCCAGACGTCGCGCGGCGGCTTCTCCTCGGCCAGCACCGCGCGCATCTCGGCCGCGTCGGCGAACACTTTTCGCGGAGCGCGCGGGCGGGCGAGAATGCCGGCGACGTCGGCCTCCACCGCTTCACAGAACGCCTTGTTGCCGGCGATGGCGCGTGCCCGGGTCAGCGCCATGTGCTCCCAGGTCCATGCTTCCTCGTGCTGGTATTTGCGGAAGGCATCGATGTGGGTGGCGACCGGTCCCTTGTTGCCGGACGGGCGCAGGCGAAGATCAAGCTCGTAAAGCACGCCTTCCGCCGTCGGCGCCGAAACCGCCGCGATCAGCCGCTGCGTCAGCCGGGTGTAGTAGTGAGACGGAGCCAGCGGCTTGTCGCCGTCCGATTCCTCGACGCCCGGCTCATGATCGTAAAGCAGGATCAGGTCGACATCGGAGCCGGCGGTCAGCTCGCGGCTGCCGAGCTTGCCCATGCCGAGGATCGCGACCCTGCCACCCTTCACCTTGCCGTGGCGAAGCGCGAACTCGGCTTTCACGGCGTCGAGCGCCGCTGCGACGGTCAGGTCGGCGAGGTCGGAGAACGCCTTGCCGGCGCGCACCGCATCGATCGCGCCGGTCAGCAACCGCACGCCGATGAGGAACTTCTGCTCGGAGGCGAAGATGCGCAGCCGGTCGAGCTTTTCCTCATGAAGCTCGGCCCCCTCGACAAAAGCGTCGAGGCGGGTCTTTAAATAGGCCTTGTTGGGCAATTCGCTCATCAGGCCGGGGTCGAGCAGGCCGTCGAAGACGTGCGGCCTGCGGGTGATGATCGCGGCAAGGCGCGGCGCCGCGCCCATGATCATGGCGAGCAGGCCGAGCAGCGCCGGATTGGACTGAAGCAGCGAGAAAAGCTGGATGCCGGCAGGCAGGCCGGAAAGAAATTCGTCGAAGCGCATCAGGGCTTCGTCGGCGCGGCGTGTCTTGCCGAAGGTTTCCAGCAGCGCCGGGGTCAGTTCCGTCAGGCGCTCGCGCGCCTCGGCCGACTGGGTGGCGCGGTAACGGCCGAAATGCCAGGAGCGGATGACGCGGCAGATGTCGCTCGGACGCTGGAACCCCAGTTCCGACAGCGTTTCAAGCGTCGAGGGATCGTCGACGTCGCCGGTGAAGACGAGATTGCCGACACCGCGCGACAGCTGCGGCGCGGCCTCGAACAGAGCCGCATAATGACGCTCGACGGTGTGCAGCGAGGCACGAAACGCGGCCGAGAACGCCCCGGCGTCGGCGAAGCCGAGCAGATGGGCGATGCGCTCCAGCCCCGCGTCGTCTTCCGGCAGCGTATGGGTCTGCTCGTCGGCGACCATCTGGATGGCGTGCTCGACATCGCGCAGGAACCAGTATTGATGGGCAAGCGCCTCGGCGGCCTGCGGCGTGATCCACCCTCCCGCAGCCAGTGCGGCGAGCATCGCCACCGTCTCGCGGCCGCGCAATTCTGGAAAGCGGCCACCGGCGATCAACTGCTGGGTCTGGACGAAGAATTCGATCTCGCGGATGCCGCCGCGGCCCAGCTTGACGTTGTGGCCTTTGACCGCCACCTCGCCATGGCCCTTGTGGGCATGGATCTGGCGCTTGATCGAATGGACGTCGGCGATCGCGGCGAAATCCATGTAGCGCCGCCAGACGTAAGGCGTCAGTTCGGCGAGGAATGCCGCGCCGGCGGCGATATCTCCGGTCACCGGGCGCGCCTTGATCATCGCCGCCCGCTCCCAGTTCTGTCCGCGGCTCTCGTAGTAGACGAGCGCGGCGCCGACGGGGATCGCCAGCGGCGTCGAGCCGGGATCGGGCCGGAGCCGCAGGTCGGTGCGGAAGACATAGCCATGCGCGGTGCGATCCTGAAGGATGCGCACCAGCCGCTTGGTCAGGCGGGCGAACAGGTCGGTCGCCTCGTAAGGATCGGTGATCGCCGGCGCATTCGGATCGAAGAAGACGATCAGGTCGATGTCGGAGGAAAAGTTCAACTCGTTCGCCCCGAGCTTGCCCATGCCGAGAACGATCATGCCCGATCCCCGGCCGGGATCGGCAAGGTCGGGCAAGGTGATCTTGCCGCCGCGATGCGCCTCGCGCAGCAGGAAGCGGACAGCAGACGACACGCAGGCATCGGCAAGCGCGCTCAGCCGCCGCACCGTCGCCTGCGCATCGGCCGCGCCTGCGAGATCGGCCAGCGCGATCAGGAAATGCGCTTCGCCCTTCAGTTCCCGCAGCGCCTGCATCAGGCCGGCCTCGGTCTGGCCTTCCGCGTCGCCGGCGAGGGCGATGGCCGCGTTCAGCGTTTCGATACGCGGCTCAGCCGGCATGTCGAAGAGGGTTTCGAGCATCTGCGGCCGCCGCCGCGCCGCATCGCGCAGGAAGGGGGAGAGGTCGAACACCGCAGAGAGAAACCCCGTCAGCGGCGAGGCACCGGCTGCGATCTCCGCCAGCCGTGGCAGATCATGCTCATGCGCGGCTTCCGCCAGATCGCGCATGATCGTCGCCGCATTGCCGGCTTCGAGCGGCGACAATGCCGCCACCGGCCTGCCGAACCACGCCTCGCCCGTCTCAGTCGTGCTCATGCCGCTTCGAATCGCCCGGAAAGATCATCCTGACCGATAGTCCGGGGTTTTCAGCCGACAATTCAAGCCTTCCGCCATGAAATTCCGTCACCGCGCGCGCCAGGCTCAGACCGAGGCCGGAGCCGGGACGGGTCCGGCTCTGCTCCAGCCGCACGAAACGCTCGGTCGCGCGTTCCATATCCTGCGCCGGGATGCCGGGACCATTGTCGATGACCGCCAGCACGAGATCGCCGCCGTTGCGGGCAAGGGAAACGACGACCGCAGGCGCATCGACCGCGCCCGCCGAATATTTGATCGCGTTGTCGACGACATTGGACAGCGCCTGCCCGACGAGTTCGCGGTTGGCGGTCACGGTCGCGGCGGTGACCTGCCCGACGGAAAGGGAAACCCCGACCTCCTCGGCAAGCGGTTCGTAAAGCTCGACCACGTCGGCGACGATCGCCGCCAGATCGACGGTGCCGGTCTGCTCGGCCGAATAGCCGGCTTCGAGCCGCGAGATCATCAGGATGGCGTTGAAGGTGCGGATCAGCTGATCGGATTCCGCGATCGCAGCTTCGAGCGCGGCCCGATATTCGGCGGCGCTCGGCTTGCCAGCAAGGGCGGCTTCCGCGCGGTTGCGCAGACGCGTCAGCGGCGTCTTCAGGTCGTGGGCGATGTTGTCCGACACCTGCTTCAGACCGTCATTCAGACGGGCTATGCGCGCCAGCATCACGTTCAGATTTTCCGAAAGGCGGTCGAACTCGTCGCCGGAGCCGGTTACCGGAAGCCGCCCCGACAGGTCGCCGCCCATGATGCGGCGGCCGGCATCCGATATGGCGTCGATCCGCTTCAGCGCATGGCGGCCGACGAAGAACCAGATCAGCAATGCGCCGACGCCCATCATGCCGAAGGCGAGCAGCAGGGCATGGTTGACGATGCCGCGAAGCTGCTCGGGCTCGCCAAGGTCGCGACCGACGAGCAGGATCATACGATTGGGAAGCCGCAGCACCAGGGCGAGCGCGTGATGACGCATCGGTCCAGCCGCCGGGACTTCCCCGGCTGCTTCTCCGTCCGGGGCGGAACGGCGGGCGCTCTCATTGTCGCCATAGCGGCGATAGGCGAAGGCCTTCTCCGTCCAGCCCTCGATTTCGAGCACCCCGGGTTCGAGGCTCTCGACATTGCCGGTGAGGATGCGGCCGTTCGGATCGGCGATCAGATAGAGATTGGCGCCGGGCTGGCGCGAGCGCACCTCAACGACGCGCACCAGCGTCGGCAGGCCGCCCCGGCTGTAGGCGGCATCGAGCCCCTGCATCTCGGACATGATCGCTTCCTGCGTCTGGCTGGTCAGCATCCGCACGGAAAGCGAGGACATATAGGCGATCAGGACGCTGGCGCACAGCGCGAACAGGATCAGGAACAGCGCCGAAAGCCGGGCCGCCGTTGTCTTCATGACGGCGGGCAGGCGCATCACTCGGCTTTCAGCACGTAGCCCGCGCCGCGCACGGTATGCAGAACCGGCGATCCGAAACCTTTCTCGATCTTGGAACGCAGGCGCGAGACATGGACGTCGATGACGTTGGTCTGCGGGTCGAAATGATAATCCCAGACATTCTCGAGCAGCATGGTGCGGGTGACCACCTGACCGGCATGGCGCATGAGATATTCGAGCAGGCGGAACTCGCGCGGCTGAAGCGGGATTTCCTTCCCCGCCCGCCTGACCGTGTGCGACAGGCGGTCGAGCTCGAGATCGCCGACACGATACTGGGTTTCGACCTCGCGCGCGCCCGAGCGACGGTCGAGCACCTCGATACGGGCGAGAAGCTCGCTGAACGCATAGGGCTTGGTCAGATAGTCGTCGCCGCCGGCGCGCAGGCCGGTGACCCGGTCGTCGACCTCGCCCAGCG
>JBLJBS010000221.1:0-2463 GCA_047637695.1 Aquamicrobium sp. | reverse complement strand
CTGGCTGACGCGCAGCCTCGACCAGCGCGCCCGCACCATCCTGAAGGTGGCGAGCGAGATCGTGCGCCGGCAGGACGCCTTCCTCCTCCACGGCGTGCGGCATCTCAGGCCGCTCAGCCTCAAGGACGTGGCCGAGGCGACCGGCATGCACGAATCGACGGTCAGCCGCGTCACCGCCAACAAATACATGCTGACGCCGCGCGGCGCGTTCGAGCTCCGGCGCTTCTTCTCGGTGGCGATCGCCGCGACCGAAGGCGGCGAGGCCCATTCCTCGGCCGCCGTCCGCGACCTGATCCGCGAGATGGTCGCGGCGGAAACGCCCGAAGCCGTGCTCTCCGACGACGCGATTGTGGATATGTTGAGGAAAACCGGCATCGACATCGCCCGCCGCACGGTCGCCAAGTACCGGGAAGGCATGGACATTCCCTCCTCGGTGCAGCGGCGGCGCGAAAAGCGGGCGAAAGCGTCCGTGCGCGCCTGAGACGGGGGCGCGGCGCCCTTGCGTTGACAAGCCGATGCGAAACGGACTAGAAGCGCGCCGCATGCGGCGGGCCAGCGGAAGGCGAAGTCCTGCGGCTGCGGCGGCCCCGACGGGCCGCCCGGTGGCGTAGCCGGAAGCCGACGCCCGAGCTACCGAAAACCTTGAGTGTGCCGACCACGGGTATAAACTCTAAAAGCAGTCGGAATCTCCGAGAGAACCAGCACAAGAAAAGGTCCGTTCGACATGAGCCTGCGCATCTCCGGTAAGCATATGGACATTGGCGACGCGTTCCGCACCCGGATCGAGGGGCGCATCGAGGATGCGGTCAACAAATATTTCGACGGCGGCTATGGCGGCTCGGTGACGGTCGAGAAGGCGGGGTCGCGCTTTTCCGCCGACTGCATGGTGCATCTCGATTCCGGCATCTCGCTGCAGGCCACCGGCCAGGCGCAGGACCCGCAGCTCGCCTTCGACGCCGCGGCGGAGCGCGTCGAGAAGCGGCTGCGCCGCTACAAGCGCCGGCTGAAGACGCACCCGGTTTCGACCGCGGTCGAATGGATCGACCTCGACTATCGCGTGGTGGCGCCCGTGGCCGAGGAAGACGAGGAAGTGCCGGTCGACTACGCCCCGGCCATCGTCGCCGAATCGACCGTGGCCCTGAAGACGATGTCGGTCGCCGATGCGGTGATCGAGCTCGACACGAGGGACGGTCCCGTCGTCGTCTTCCGCAATGCCGGCAGCAGCCACGTCAATGTCGTTTACCGTCGCGCCGACGGCAATATCGGCTGGATAGACACCTCTTCGGCGGCAAACGCGGCCGCCGGCTGACCGCCGCTCTCGACCGGACCGCAGGCGACCGACCGCGGGTGGGGGCTTGCGTTGCGGCAAACGGACAGAGCAGGAAGGATGACCTGAAAATGGACCTGAATGACCTGATCGAGGTTCCGGCAGTGATGCCGGCCTTGAAGGCCAATTCCAAGAAGCAGCTGCTGCAGCTGCTGGCGGAAAAGGCCGCTTCCGTGACCGGGCTGCCGGAACGCGAAGTCTTCGACACCATCCTCCAGCGCGAGCGGCTGGGCTCCACCGGCGTCGGCAACGGCATCGCCATCCCGCACGGCAAGCTCGCCGGCATCTCGCGCATCACCGGCATCTTCGCCCGGCTCGAGGCCCCGGTCGATTTCGAGGCGCTCGACGACCAGCCGGTCGACCTGGTGTTCCTGCTGCTCGCCCCCGAAGGCGCCGGCGCGGACCACCTGAAGGCGCTGTCGCGCATCGCGCGCGTGCTGCGCGATCCCGACACCGTCGCCAAGATCCGCGCCACGCGCGAGGCCGACGCGATCCACACGCTTTTGTCGCAGGCGCCGACGTCGCAGGTGGCCTGAACCGGGCAGGCCGGGGGCTCGGCTCCCCCCGGCGGGCGATCGCCAGCCAGAAATCCCCAGTCGGAAATCCCCAGTCGGAAATTCGATGAAAAAGGCGGCGCTGCGAGGGCCGCCTTCGTCGTCTTCGGACCGCCACCGCCTCTCCGGCGCCGCGCTTTCCCCTGGTTCAGCCCTTGGTGCTGACCAGGCGGGGGCGCGCCGCCTGCCTGGGCCGCGCGCCATGGGCGGCCATGAAGGCGACGATGCGCGGCACGATCTCGGCGCGGAAGCGCGAGCCGTTGAAGACGCCGTAATGGCCGACGCGCGACTGCAGATGATGACCGCGCATCGAAGCGGGGATGTTGACGCAGAGATCGTGCGAGGCCTGGGTCTGGCCGACGCCGGAAATGTCGTCGTTCTCGCCTTCCACCGTCAGCAGCGCGACATTGCGCACGGCCGAAGGGTCGACCGGCTCGCCGCGATGGCGCATCCGGCCCCTCGGCAGGTCGTGGCGGATGAAGACGGTCTCCACCGTCTGAAGATAGAACTCGGCCGTCAGATCCATCACCGCGAGATATTCGTCGTAGAACTCGCGGTGCTTCTCGGCCGAATCGCCGTCGT
>JBLJBS010000220.1:0-2196 GCA_047637695.1 Aquamicrobium sp. | reverse complement strand
CCCTTGGCGTCCATCCAGTTCTTCAGGCCCTCGATCATCTCCTGCACGATCTTGAAGCCATAGGTCATGGCGGCGGTGCAGACCTGGACGTTGCCGGCGCCCAGCGCCATGAATTCGGCCGCGTCGCGCCATGTGGTGATGCCGCCGATGGCGGAGATCGGCAGGCCCCGCGTCTGCTGGTCCCGGGCGATCTCGGCCACCATGTTCATGGCGATCGGCTTGACCGCCGGGCCGCAATAGCCGCCATGCGTGCCCTTGCCGTCGATCGACGGTTCCGGCGAGAACGAGTCGAGATTGACCGAGGTGATCGAGTTGATGGTGTTGATCAGCGACACCGCGTCGGTGCCGCCGGCATGCGCCGCCCGCGCCGGCTGGCGGATGTCGGTGATGTTGGGCGTCAGTTTGGTGATGACAGGCATGCGCGTGTTCTGCTTGCACCAGCGCACCACCATCTCGACATATTCCGGCACCTGGCCGACCGCCGCGCCCATGCCGCGCTCGCTCATGCCATGCGGGCAGCCGAAATTCAGCTCGATGCCGTCGGCGCCGGTTTCCTCGACCAGCGGCAGGATCGCCTTCCACGCCGCCTCCTCGCACGGCACCATGATCGAGACGATCATCGCCCGGTCTGGCCAGTCGCGCTTGACCTGCTTGATTTCGCGCAGGTTGAGATAAAGGTCGCGGTCGGTGATCAGCTCGATGTTGTTGAGGCCGAGCAGCCGGCGGTCGGCGCCCCAGATCGCGCCATAGCGCGGGCCGTTGACGTTGACGACGGGCGGGCCTTCCTCGCCCAGTGTCTTCCAGACCACGCCGCCCCAGCCGGCCCTGAAGGCGCGCACGACATTATAGGCCTTGTCGGTCGGCGGCGCGGAGGCGAGCCAGAACGGGTTCGGCGAGCGGATGCCGAGAAAGTTCGAGCGAATGTCCGCCATGGTCATGCCCTCCCGTTCGAGGTCAGCGCGCGATGGATGCTCTCGGCCGCGTCGCGCCCGGCGGCCACGGCCGCGACCGTCAGATCTTCGCGGGCGTCGGCGACGCAATCGCCGCCGGCCCACACTCTGTCCATCGAGGTGCGGCCTTCGGCATCGACGCGGATGCGGCCGCCATCGAGCGCGATCCTGTTGCCGCTGCCGTTCAGCGGCGCCGGCTGAAAGCTCTGGCCGATGGCCTTGAACACCTGGTCGGCCTCGATGGCGACGGTCTCGCCGGTGCCGGCAAGCCGGCCGTCGCGCATCTCGGTGTATTCAAGCTCGATGCCGACGGTGCGCCCGCCCTCGACCAGCACGCGCTTCGGCTGCAGCCAGTGGCGGATCAGCACGCCTTTCGAGGTGGCCAGGTCCTGCTCCATCGCAGACGCGTTCATGTGCTCCTTGCCGCGGCGGTAGCAGATCGTCACCTCTTCCACGCCGAGCAGCTTCGACTGGATCGCCGCGTCGATGGCGGTCATGCCGCCGCCGATGACGACGACGCGCCGGCCGACGGGGATCGAGGCGAGGTCGCACGCCTGCCGCAATCCAGCGATGAAATCGACGGCGTTCTCGACGCCTTGCGCCTCCTCGCCTTCCGCACGCAGCGCATTGACGCCGGAAAGCCCCATGCCGAGGAACACCGCGTCATAGGTGGCGGCGAGCTCGGCCAGCGAGAAATCCCGCCCCAACGCCTTGTCGTAGTCGATCGCGATGCCGCCGATCTCGGTGACGTAGTCAACCTCGGACTGGGCGAAACCGTCCGTCGCCTTGTAGGCGGCGATGCCGTATTCGTTCAGTCCGCCCGGCTTCGGCCGCGCTTCCAGAACGGTCACGTCATGGCCATGCACCGCGAGGCGATGAGCGCAGGCGAGGCCGGCCGGGCCCGCCCCGACGACCGCTATTCTTCTGCCCGTCGGTTCCGCCCGTTCATAGAACTGGCGCCGCATCGCCATCGCCGCATCGGTGGCGTAGCGCTGCAACCGGCCGATCTGCACCGGCTTGCCTTCCGCGGTCTCGCGCACGCAGGCTTCCTCGCACAGCGTCTCGGTCGGACAGACGCGGGCGCACATGCCGCCGAGAATGTTCTGGTCGAAGATGGTCCGCGCGGCTCCGAGCGGATTGCCGGTGGCGATCTGGCGGATGAACAGCGGGATGTCGATTTCCGTCGGACAGGCCTGCATGCAGGGCGCATCGTAGCAGAAATAGCAGCGGTCGGCCTCGACCACCG
>JBLJBS010000219.1:0-13233 GCA_047637695.1 Aquamicrobium sp. | reverse complement strand
GCACCAGTTCCACCGACACGCCGGCCTCGACCGCCTTCATCACCGACTGGTTCAGTCGGTGCAGGTCGTTTGCCACCATGCGGATGACGGCCTGCTGGTCGCTGTTCATGGAAGAGGACTGCTCCTCCGCACGTTCCTTGACACGGGTCTTGGGCGACATGGGTGTTCTCCTTTGCCTTGGTGGCCTTGAGCCTTGCGTGGCCGGACCGTTATTCCGCCGCCGGGCGGAACTGCTCGGTCTCGGTCGATTCCTTCATCGCGGTGGTCGAGGACTGGCCGCCGGTGATCGCCAGCGAAACGGCGTCGAAATAGCCGGTGCCGACTTCGCGCTGGTGCTTGGTCGCGGTGTAGCCATTGGCCTCGGCCGCGAACTCGGCTTCCTGCAGCTCCGAATAGGCCGCCATCTGGCGATCCTTGTAGCCGCGCGCCAGTTCGAACATGCCGTAGTTCAGCTGGTGGAAGCCGGCGAGCGTGATGAACTGGAACTTGTAGCCCATTGCGCCCAGTTCCTTCTGGAACTTGGCGATGGTCGCGTCGTCGAGGTTCTTCTTCCAGTTGAACGAGGGCGAGCAATTGTAGGCAAGCTTCTTGCCCGGATGCTCCTTCTGCACCGCTTCGGCGAACTTCTTCGCCTGGGCGAGGTCGGGCTTGCCAGTCTCCATCCAGATCAGGTCGCAGAACGGAGCGTAGGCGATGGCGCGGGCAATGCACGGCTCGATGCCGTTCTTGACCTGATAGAAGCCCTCGACCGTGCGGCCGGCATCATAGTCCACGAACGGCTGGTCGCGCTCGTCGATGTCGGAGGTGAGCAGCTTCGCGGCCTCGGCGTCGGTGCGTGCGACGATCAGCGTCGGCACGCCCATCACGTCGGCGGCGAGGCGCGCGGCGGTCAGGTTGCGGATGTGGGCCTGGGTCGGGATCAGCACCTTGCCGCCGAGATGGCCGCACTTCTTCTCCGAAGCGAGCTGGTCCTCGAAATGGACGCCTGCCGCGCCGGCCTCGATGAAGGCCTTCATGATCTCGAAGGCGTTGAGCGGGCCGCCGAAGCCGGCTTCCGCGTCGGCGACGATCGGCGCGAACCAGGTGTCGACCGACAGGCCGTTGCCTTCCTGGGTCTCGATCTGGTCGGCGCGCTGCAGCGTGCGGTTGATACGCTTGGCCAGTTCGGGTGCAGCGTTGGCCGGGTAGAGCGACTGGTCGGGATACATCGCGGATGCGGTGTTGGCGTCAGCCGCGACCTGCCAGCCGGAGAGGTAGATCGCCTTTAGCCCGGCACGCACCATCTGCATCGCCTGGTTGCCCGACAGCGCGCCGAGGGCGTTGACGAAGGGCTCCTCGTTGATGAGCTGCCACAGGCGGTTGGCGCCGTTCTCGGCCAGGGTGTGCCTGATCTGGACCGAGCCGCGCAGGCGCTTGACGTCTTCCGGCGAATAGGGGCGCTGGATGCCTTCGTAACGGCCTTCCGGCGCGGACGGAACGATGTTGTAAAAATCGGTCATGATGCTCTCCTGCAAGCTGGCGATTGTCCGTCAGGTCGCCTGGGAAGCGCGACCTCGATGTGACTTCATTTACATTGCGCTGCGGGAAAGAACGAGGAAAATGGCGAAAAGGATCGGATAATTCGAGAAAACCTGTGTTGCGTTTGACTATGACCGCTTGTAAAATTGTGAAAATTGTAAAAGCGCCGTCCGGCGGCGATTTGTAAAATCCAGTCAATCACACGGTCCAGCTCTTCGGGGGAACCCTGCCATGGCCGAACAGAAGATCTTTGCCGGGCCGCGCATCCGCCGCATCCGCAACGCCAAGGGGCTGACCCAGACGGCGATGGCCGAGGGTCTGGGCATCTCGCCGTCCTATCTCAACCTGATCGAGCGCAACCAGCGGCCGCTGACGGTACAGCTCATCCTGAAGCTCGCCTCCGTCTACCATGTCGAGCCCGAGGAGTTGCAGGCGGAAGGAACGGGATCGATCGCGGCGCTGCGCGAGGTGTTTTCCGATCCGCTGCTGGCGGGCGAGTTGCCGGGAGATCAGGAACTGGTCGAGATCGCCGATGCCGCACCCAATGCGTCGGCGGCGGTGGTCAAGCTCTATCGCGCCTATCGTGAGCAGGCCGAGCGCCTGTCCGATCTGTCTGAACTGCTGGCGCGCGAGGGCAGGGCGACGACGCTGTCCTCGGCGCGGCTGCCGATCGACGAGGTCCGCGAGACCTTCGAGCGCCGGGAGAATTTCTTTCCTTCACTTGAGGAAGAGACGGAGGCGTTCACCCAGCTTCTTCAACCGGGAGACGATCTTTACGGCGCGTTGAAGGGTTGGCTCAGGCGCGAACACGGCATCGCGGTCAAGGTGCTTCCCGTCGCCACCATGCCGAACTGGCGCCGCCGCTACGACCGGCATTCGCAGCGCCTGTTCATCTCGGAGCGGCTGTCGCCGTTCGATCAGCTGCGCGAGGTGGCGATGGAAGCCTGCCTCATCCGCTGCCAGGTCGCGCTCGCCGCCGAGGTCAAGGCTCTGAAACTGTCTTCCGACGAGGCGCGGCGGCTCGCCCGCTTCGAGCTCGGTCGCTATGCCGCCCATGCGCTGATGATGCCCTATGCCGCCTTTCTCGCCGCGGGGCAGCGCGCCCGCTACGACATCGACGTTCTGCGCTCGCGCTTCGGCGTCTCCTTCGAGCAGGCGGCGAACAGACTGACCATGTTGCAGAAGCCCGGCCAGTCGGGGGTGCCGTTCTTCATGCTCGAGGCCGACAATGCCGGCAACCGCTTCCGCCGTGCCGGAGCGCAAGGCTTTCCCCATGCCCGCTTCGGCGGCGGCTGCCCCAAGCTTGCCGTGCATGCCGCCTTCGCCCAGCCGGCTCAGATCCTGGTCGAAGCGGTGGAAATGCCGGACGGAGCCGCGTTCCTGACGCTGGCGCGCACGCTCGAAGGGCCGCAGGGCGCGTTTTCCGAGCGGCCGCGGCGCACCGCGATCCTGATCGGCTGCGACATCGGCTTCAAGGACGAGGTCGTCTATGCCGCCGCGCTGCCGGCCAACGAGAAGGCCACGCCGGTCGGGCCGGCCTGCCGCCTGTGCGAGCGCACCGGATGCCTGGCGCGGATCGAGCCGCCGGTGACGCGCCCGCTCGGGCTGGACGAGATGGCGACGGGGCTGTCGGCGTTCGATTTCCAGTAGCCGCTGTTGCTTCTTCCGTCTCGGGCCGGTTCGCCCGACGCACGGCTCTGACGGAACAGCCTGTCAGGCCGCCGGGGCGGTCGCCCGTGAAGCCCGCAGGTTCGGGCCTGGGCGACCGTTTTGCAAGAGTTCGTCCCGATTGCTTCCGGTGGCGGGACAGGGCATATCTTTCGGCAACTCGCAGCCACCGATTGCCGGAGCCTTGACGTCGATGAGCGGTTCTTCCACCACCGGCATATCCATCTCGGCGCGCGAGGAACGCACCGGCTATCTGCTCGTATTCCTGTCGGCGCTGTGCTGGAGCCTCGGCGGCGTCATCGCCCGCTTCATCGATGCGCCCGACCCTTGGACGATCGTGTTCTGGCGCTCGTTCTGGGCGGCGCTGTTCCTGCTGGGATTCATGCTCTGGCGCGACGGTCCTCGCGGCACGCTCCGGCTGTTTCTCGGCATGGGCCTGCCCGGCCTTGTCGTGGCTTGCTGCCTCACCGTCTCTACCTCGTTCTTCATACTGGCGCTGGCCCACACCACCGTCGCCAACATCCTTTTGGTGCAGGCCGGCGGACCGCTGATCGCGGCTCTGCTTTCCTTCGTTGTCCTTGGCGTCAGGGTTTCGGCTGCGACATGGGCGGCCATCGCCGCAGTCATCATCGGCGTCGGCGTCATGGTGTCGGGGTCGTTCGCGGGCGGGGTTTCGCTGATCGGCGACGGGCTGGCGCTGGTCATCGTCTTCGCCTTCTCCATCGCCACCGTAATGATGCGGCGCTTCTCGCATGTGCGGATGACGCCGGCCACCTGCCTCGGCGTGATCATCGCCGCGGCGCTGGCCGCCAGCCAGGCCACGACCCTCGAGGTTTCCCCAGTCGACATGGGTTTTCTCTTCGCCTTCGGGGCGATCAATCTCGGCCTTGCGCTGGCATTCTTCGCCACCGGCGCCCGCCTGATCGCGCCGGCCTACACGGCGCTGCTCGCGACCTTCGAGACGCTGCTCGGCCCGGTCTGGGTCTGGCTCGTCCACGGCGAGGTGCCGGCGGGGCGGACCATTCTTGGCGGCGGCATCGTCTTTGCCGCGCTTCTCGTGCATATCGGCCTGGAGGTTCGCCGGCTGACCCGGCCGCAGCGGCCGGGGCTGACCGGCATGCCGACGCCCCATTGACAGAACCGGGGCTCGCGGGCAGGCTTGTAACGATCGAAACAATCAGACAGGTTTATCTTGCCATTTCATCCAACGGACCTTGCGGAGTCCGGCGTTAAACGTATTCCTGAACTAAAGCGTAGATCCGAAACGGGGGCGGACAAATTGTCCGTCGAGGCTGAAGAAGCCAGCAGGTTCGTTTCTCCGGACCATGAGCGCGAATACCGCGCATTCGTCGAACAACATCCCGATCTTGAAGCCGTTGAATTTCTGATCGTCGATCCGAACGGCGTGATGCGCGGCAAGTGGGCGCCGGCCGACGCCTTGAAGAAGGCCTTCCAGGAAGGCGTCAATTTCCCGATGTCGCTGCACGGTCTCGATGTCTGGGGCCGCGAGGTCTCCGAGACCGGCCTGCATATCGAGACCGGCGACCAGGACGGCTTCTGCCGGGCCACGCGCGGCACCCTCGCCATCGTGCCGTGGGCCAAGCGCAAGACGGCGCAGGTGCTTCTCCAGACCTTCACGCCCGAGGGCGAGCCGTTCATGGCCGACCCCCGGCAGGCGCTGAAGAAGAAGGTGGCCGAAGCCAATGAGAAGGGCTTCTTCCCCGTCGTCGCCTTCGAACTCGAATTCTACCTGCTCGATCCCGAGACCGACTGGGACGACGGCATGCCGGCTCCGGTCGGCGCGATGGCCGGGCCGGACCGGCTGCGCATGTACGGGCTCGACGATCTCGCCGAACATGCCGACCTGTTCGACATGATCCGCGATGCGGCGGCGGCGCAGAGCCTGCCGATCGACACCATCATCAAGGAAGCCGCGCCCGGCCAGTTCGAGGTCAACCTGAAGCACCGGGCCGACCCGCTGAAGGCGGCGGACGACGTCATCCTGCTCCGCCGCATCGTCATGGGCTGCGCGCGCGCCCATGGGCTGACGGCGACCTTCATGGCCAAGCCGTTCCTCGAATATGCCGGCAACGGCATGCATGTCCACGCCTCGGTGCTGGACGCGGACGGCCACAACATCTTTGCCGGACCGGAAGGGCGGCCGCGGCTCGAATCCGCCGTTGCCGGCCTGCTCAAGACCATGCCGGAATCGCTGCTGCTGTTCATCAACACCTGGAACGGCTTCCGCCGCATCACGCCCGGCTCCTATGCGCCGACGCGCGCGGTGTGGGCCGAGAACAACCGCTCGGTGGCGCTGCGCATTCCGGTTTCCAACGAACAGAACCGCCGCATCGAGCACCGGATCGCCGGCGCCGACGCCAATCCCTATCTGGTGATGGCGACGTTGATCCAGGGCATGATCGAGGGCATCGAGAAGAAGGCGGTGCCGCCCCCGCCCGTGCAGGGCAACGCCTACGAGGACGAAGGACTGTTCCTGCCGGACGACATGGATGACGCCCTGCAACTGATGGCCAAGAGCCGTTTCATCGACCGGGCGCTGGGGCCGTTGCTGGCCAAGGTCTACAAAGACCTGAAGCGAGCGGAAATCCTTGCCTTCTGGGGCGAGATAACGCCGCTCGAACGCACTACCTATCTGTGAGCGGCGGCTGCTTTTTCCCGCTTGTGGCGATGCCAAAACGTCAATAGGCTTTCACCGAACAACCCGGCTTCGGCAGGTCTTTTCCCGAACCTGCCGGAAGCTGGGAATAACGTTTCTACAGAGGAGAACGTCATGATCCGCAAGGCAATCCTGCTTTCCGCCGCCTCGGCCGCGGCCCTTGCGCTGGCCGGCGCGGCAAACGCGCAGGACCGCGTCGTCAACGTCTACAACTGGTCCGACTATATCGACGATTCGATCATCCAGGACTTCACCGCCAAGACCGGCATCCGCGTCGTCTACGACGTCTTCGATTCCAACGAGATACTCGAGACGAAGCTGCTCGCCGGCGCGTCCGGCTACGACGTCGTCGTGCCGACCGCCAGCCCCTTCATGGTTCGCCAGATCGAGGCCGGCGTCTACCAGAAGCTCGACAAGTCCAAGCTGCCGAACCTCAAGAACATGTGGGACGTGGTGAGCGAGCGCACCGCCCAGTACGATCCGGGCAACGAATACTCCATCAACTACATGTGGGGCACGGTCGGCATCGGCTACAACGTCAACAAGGTCAAGGAAGCGCTCGGCGTCGACGAGATCGACTCCTGGAGCACCGTGTTCGATCCGGCGCAGATCGCCAAGCTGGCCAGCTGCGGCGTCTATTTCCTCGACTCGCCGACCGACGTGGTGCCGACGGTCCTCAACTATCTCGGCATCGATCCGAACGACAAGGATCCGGCAAACCTCGCCAAGGCCGAGGCAGTGCTGCTCGCCGTGCGCCCGCACATCCGCAAGTTCCACTCTTCCGAGTTCATCAATGCGCTCGCCAATGGCGACATCTGCGTTGCGATCGGCTGGTCGGGCGATGTGTTCCAGGCTGCCGATCGCGCCGCCGAGGCCGACCAGGGAGTCGAGATCGCCTATGTGGTGCCGAAGGAAGGCGCGCAGATGTGGTTCGACCAGATGGCGATTCCGGGCGATGCCAAGAATGTCGCCGAGGCTCACGAGTTCCTGAACTTCATCATGGAGCCGGAAGTCATCGCCAAGGCGACCAACTACGTCTACTACGCCAACGGCAACAAGGCGTCGCAGGAGTTCATCGACGAGGAGATCGTCGAGGACCCGGCGATCTATCCCGACGACGAGACGCTGAAGCATCTGTTCACCGTCCAGCCCTACGACCAGCGCACCCAGCGCCTGCTGACGCGCAGCTGGACCAAGGTCGTGACCGGCCAGTGAGGAAAATCGGAGCGCCGGCGGAAACCGCCGGCGCTCTGCCTTTGTTCGAGTTGATACTTTAGGCATCCAGGCGGTTTCGAGTACGGGCGACGAGCCTCGTTCAGGCCGCTCACGACAAGGAGACGGGCCGTCATGTCGCTCGCAAGAAGGCGGCGGATGGTTTCGCAACCGGGGAACCTGGCATGAAATCGCTTGGCAGCATCCGCAGGAGCTTTGCGCCCTGGAACGACCCCCAGGCGCGGCCGTTCATCTCTTTCCGCAACGTGACCAAGCAGTTCGGCGATTTCACCGCCGTCAACGATCTGTCTCTCGACATCTACGAACGCGAGTTCTTCGCGCTGCTCGGCGCATCCGGCTGCGGCAAGTCGACCCTTTTGCGCATGCTGGCCGGCTTCGAGCATCCGACCTCGGGAGATATCCTGCTCGACGGTCAGAACCTCGCCGGCATTCCGCCCTACAGGCGGCCGGTCAACATGATGTTCCAGTCCTACGCGCTGTTCCCGCACATGACGGTCGAGGCCAACATCGCCTTCGGCCTGAAGCAGGACGGCATGCCGAAAACCGACATCGAGGCGCGGGTGAAGGAAATGCTCAAGCTGGTGCGGCTGGAGCAGTTCGCGAAGCGCAAGCCGCATCAGCTCTCGGGCGGCCAGCGCCAGCGCGTCGCGCTCGCCCGCTCCGTCGCCAAGCGGCCTAAGGTGCTTTTGCTCGACGAGCCGCTCGGCGCGCTCGACAAGAAGCTGCGCGAGGCGACGCAGTTCGAGCTGATGGATCTGCAGCAGGATCTGGGCCTGACCTTCGTCGTGGTCACCCACGATCAGGAAGAAGCCATGACCATGGCCGACCGCATCGCCATCATGGACAAGGGCAAGGTGATGCAGGTGGCGACTCCGGCCGAGGTCTACGAGGCGCCGGCCTCGCGCTTCGTGGCCGATTTCGTCGGCAATGTGAACATCCTCGAAGGAACGGTTTCCGAGCGCGACGGCGCGCTTGCGGTCATCACCGGCGCCAGCGGCGCGCAGATCAGGGTCGGGAACGCCGGTGAAGCCCAGGCCGGCAGCACGGTCGCGTTCGCCATCCGGCCGGAAAAGATCAAGGTTTCGTCGAAGCCGCCGGTGGGCGCGACCAATGTCATGGAGGGGGCTGTCTGGGATTTGGCCTATCTCGGCGACATGACCGTCTATCACGTCAAGCTCGCCGACGGGCAGGTGGTGACGGCCAGCGCGCTCAACAGCTCGCGCACGGTGGAGGATCCGTTGAGCTGGGACGACAAGGCCTGGATTTCGTTCGCGCCGGATGCCGGCATCGTGCTCACACGCTAGGCGGGGAACAGGTGCGATGAGCGGAGCGACCACGGCAGCAGGTAATGAGGCATCCGGACGGCAGCGCGATGGGTTGGGAACGCGGCTCGCCGCCGCCATCGCCAGCCGCATCGTCATCCTCGTCCCTTATCTGTGGCTGCTGTTCTTCTTCCTTGTTCCGTTCCTCATCGTGTTCAAGATTTCGCTGTCGCAAACCGCGATCGCGATGCCGCCCTATTCGCCGACGCTCGGTCTCGGCGAGGGGCTTTCCGGACTGATCGAGGGGCTGCGCGAGCTTTCGTTCGACAATTATCTCTGGCTGCTCGACGACGCGCTTTATTTCAACGCCTATGTGTCGAGCGTGGTCATCGCCGCCGTTTCGACGTTCCTTGCGCTTCTGGTCGGCTATCCGCTCGCCTATGCGATGGCGCGCGCCCCCGGTTCTCTGCGCCCGATCCTGCTGATGCTGGTGATCCTGCCGTTCTGGACCTCGTTCCTGATCCGCGTCTATGCCTGGATCGGCATCCTGAAGCCGGAAGGATTGTTGAACCAGTTCCTGATGTGGGTCGGGGTGATCGATACGCCGCTCCTCATCATGAACACGCACACCGCGATCTTCATCGGCATCGTCTATTCCTACCTGCCGTTCATGGTGCTGCCGCTCTACGCGACGCTGGAGAAGATGGATTTCTCGCTGATCGAGGCGGCGCAGGATCTGGGCTGCCCGCCGATGAGCGCCTTCTGGAGGATCACCTTCCCGCTGTCGCTGCCCGGCGTCGTCGCCGGCTGCCTGCTGGTCTTCATCCCGGCGGTCGGCGAATTCGTCATTCCCGACCTTCTCGGCGGCTCGCAGACGCTGATGATCGGCAAGACGCTGTGGAACGAGTTCTTCGCCAACCGCGACTGGCCGGTGGCCTCGGCGGTGGCGATCATCCTGCTGCTGATCCTCGTCCTGCCGATCATGTTCTTCCAGCGGTCGCAGGCGCTGTCGCAGGAACAGGGGAGGTAGGCCGCCATGCAGGGAAAGCTCTCCCGTTTCAACATCGTCTCGCTGGTGCTCGGCTTCGCCTTTCTCTATCTGCCGATCGTGCTGCTGATCATCTATTCGTTCAACGCCTCGAAGCTGGTGACGGTCTGGGGCGGCTTCTCGACCCGGTGGTATGTCGAGCTGTTCTCGAACAAGGGGCTGCTCGACGCGGCATGGGTGACGGCGCGCGTCGCCTTCGTCTCGGCCACGGTCGCGACGGTGCTCGGCACGCTGGCGGCGCTGGCCTTGACCCGCTACACTCGCTTCCGCGGCCGGTTCCTGTTCTCCGGCATGGTGTTCGCGCCGCTTGTCATGCCCGAGGTCATCACCGGCCTGTCGTTGCTTCTGCTGTTCGTCGCCATCGGTTTCGACCGCGGGTTCATGACGGTGACGCTCGCCCACATCACCTTCACCATGTGCTTCGTCGCGGTGGTGGTGCAGTCGCGGCTGGTGTCGTTCGACCGTTCGCTCGAGGAGGCGGCGATGGATCTCGGCGCGACGCCGACGCGCACCTTCCTTCAGGTGACGCTGCCGGTCATCATGCCGGCGGTGGTTGCCGGCTGGATGCTCGCCTTCACGCTGTCGCTCGACGATCTGGTCATCGCCTCGTTCACCTCCGGCCCCGGCGCGACGACGCTGCCGATGAAGATCTACAGCCAGGTCCGCCTCGGCGTGACGCCCGAGATCAACGCCGTCTGCACGCTGCTGATCGCCGTAGTCACTGTCGGCGTTCTCGGCGCGGCCATCGTCAACAAGCGGCGCGATGTGCAGCGGCAGCGCGACGAGCAGGCGGCGCAGCAGTCGGAGGCGTGATCGGGCACGGCGATCGTGCAGAGCCGGCGTCGTCGCGTGGCTGGCAAAGACCGATCTGACGGCCGCGAGGCGGCGTCGCCAATTTCACTTTGCCCGCCGATCTACCTCTTTGTTTTTTGCGCAACTCCGGACGCAAAACCGCTTCGCACTTTTGCTGGAATTGCCCTAGTCTGGCAGAAAGACAACGGAAGGAACCGGCCATGCTGCCTCTGTTCGACATGCTCGCCAACGCCCAGAATGGCAATGCCATGAACGAGATGGCGCGACAGTTCGGCCTGTCGCAGCAACAGGCGCAGGAAGCAATGGCGGCGCTGATGCCCGCCTTCAGCCAGGGGTTGAAGCGCAACACCGCAAATCCCTACGACCTTGGTAATTTTCTCAATGCGCTCGCTTCGGGCCAGCATGCCAGATATTTCGAGGACGCGGCGGCGGCCTTCACCCCTCAGGGCATGCAGGAAGGCAACGGCATTCTCGGCCACCTGTTCGGTTCGAAGGAATTGTCGCGCGCCGTTGCCGCGCAGGCGGCGCAGGCGACCGGCATCGCCCAGCAGACATTGCAGCAGATGCTGCCCGTCCTTGCCTCGATGATCATGGGTGGGCTGTTCAAGCAGGCAACCGGGCAATCGGCCGGGCAATCGGCCGGGCAGCTCGGCGCTGCCGGCTTCGGCGGCCAGGGCAATCCGCTTCAGGAGATCATCGAGCAGATGATGAAGCAGGGGGGCGGTTTCGGCATGCCGCAGCCGGCGCCGCAGCCGAAGCAGGCGCCGCAGCAGCCGAACCCGTTCGACAATCCCTTCGGCAAGATACTTGAGGGCATGTTCGGCGGCGGTGGCGCGCAGTCGCAGCCCCGGCAAAAGCGGGCGCCGCAGAGCCCCTATGGCGACAACCCGCTCGGCCGCATCTTCGAGGAGATGATGGGAGGCGGCCAGCGTCAGGCCGAGCCGGCTCCGCAACCGCAACCGCGCGCACGGCAGAAGCAGGCGCAGAAGCAGCGCACCAACCCGAGCGGACGTCCCCGCACGCCCTATGATGACCTGTTCGGCGACATGTTCGATGCGGGCGCCAAGACGCGCGACGACTATCAGCAGAATATGGAAGCGGTGTTCGACCAGTTCCTCAAGGGCATGGAAAAGCGCGGACGCTAGAGCATTTTGCAGTCAGGCGGTTAGGTCTGACGTCGCATATATGCGGCTCAAGAAAAAGCGAGAGCGACGGAACTGCATTCGTCGGAATGCCCGTTGCTCCAAAGCATGTCGCCCAAAAGCGGGAACCGGTTTCGGGACAACGACATGCGTAAAAACAAGAGCTTAAAGCGTACGGAGCGAATCTGAAAAATCGCGACACGCTTCAACCGCATTCGTGCGAGGCCGGACGTCGCTGTCTGACCGCGGAACGCTCCGGTCCGGCTTCGGCAACGAAAAAGCCCGGCCCTCTCGCGAGGGACCGGGCAGGAGGCAGGCTGCCGGTGGGAGCCGGTCAAAGGGGAGCCTGCGGGTAAGGAACTCAGCGCCGTTCGATGCGCGGCGAATGCAGGCGCTCGCGGGCGGTGGTGGCAAGGCGCAGCGTCGGATCGACGTTCAACGGCATGCGCCCGGCAAAATGAAGATCAAGCCGCATCAGGCCGATATCCGCCAGTCCGCGATCACTCAGATCGCGCAGCTGGACGAGCTGGCGGCGATTTACGAGCGCGCGCATCAGGTCGCGAAACATTCCGGACAGGTGGGTCGCGGCGCCGGCTGCAGGGGAGGGCCGGTCGGTTCCGGCGAAAATCGCGGCCGAGGGGCGGTTGACGGCGCTCATGGTCTTCTTCTCCTTGGCGGTCTGGCGCGCGCAATCCCGCCCGACCGCAAGGGAGGATGCGGCCGACGCTCGAAATGGTGCGCCGTTGGGTTTTGCGAGAATGCTATTCCCACGCCTGTATTGATTAGTCCAACGAATGTTTTTAATGGTAAAGATCAATCATGTTTATGGATTTGCCATGGCGGCTCCGCTCGATCTCGACCAGCTCCACACTTTTATCACCATCGCCGACATGGGCAGTTTCACCCGTGCGGCCGAGGAGGTGCACCGCACCCAGTCGGCGGTTTCGATGCAGATGCGACGCCTCGAGGAACGGATCGGCAAGCCGCTGTTCGAAAAGGACGGGCGGGCTAACCGGCTGACGGAGGAGGGCGAGCGGCTTTTGACCTATGCGCGCCGGCTGCTGCGCCTGAACCGCGAGACACTCGCCGCCTTCGACGACGCCACGCTGGAAGGCTCGATCCGCATCGGCACCCCTGACGACTATGCCGACCGCTTCCTGCCGGAGATCATGGCGCGGTTCGGGCGCTCCAATCCGCGGGTCGAGCTGTCCGTCGTCTGCGAGCCGACGGTCAACCTCGTCGACCAGGTGAAGCGCGGTCAGCTCGACATCGCCATCGTCACCCAAAGCAACGACCGGAGCATGTCCGAGGTGGTGCGGCGCGAGCCGCTGCTGTGGGTCACGTCGGCCAACCATTCCATCCACGAGGAGGCGGTGCTGCCGCTTGCCGTCGGCCGCAACACCTGCCTGTGGCGCAGGTCGGCCATCGACGTCCTCGACCAGATGGGCCACGACTATCGCATCCTGATCTCGAGCTGGTCTGCGACGGTGCTGATCGCCACTGTCCTTTCCGGTCAGGCGGTTTCGGTGCTGCCGGAGTGTGCGCTCAGGCCCGGCATGCGCATCCTCGGCGAGGCGGACGGTTTCGGCGCGCTGCCCGAGGTCCGTATCGGCATCCTGCGCGGCCATACCAGCCAGCCGGAGATCGTCGACGCGCTGGCGCGGCACATCGCCGAGAGCCTCGACAACATCTCGGTGCCGTCGGGCGAGGAAATCGGCCAGTTCGATTTCGACGCCATGCCTTTCGGCCGGGGCAAGCGACAGAGACAGAAGCAGGCGGGTGCGGTCTGGTGACCTGTTCCCGATGCTGACCTTAGCCTGAACCGCGCGGGGATTTCCGGAGGCTCCCACTCTTGAGAGTAAGGAGCCATTA